>NZ_QAOZ01000024.1:0-86439 GCF_003050885.1 Rhodococcus sp. OK611
TGCGTGGAGGAGTTGTTGGTGCCCTTGTCGTTCGTCGCACCGTTCCACGGACCCGCCTCGCCCTCACCGGAGACACCGGTGACATCGGCGCTGACGGTGCCCGAGACCCACGCGGTGCGGCCGGCACCATTGGCGGCCAGCGACGGCGAGATCAGGACACTCTCACCGGTACGGGAGACCACCGCACCCGGCCCGGCCTTCTGCCCGTCCGGCAGCGGCACAAACGTGTCGGCATGCGCCGCACCGGTCGACATCAGGCCGATCGCCACCGCCGCGGCAGCACCGACGCCAGCAATACGGATGCCGCGCTTACGGATCTCGCTCATTGAATCCCCTTCATCGGCCGCGGCGCGTGGGCATGCGGCACCAGGTCACATGGAAATGATTTCCAGAAACCTAGGGATGGCAGGGGGGTGTTGTCAAATGTCCTCCCGGGGAAGGCTTTTCGATCAAATGAGTGCACGCATGCGCATTATATACTTTGACAATCATTTGCAATAAGGCCGAAGCTGGTGGGCATGACCCAGACCTCACTCCTCGTGTTCGCGCCGCGGCGGCGTCCGCCGTCCTCGCGACCACCCTGCTCGCCGGCTGCTCGTCCGGGATCGACCCGCAGGAGCAGGCCACCGCCGCCGCTGGATCCAAAACCGCTGGACCGGTGGAGGCTTCGGGCGCGACACCGCGCCTCGCGGTGTCATACGACGGTGGCGTCCTGGTGCTCGACGCCGAGAGTCTGGAGGTGGTCGGACAGGTACCCGTCGACGGCTTCACCCGGCTGAACCCGGCGGGAGACGGCAGGCATGTCCTCGTCACCACCGGCGACGCCTTCGAGGTGCTCGACACCGGGACCTGGTCCGAGCCGCACGGCGACCACTCGCATCACTACACCGCGGCCCCGGCGCTCACCGGCACCGAGTTCGCCGCGAACAAGCCCGGCCACGTGGTCCGGCACGCCGATCGCACCGTGCTGTTCCACGATGGGTCCGGGCTGGTCGAGATGTTCGATCCGCACGGGCTGGCGGAAGGGAAACCGGCGGTGGACAGCCACACGACCGCCGAGCCGCACCACGGGGTGGCGGTGGAACTGGAGAACGGCGGACTGATCACCACGCTCGGCGACGAGAAGGCCCGCACTGGCATCGTCGTCCTCGACAGGGAGCGCCGGGAGGTCACCCGCAACGAACACTGCCCCGGCGTGCACGGCGAGGCGGCGGCCGCAAACGAGGTCGTGGTGTTCGGATGCCAGGACGGGGTGCTCGTCTACCGCGATGGCGTGGTCACGAAGATCTCGAGCCCGGACGCCTACGGCCGGATCGGCAACCAGGCAGGCACGGACACCTCCGACGTGGTGCTCGGCGACTACAAGACGGACCGCGACGCCGAACTCGAACGACCGCAGCGGGTGATGCTGGTCAACACGACAACCGCAGCGATGACGCCCGTCGACCTCGGCACCAGCTACACCTTCCGGTCCCTCGGTCGCGGCCCGCGCGGTGAGGCGCTGGTGCTGGGTACTGACGGCTTCCTGCATGTGATCGACCAGAACACGGGGGCGGTGACCAACCGGATACCGGTGCTCGGTGCCTGGACCGAGCCGGAGAAGTGGCAGTCGCCGCGGCCGGCCCTGTTCGTCGACGGCGGTACGGCCTACGTCAGTGATCCGGCCGCGAAGTCGATCCATGCGGTCGACCTCGCGGCCGGCACCGTGGCCCGTTCGGCGGTGCTGCCGCAGTCGCCCATCGAGCTGACCGGCGTCGGCGGCTAGCTGTACAGCCAACCGCCGCGCGGAGGTCAGCTTGCCGAGGCCCAGCTGTCCGGGCCGAACACCTCGTAGTGGATGTGCTCGGCCGGGACCTGGCGTTCCATCAGCGTCTCGCGGACGGAGAGCATGAACGGCAACGGCCCGCACAGGTAGACCTGGGTGTCCGGCTCGATCTGGATGGCGGACAGGTCGGCCCGGCCGAGGTGCGTGGTGTTGCCCGCGGCCCGGGTGCCCAGGTCCTCGTACCACCGGTGCATCACCGCGAACGGTATCCGCTGCACCAGCTCGGTCAGCTCCGCCCGGTGCGCATGCTGGGCCGGGGAGCGGTCCGCGTGCAGCACGGAGACCTGGCGCGGGTCGCCGGTGGCGGCGAGGTGGTTGAGCATTCCGATCATGGGGGTGCAGCCGATCCCGGCGGACACCAGCAGCAGGGGAGTGTCGTCATCCTCGAGGACCAAGTCGCCGAAGGGCAGCGAGACGGAAACCTCGTCGCCCTCGAAAAGATTGCGGTACAAGTGGTTCGAGACCTCGCCCGCCGGAGTTGCCGACCCGTCGGGCAGCGGCTGTGCCGGGACAGCCTTGACGCTGATCTGCCACTCGGACTGCGACGGCGCGCCGACCAGGCTGTACTGCCGGATCTGGCGTGCGCCGTCGGGCAGTCGGACGCCGACGGAGACGTACTGTCCCGGCCGGTACGCGGGCAGGGGTTCGCCGTCGGCCGGCTCGAGGATGAAGGTGACGGTGTCCGCGGACTGGAGGACGCGTCGGCCCACCACCATGCGACGCCAGACGTCGCCGGCCTGGACCCCGGACGCGGAGTAGAGGTCGGCCTCGAGTCCGATCAGGGTGTCGGCCATCAGCCAGTAGACCTCGTCCCATGCGGCCGCGACCTCCGGGGTGACGGCTTCGCCGAGGACCTCCACGATCGCCTCGAACAGGTACTTGTGCACGATCACGTACTGGTCGGCGGTGATGCCGAGCGAGGCGTGCTTGTTCGCGATCCGCGACATGATCAGCTCCGTGCGGGGGGCGTCGGGGCTGACCTGCAGTGCCGCGAATGCGGCGATCGCGCCGGCGAGGGCCTTCTGCTGCTGGCCCTGCTTCTGGTTGCCCCGATTGAACAGATCGCGTTCGAGTTCGGGATGGGCGGCGAACATCTTCGGATAGAAGAGCGCGGTGATGTCCTCGATGGCAGCGCCCACGGCGGGGAGGGTCGCCTTGATGACTTCGGTGGATGCGGGGGAGAGGGTCATGACCCGACGGTATTTAACTTGCATCTGAGATGCCAGTATTGTGACGCACTCCACTACGGTGCGTAGTAGGTCTCCTACCTGTGGGTTCGTCGGTATCTCAGGCGGCGTCGGGCAGGTCTGCGAGGCAGGACTCGGCGTGCGCGGACAGGAACCGGTCGGCGTCCTCCTCGTGGCCGGTGGTGGTCAGCAGCTCGGCGAGGATGTGGGCCTGGCGGAGGTTCGCGGCCCGCGCGACGGCCTCGAGGAAGTCGCGATCAGTGAAGAGGTCCGCGGTGTCGTCTGCGCGCTGGAGGATCATGCAGAGGTCGGTCATCTCGGGCTCCGATCGGTGTGCGGATCCGCCGGGGGTGTCCGGCGGTTTTTCCGATATACCGATGGTGACGGAGATCTGTGAGCGCACGGTGTGCGCTCCTTGGCAATTCGCTAAGGGTTGGGATTGCTGGTCCGCTCCCAGGCGGACAGGCGTCGCTCGCTCACGAAGCGCCGCGGCTTGCCTGTGTGTGGGTCAGCGAATTCAATCGAGCGGGCCAGCAGTTGCAGTGGACTCGAATAGTCCTCCGGTGCAACGTCATACAGTCGTGGATAGAAGCTGTCGCCGACGATCGGGATGCCGAGTGAGTTCAGGTGAACCCGCAGCTGGTGCATTCTCCCGGTGCTCGGGAGCAGTCGATAGCGCGCCAGATCGCTGCGTGCCTCGAACAGCTCGATGCGGGTGTGGGCGTTCGGTTCCCCCGGTGCCTCGATGCACTGCAGCATTCCGCGTTCCTTGATGATGCGGCTGTGCACGGTCCGTGGCAGTGTCAGCGCCGGATCGAATCCGGCGATCGCCTCGTACTCCTTGGTCACCAGCCGCTGTTCGAACAACAGTTGGTACGCCCGCCTGGCCTCCTGCCGGACCGTGAACACCAGCACGCCTGCCGTCACGCGGTCCAGGCGATGTGCGGGGGTGAGCTCGGGAAGGTCCAGGTCGCGGCGCAGCCGGACCAGCGCCGACTCGACGATGTGCCTGCCCCGCGGCGTGCTGGCGAGAAAGTGCGGCTTGTCCACGACCAGCAGGTCCCGGTCCCGGTGCAGGATCTCGATCTCGAACGGCACCCGCGCCTCGACCGGCGGGTCTCGGTAGAGGTACACGAACGAGCGCGGCGCGAACGCGGTCTCGCTGGTGACCGGCACCCCGTTCCCGCCCATCACCTCTGCCAGTGCGACCTTCTCCCGGAGCCGCGACGCATCGTCGGGGAACCGGGCGAGCAGGTACTCCATCACCGTGGTCCACGGGCCGCGTTCGGGCAGCCTCAGCCGGGTGGGGTTGAGGCCGTCGCGGACGGGGAGCGGGGCGGCGGACACACCTCGGAGGGTAGGCGGTCGCCCCCGGCCGAGGCCAGAATCGGCCGGCCTAGGGGGCCTCCACCCGCACGGACCGCCCCTCGTGTGCCGAGCGGCGAATGGCGTCCAGCACAGCCTGTCCGGCGACGCCGTCCCGGAAGGTCGCCGCCGGGGGCTCGTTCGGGTCGGGGGCCTGCCCGAGAATGCGCCTGCGGAATGCATCGGCGAGCCGGGCATACGGGGCGCGATCGAGCCCGGTCGAGTGCATCCAGTCGTAGGTGGTCTGGAAGAGGTCGTGCGGCGGCGGTTGCGGGGCAGGGTTGGTCAGGTCGGCCGGCATCGGTACCTCGTGCTCGCCGGTCGCGTCGGCGTGAAAAACCCTGTCGCCGTTGATCGACAGGGTGCCGAGCGTGCCCGCGATGCGGGTGGTCATCAGCAGTGGTCCCCACGCGCCGACCGTGCTCTGCAGCACGCCGTCGACTCCGGTCGTGGTGCGGAAGTGCACGGTGAAGGAGTCCTCCGCGCTCTGCCCACGGTCGGCGACGACCGGCAGCCCGGCGCTGACCATCTCGAATTCGCCCAGGGTGCTACGGATCTGGTCGATCATGTGGGTGCCCTGCGCGCCGAGCCAGCCGCCGCCACTGTTCGCGTCGGTCCACCAGCCGGGCGCTTCGCTGCCCTCGGCGGCGAACAGCGGCAGGTGCATGAGGAAGGTGGCGAGCCGCGGGGCGCCGATCGCCCCGCGGCGGATCTGCCGGGCGAGCAGCGCCTGGGGGCTCGCGTAGCGGAACTCAGTGCCGACCATGTGCACGACGTCGGACTTCTCGGCGGCGGCCAGCATCGCCCGAGCCTCGCTCAGGTCTGCCGCGAACGGCTTCTCACACACCACATGCAGCCCTCGCTCGGCCGCCTCGACGGCCAGGGCGGCATGGGTGTGTGGCGGCGTCGCGATGGTGACTGCGTCGATGTCCGTGACCGAGAGGGCCTCGTCGAGGGAGGTCGCGGCGTGCGGTATCCCCATGCGCTCGGCGCGGTCCACGGTTCGTTCCCGATCGCGGCCGACGAGGGCGCGGACCTCGAACCCGGCATCCCGGAACGCCGGTACGTGGGTGATGCAGCCGAAGCCGGTCCCGATCACGGCCAGCCCAAGTGTCTTGTCCGTCATGTGTGTCCTTGTCCGTAGTTGGTAGTTATCCGATGTAACTGATGGGAGGTCCGGCGGAATGTTGTCCGACGGTGGACCAGGCGTCACGCGTACCGTATGACGCTTAGATCGTTTGCAGCATAACGCTATTCAAAATAGTCATGGGTGATTGACGGCTGCTGTAGCGTCCACGAAATCGAGTGCCGGTGCCGGTCTGGGCGCCGGAGATGACAGCATTGGAGATTGGGAAATGAATCGGCGTTTTGTTGCGACCCTCATGTTCGTCACCGCAGGAATCTTGATGGCGCCCGCGGCCGCACATGCGGAGACCGTGATCTGTGGGCCGGGTGAGACCCAGACGGACGGGGGCAACAGCTGCTCGAACGGATCGACTCAGGTCAAGCCGACCGCGGCGGACGCCGGCAACAGCTCCAGCGGCTTCGACTTCGAGGCCATCGAGGACCTCGCTTCCTTGATCGAGTCCTTCACGGGCGGTATCAAGAGCGGCCTCTAGCGGCCGTCGAGGTCCGCTGGTCTGAGCCGATAGCTGGGCTGAGGCAATATTCGTTGAAATTGCGATGAACCGAGCGTCCAGTATGTAGGGTCTCGCGCATCGAGAGCCGGCACCGTCGTGGTGGCCGGATGTTATTGCACAGGAGTACGAATGACTCGGCGTTCTATCGCGTGCCTGTTCCTCGTCGGCGCAGGCCTCATGGCCGCACCGGCGGTCGCCAATGCGACCCCGACCCCGCCCCCGGCACAGACGTGCGACAGCACGAACCAGACCCCCACGGACGATGACGATTGCGGGTTCGGTTCGAGCGACGCGCTTGACCTCGCGGCCTTGATCAAGTCCTTCACGGGTGGCTTCAAGAGCGGCATGTAGTAGCACAGCGGCACCACGGGTGTGGGCGCGGATCCATCGGGTCCGCGCCCACACTCGTCGTAAGCTGGGTTGATGGTGAAGTGGACCGCACAGGACATTGCCGATCAGCAGGGCCGCACCTTCGTGGTGACCGGCGCCAACAGCGGGCTGGGTGCGGTCGCCGCCCGCGCTCTGGGGGCGGCGGGAGCCACCGTGATCCTGGCGTGCCGCAACGTCGACAAGGGCGGTGCCGTGGCCGCCCAGATCGGGGAGAACGCGCAGGTGCGCCGCCTCGATCTGGCCGACCTGGCATCGGTGCGCGAGTTCGCCGCCGGCGTCGAGAAGGTCGACGTGTTGATCAACAACGCGGGGGTGATGGCCGTGCCGAAGGGCGCCACCGCCGACGGGTTCGAGACGCAGTTCGGCACGAACCACCTGGGTCACTTCGCGTTGACCGGGTTGCTGCTCGACCGGATCTCCGATCGCGTCGTCACGATGTCGAGCCTCTTCCACCGGCTCGGCAGCATCGATCTCGACGACCCGAACTACCAGCGCCGCACCTACCGCCGCTGGCCGGCGTATGGACAGTCGAAGCTGGCCAACCTGATGTTCGCCTACGAGCTCGACCGTCGACTGAGCCAGGTGGGATCGAGCGTGAAATCCGTTGCTGCCCACCCCGGATACGCGTCCACCGGCCTGCAGGGGCACACCGAGTCCATCTGGGACCGACTGATGGGTATCGGTGACCTGATGGCACAGAGCGCGGAGATGGGCGCCCTGCCCGAGCTGTACGCCGCGACGGCCGCCGACGTGGCGGGCGGCACCTACTTCGGGCCCGACGGGCCCTTCGAGCAGCGCGGCTACCCCAAGGTGGTCGGCTCCTCGTCGAAGTCGCGGGACAAGACGGTGGCCCGGGCGCTGTGGGGCGAGTCCGAGCGGCTGACCGGCGTCACCTACTCATTCGAAAGCTGAGCACACAGATGTCGATTCGCCGACTGAACCATGCCGTGTTGTTCGTGGCCGACCTCGAGCGCAGCCTGGCGTTCTACCAGGACGTGCTCGGATTCCGTCCGCTCCCGGGGGGATTTCCGGGCGCGGCCTTCCTGCAGGCCGCGAACTCGGCAAACGACCACGACCTGGGCCTGTTCCAGAGCCCGAGTGGGCCGAGCCGCGCCCGCCAGGGCGACGTGGGGCTCTATCACCTCGCCTGGGAGGTGGACACCCTCACCGATCTGGCCTCGATGCGCGAGAAGCTCATCGAGGCGGGGGCGCTGACCGGTGCGAGTAATCACGGGTCGACCAAGGCCCTGTACGCCAGGGATCCGGACGGTATCGAGTTCGAGGTGTGCTGGCTCGTTCCGGACGACCGGGTGGAGGAGGAGCTGGTGCCGGGCATGCCGCCGACCCGCCCCCTCGACATCGACGGCGAGATCGAGAGGTACGGGCCGGAGACCCCGAGCGGTCCGCGCACCGATCCCGCCGTGTGGGAACGGATCTTCGCCCGCCGGTCCTGATCTCCTTGTCGGCGAGACCTATTCGTCGGCCTCGGCCACCACGAGGGTGACCTCGATGTTGCCGCGGGTGGCGTTCGAGTACGGGCAGACCTGGTGAGCCTTCGCCGTCAGGTCCTCTGCCTCGGCGCGAGCCAGGTGCGGTAGCGACACCTCGAGGGTGACCTCGAGACCGAATCCGCCGCCGTCGAGCGAGCCGATGCCGACCCTGGCGCCGACCGCCGAGTCGGCGACGTTCGCCTTGGCCTGGCGGGCGACCAGCTGCAGCGCGGAGTGGAAGCAGGCCGCGTAGCCGGCCGCGAAGAGCTGCTCGGGGTTGGTGCCGTCGCCGGTGCCGCCCATAGCGGTCGGGATGGCGAGATCGAAGTCCAGCCTGCCGTCCGAGGAGCGGGCGTGGCCGTTGCGTCCGTCGCCGGTGGCGAGGGCCTCTGCGGTGTAGAGCGTCTTCATCATTTCTCCTTCGGTGGTGCCAGGGAATGGGTTGGTGGGGTTCAGGATCGGGTCGAGTCCTGGAGTGCGCCGGTGACCCGGACCAGGGCCTCCCGGAGGGTGGCCAGCTCCGGCTCGGACATCCCGGTGGAATCGGCGAGCCGCCGTGGGATGCCCTGCGCGCGGTCGCGGAGGGCCCGTCCGGTGGTGGTCAGGTGGATCTCCACGCGGCGCTCGTCGGTGCTCAGGCGTCGGCGTTCGATGAGCCCGAGGCCCTCCAGTCTCTTGAGTAGGGGCGAGAGTGTGCCGGTGTCCAGGCCGAGCTCCGTGCAGATCTCGCGGACCCCGCGGCCGTCGCGCTCCCAGAGCGTCAGCATCACCAGGTACTGCGGGTAGGTGAGGCCGAGATCCTCCAGGAGTGGGCGATACGCAGCGGTGGCGGCGCGCGAGGCCGAGTAGAGGGCGAAGCACACCTGCCGGTCGAGGGCGAGTTCATCGGTCACGAGAATGAAGGTAGTGCACGGCTAAGTTGTGCACAACCAAGTGTGATGCGGCTCAAACGACCCTCGAAATATCGGTGGCCGGGTGGTTGTGGCTCGGGTATCGTTCGCGTCCGCAGTAGTCGTCCGGCCGAGGAGGTGAGACCGGTGTCCGTTTTGGCAACCCGGGTGCTCTCACCGTGTGCGGTCCGACCGGCGTAGGTGATCGCGAGAGCGCCCATCGGAATTTCCCGAAAGGCGTTCCCATGTCTGCTATCTCATCGCTGTGCCCGCAAATCCCCATCGTCGCCCGGTTGCGCGCCGCCGGCTGCGTCTTCGCGGAGGACGAGGCGCGCCTGCTCGCCGCCGCCGCCGCGACCCCCGACCACCTCGAGGCCATGGTGGACCGCCGCGTCGCCGGCCTGCCCCTCGAGCAGATCCTCGGCTGGGCCGAGTTCTGCGGGCTGCGCATCGCCGTTGACCCCGGGGTCTTCGTACCCCGCCGCCGCACCGAGTTCCTCGCCCGTCAGGCGGCGGCCGTCGCCCACCGCCGGGCGGTTGTCCTCGATCTCTGTTGTGGGTCCGGTGCGGTGGGCGTCGCGCTGACCGCGGCCGGGGGTGACATCGAACTGCACGCGGTCGACGTCGATCCGGCCGCCGTCCGCTGCGCGCGCCGCAATGCCGCCGGAGCCCGGGTGTACGAGGGCGATCTCTACGATCCGCTGCCCCGGTCCCTGCGCGGTCGGGTCGACGTCCTGGTGGCCAACGCGCCCTACGTGCCCACCGGCTCGATCGGGATGTTGCCGCCGGAGGCCCGCGTCCACGAGCCGATGCTGGCGCTCGACGGTGGGACCGACGGTGTCGACATCCAGCGCAAGGTCGCCGCCGGTGCCACCCGCTGGCTGGCGCCGGACGGACACCTGTTGATCGAGACCAGCGAACGGCAGGCGCCGCTCACGGTCGACGCCTTCGCCCGCGGTGGACTGACTCCCCGGGTCGCGCGCTCGGAGGAGTCCGGCGCCACCGTCGTGATCGGAACCAGGCGCCCCGGCTGAGGACACGATGCCGGGTACCGTCAATCCTGCGGTGCGTGCGTGTCGACGTAGCCACCCGCCTTGCCTTGGACCGAGTGGACCAGACCCCGCGCACGACGGCGCATGTGAGTGTCTGACGAGGTAGGAGGAATGAGGATGAGGATTGTTGTGATCGGCGGCACCGGGCTGATCGGCTCGAAGCTCGTCGCTCGATTGAGTGCGGATGGCCACCAGGCAGTTCCGGCCGCACCCAGCACGGGCGTGAACACCCTCACAGGTGAGGGAGTCCAAGACGTGCTGCGGGGTGCGAATGTGGTGGTCGATGTCTCCAATTCGCCGTCGTTCGCCGACGACAATGTCATGAACTTCTTCCGGACCTCCACCACGAACCTGCTCGAGGTCGCCGCCGCGGCCGGCGTCGGACACTACGTCGCCCTGTCGGTGGTCGGCGCGGATCGGCTGCCGGAGTCCGGGTACCTGCGGGCGAAGGCGGCGCAGGAGGAGCTGATCACAGGATCGGGCCTGCCATACTCGCTGGTGCATGCGACGCAGTTCTTCGAATTCGCTGGTGGCATAGCCGATTCCGCGACCGTCGACGGCGAGGTGCGGCTCCCGGGCGCCGGCGTCCAGCCCATTGCCGCGGACGAGGTGGCACCGGCCGTTGGCCGCGCGGCGGTGGGCACCCCGCTGAACGGCACCGTCGAGGTCGCGGGTCCGGAAGTGTTCGGCATGGACCAGTGGATCCGCACCGTGCTGGCCGCGCGTTCCGATCCGCGCACGGTGGTCACCGATCCTCAGGCGCGGTACTTCGGGGCGGTGCTGGGACCCGAGAGCCTGCTGCCCGGCAGCGGCGCAGAGCTGGCGCAGACATCACTGTCGGAGTGGCTGGCCCGCCAGTGATCTGATCGTGGAGATCACCGCTCACCGCAACGACGCCTCGGCTTACGGGGTGCTGGGGCCTCCGGCGCACAATGCGTGGTCGATCAGGGTGCTGGCCGTGATCGTTTGCTGCTGTATGTGCTCCAGGGTGTCGCCGCGTGCCTCGGACATGGATACCACGGCGCTGCGCTTGCCGTCGTCGGTCACGCCGTTGAGGGTGATGTAGCCGCCGTCCCCACCCTCGTGGCTCCAGTAGGTTCGTCCGCAGCTCAGGGGGCGTTCGACCAGGCCGAGGCCGTATCGGCCGTCTGGCCACATTTGTTGGACCTCCGCGCTCACGGGGACGGTCTGCTTCATCTCGTCCAGTTGCCGGGCCGGCAGCAGGCGGCCCGCGAGCAGCGCGCGGAAGAAGTCGTTCTCGTCGCTCGTGGTCGTCACCCACGAGAGGTTCTCGGACACTGGTATCTGATCGGTGACGTCCACCACCGAATCGGGGCCGAAGAACTGGTAGGCCCGGGCGTGCGGCTGGGGCAGGGTGGGCGAAGTGCCCATCCATCGGGTCTGGTCTAGGCCGAGTGGGCGCAGGATACGGTCGTCGATCTCCTGGTGGCCGGGTTGACCGGTGGCCTTCTCGATGATCATGTCGAGCAGGACGTAGCCGGTGTTGGAGTACTCCCAGCCCTCGCCGGGCGGGAAGGCAGGAGCGTGCGCCACGGCGCGGGCAACCAGCTGCTCGGGTTCATAGAGGTCGTGGCGCTGCTGGTAGTACTCCTCCGGCGTTGTGTATCCGGGCAGGTCGTCGTGGATGCCGCTGGTGTGCTGGAGCAGTTGGCGGATGGTGATCCGGCTGCCGTCGTTGCCGTTGCCCTGCAACACTTCTGGTAGCCAGTGGTCGACGGTGTCGTCCAGGGACAGCCCGTCCTCGGCCTCCAGTTGGAGGATCACGGTGGCGACCAGCGTCTTGGACGTGCTGGCCATGCGAAAGTAGCCGTCGGAATTGACGGGGCTGCCGGTGTTCCGGTCGGCGGTGCCGCTGGTGGCGACCGACTGCTGACCGTCAGGCTCGATCACTCGCGCCTGCACCCCGCTGACACCGAGGGCATGGATCGCCTCGGTGTCCTGGCGCAACTGCTCCACAGACGAGTCACCGGCGGAATGGACGACGGCGGCGGCCACCCCGGCGACGAGAATCGTCGCGACACCGAGTGTCACCGCGAGGTGCATTCGCTTGGTCGAAGTCATGAACTGAACGCTAGTTTCGCCAGCACCGGGGCACATCCGGGCGCACCCCTGAGACCGAATTGGGGGAAGACCCCTAGCGCGGGCAGTCGCCAACGGTGTTGTCGTTCATCTGTAGTCGGCAATTGGTCAGGCTGCGCCATCGCGCCGGCGGGTTCGCCGACTGCGAGTGAAACCAACACCCCGGCAAGTGGAATGGCGGGTGGCCTGGAGGTCGCGCAGATTTCCGCGGGGCCGGCGTTGGTCACGCGTGACAACGACACAACAACCCCAGGCCTGCCCACCGGCAGTTGGTAGCGTGATCGTCGTGACTGATCTGGAAGACCTGGTCCTGACTCCCGGTGAGCGGGCCCAGGGGGTCCGAGTCGACAGTGTGATGTTCAGGATGGACTGGACTGGTGAGGACCACCAAGGCCAGCTGGCGGCGTTCGTGGCCGGTCGGGTACGGGCCTTCGGGGCGGAGCCGACGGACATCGACACCGACGTCGTCTACCGCGCGGCCGAGTCCGACCCGACTCTGCGCCGCGGCGATCTCCCGGTCCGCCAGCTCGATCATCTCTCCGGTGTGCTGGCAAATCTCGGCTGCACGCTCGCGGTGCGGGACAACGGCACCGATACCTACGAGGTGCTGGTCGCGTTGACCGGTGAGCGTGGGCTGACCAAACTGACGCACGAGGGCCTCCCGGTGCGGGCCTGGGGCTCGGAACCCGAAGAGACCATGGTCAGCCTGAACTGCCCGGACTGCTCGGAGATGCTGGTCTGGGAGCTGCCGGCGACGGAGACCCTGGCCGACGAGCGCTGTGATTGCGGAGCCGCGTTGTTCGACGCTGGTGGCCGCCCGATGCCCAGCGTCACTCTCCACAGCTGAGCCCAGACGTCCTGCGACCGGGCGCGACACTCGGACCGGCGGTGACCTTCGGGGTGTCCCGCCTACGCCATGCCTCGCAGCTGGCCCGAGGGGCTGTAGTCGATCTTCCAGTCCGTGTACACGCCGAGCGTCCCGTCTCGCAGACACCGAAGCCCGATGCTCACCCAGCGCACGTCGTCGCTCCCGTCGCCGACTGAGGCGAAGCCGACGGCGATGGCGAACTCCTCCCCGCCGCATGGGCATTCGCACTGGACCGGTTCGGCCTCGGGCCACTGGTCCACGCTGTCGGCGATCAGGACGGCGTCGTCGCAGGCCACGCACAGCCGTTCGGCGCAACCTGCCTCGTCGTCCACACCTATCGCGAAGGCTCGTCCGCCGCATCCAGCGCACACCGACTCGGTGACGGTGTCGACGGCGTAGCCACCGGCGCGGTAGTCCTTCACATACGCGGCGAGGGTGGCAAACCCCTCGCCCTGCCCCGAAGCTGGGATCAAAGTTCTGCCGTCCAGCATCCGGCAGGGTGCTCGCTGGGCGGCAGCCACAACTGTGGCTGCGACCCCCGATGCCTCTCCTCGGCCTGGGCTTCCCAGTGGAACCGGTCATACACGTCGGGCCACGCAACTTGCAGCGCAGGGAAAGGCGTCCTCCGGTAGAAGTTGATGGCCTGCCCGAAGTAGGTCCGGTACCAGCGGGGATCAACCTGCCTGAGCGCGACGTGGCGGTCGACTATGACGTCAGTATGCTTCTGGCCGTCGGCCGGTACGGTGCCTGCGGCGGCCATCTCCCCGAGCGTATTGAGGATGCTGTGCATGGCGTGGACATCGATCCCGAACATCGCGAGTTCCGGTACACCGTGGGTGTGGGACAGACCGATCGTGTAGGCGAAACCAGGACCGATCTCGTCCTCGGGAACCATGACGACGTGCCATCCGTGCTGCCGCACATTGTCGATGATCGTCAGCTCAGCCTGGTCTGCTTCGTCTCGGTCGCCGTAGTCATGACACAGGATGCAGCGGCACTGGGACGGATCGTCGGTCATGGGCGGAGGTTACGTGGTGAGCGACTGAGTTGCGCTCCCCGGGCTTGTGAGCGGGCTCCGGTGGCCGCGAGGAGCCTGGGTGACCAACTGCCAACCACGGTGCCCGTTCGCAGCCGTCGCCGTTGTTGTCGTCGTCGGACGCGAATCACCAATGTTGTTGGCAATTCCCGAGGACCCGACCTGCGGTGTGGTCGACTCCGGGGAAGCAGCGGGGCAACCCGGAACATGGCCGAGCTCCGTAACGCGCGGCGGGAGGAAACAGACACACCGGTAGGTCAATCCGGCATGTGGGCCTCGCTGATCAGGCGACTGTTCGCGGTGACCGCACTGACTGTTGGCGCTGAAGGACGATCGGTATCAGTCGTGCTGCTCAGCACGGAACGGGGGAGGAACAGCATGAGGAAACTCATCAGGGGTCGCAGCGCGATCGTCGTGGCCGCACTGGCCACAACGATGATGCTCGGCGTCGGAACGGCAGGCGCGGCACCGGTACCGGCGCGGGCCCTTGACACGTGGGCGGTGTCGGACGACATCGGTCGGTGCGGCATCGTCCGTATCCCGATGACCGTGGGACTGGCCAGTGGATGGCCCGGCGGCGAGGCCTACATCCTGCTGTCCCCGGAGTTCTACCTCCCGGACCTGACCCATCAGCTGACCCAGTGCATGATCGCGGTGACGGTGCACTGGGAGAACCTCGACACCGGCGCCGCTGGCAGTCGCACCGTGTATCCGATGGACAGCAGGGAGAACCCGGCTGCCTACCAGACCTCCGGGAACGCCGCATATGTCGCGTCGGGGCTCGGCCGGGTCCGGTTCTGGCTCAGCACCGCGACCCCGCACGTGTCGGCGCCGCCGATCGAGACCGTCATTTCGCTCTGATCCGACCCCGCACTATCCAGCAGGCGACGCGACGTGGTCATCGCAGCTCGGGCGTGGTGGTGGATGTCGGCGTGCCGGCTTCGGTGGCAGACCGGGTGAGGAGTGCCTGCGCCCTATCCTGCGTTCTTGGCGGCCAGGTTTCGTGCCACCTCGGCCTGCCACACGTCGTTCGCGCGCGCGGTATCGATCTCGTATTCGTAGCGCGCGGTCATCTCTGGGGACACGTCGCCGACGTCGACATAGAACTGTCGGTACCACCGCCGCAGTTGGTAGACCGGACCGTCCTCCTCGGTGAGCAGAGGGTTCTCGATCCTCGTCTTCGACCGCCACACCTCGATGTCCTCGAGGAAGCCCCGGCTGAAGTTCTGGGAGAACGCTCGCGCCATCCTTTCGTTCTGCTCGTCGCTGAGCCCCGGCAGCTTCTGCACCGCAATTCCCCATTGCAACATGAAGGACTCGGACGAGATCGGATAGTGCGAATTGATCAGCGCGACCTCGATCACCGAGTCCGGCGCGACGTGATTGTGGATGAGATTCACCATGTAGGCAGGACCGAAATAAGTTGCCTCCGAACGAAGATGAGCATCCTCCGAGAAGTGTTTGCCCGTGCCGAACACATCCGGGCGGGCCTTCGAATGCATGAACTGTGATGCGCAGTGACCGTCGAGCACGTTCTTGAAGTAGGTCGGATAGGCATGGTGGATGTAGAAGAAGTGGGCCATGTCGACGGTGTTGTCGATGATCTCCCGGCAGTGCGAGCCCTCGATCCGTTCCGAGTTCCACACCCAATCGGTCCATGCCCCCGATTCGATGCCGTCGATCGCCGGTGGCAGCAGATCTGTGGATGCATCGGATCCTTCGGGGTCGTGCCAGATCAGCAGCTGACCGTTGCGCTCCGCCGTAGGCCACCTGCGGGTTCTGGCCAGCCGGGGCACCCGGCGTGCGTAGGGAACGCCCGTGCAACGACCGGTGGGCCCATCCCAGCGCCAGTCGTGGAACGGACAGGCGATCGCACCGTCTTTGATTGTCCCGCCCGACAGGTCGGCGCCCATGTGTCGGCAGTACGCGTCGAGCGCCCGAAGCTCGCCGCCGGCTTCGGCGAAGACCACGATCCGGGTCCCGAATGCATCGAGGCCGTGCGGCCGGCCGTCACGAAACGTGTCGGCGAGCCCCACGCAGTGCCAGCCGCGCGCGTAGCGGTCGATCGGCCGGCCGGTGTCTATGTCTCGATGGTCCATATCCGGATTTAAGCGTGTGTGCTTAAATCCGTCAAGGGTAAGTTCTCCATCCATGACCGTCGACGCATTGCTGCTCGCGGGCGAGCGAATGTTCGCCGAACGCGGCGCCGATGTCCCCCTGCGCGAGATCGCGATCGCCGCGGGCCAGCGAAACAACTCCGCGGTGCAGTACCACTTCGGCGATCGCCAAGGCCTGATCGCGGCGATCGTGCGATGGCGGTTGCAGTCGGTGGAGGCCTCCGGCGCCCGGCTGCTGATCGGCGTCGACCGCGGTGACACCCACGCGCTCGTGGAAGTGCTGGTGGCTTCCCTCGTCGATGCCTCGGTCGAGCAGGGCAGCACCCACTACTTCCGGTTCCTCGAGGTCATGCGCACCCAGGTAAAGGGGTGGCCGGCCGGTGAGGACACCACCTGGTCGATGATCACGAACACACTCGCCGAACTCCTCCCCGAGGGCACCCGGCGGGAGCGGATCAGCCGCACCTCATCGATGGCGACCACGCTGTTCGCGCTCCTGGCCGACTTCGAGCGTGCCCGCGAGGGCGATGACCGATTCGGGCCCACGCAGCCGCAGATCGTGGAGATGCTCGTCGGGCTCCTACGCGCACCGATGAACCCACGATGACGGCACCGCTGGTCTCAAGCGGTGTCCGATGAGGATCCGTCATGCTTTATGGCCTCATCCAACTCGGCGCGGCGGCGAACGAAGAAGCAGTTCGCTCGGAGCCAATACCTTTGGAGTAGAAGTGGATGAACCCACACGATCAAAAACTCCTCAACTTTGCGCGACGTTGGGAGCCCTTCGGTGGTCCGGAGGCCGCTGACCTCCTCATCGAATTCGGCATGACGCCGAGCCGGTTCGCTGAGCGGCTCAAGGAGCTGGGGTGGCGGCGCCGTCGATCGATCCCGGGCGGCGAGTGAGGGGAGGCTCGGTGGGGTCGTGATGTCCGAGGTGGCGAGAGTCCTGTGCCATTGTCATCGACAATGGAAAGCCGTTTCGGTCCATACGGGTCAGAGTCGAGGCCATGAAGATCTGACCTGCGGTGTGACAACTACCGTAAGGACCACCGGGCGGGCTCCTCGTCATCGGAGCTTGCAGCTTGAGCGCCATGTACTCGCCCATCTTCCGCCTTCGTTTTCAGGGTCGCTACCCCAACGTGAGCGCGCGGCATTTGCGGCAGTCCTCAGCTGCACAAGCGATTCGGCGCCGGCAACCGTGTTGCCGGGAATGCCGTAACCGCCCGACCCGAGGCTCACATTGTGAAGGTGGCGGTGGCGGCGTCCTCGAACCATCGCTCCCAGCGATCGCCATTCCAGCCTCGTTCGCCGACCAGCAACAACCACCACCGGCGATTGGCCAGTACCCACGCTGCATCGATGACGTCATCATGCGGTCGATGCCCAACAATCAGGGTCGACGCGTGTGCGACTTCGTTCCAACGGGCCGATTCCCTCTCGGCCAATCTGGATGCCGCGGCGTCGTCGGTCACCGCCGCTTGATCGAGGACATACTGGATGGCCGCCGATCGCTCGTGTGCACCTCGCAACCAGTGCCCGCCGGCGCGAATGCGAGTCGCCTGGTCGCCGACACCCATCGCCTGAAATGTCGGTTGATCACGCACGCGCAAACCGTCTCCACCAGCGAGGGCGTGTGCAATACAGGCGTCGAGGAGTGCGAGTTTTCCATTGAACTGCTGGTAGACCGTCTGCCTGGTCAGGTGTGCGGCATCGGCGACGTCGGCCATGGTCGTGGCCACCCATCCGCGGGCCGTGAACATCTCCGTTGCCACCACCACCACGGCTTCACGGTTGGCCAGGGCCAGCTGCTCCCGAAGTTTCGACCTGTACTCACGCACCACGCTGACAGCCTACCGAGATTCATCTTACGTAGTGTACGTTGAAATCTAATTTCAGTTTACTCTGAGTAATGCAGAATTCCAGGGGAGGCACCGGATCCATGACAACCGCTGAGTGGAAGACCGCACTAATCCCGACCGACCTCGGCAATCTCGCGGTACACATCGTGGGCGAGGGACGCCCGGTCGTGGCCTGGCACAGCATGTTCGTCGACTCGTCGAGTTGGTCCCGCCTGACGCCTCACCTACCGGGTCGACGCTTCTTCTTGATCGATGCTCCATCATGTGGCGCCAGTGAGGCGCTCGCCGGGCCAGTGGACATCAGTGCCTGTGCGCGTGCGGCGGCACAAGTCATTACGGCGCTCGCCGCCGAACTGGGCGGACAGCCGATCGACTGGCTCGGCAACGCCTGGGGCGGGCATGTCGGCATGGAACTCGCAGCAATCCGCCCCGACATGATCCGCAGCCTTGTCGCCATCAGTGCGCCAACTTTTCCCATTGGCCTCGCGGTACGGCTGAAGATTCGTTTGCTGCTACCGCTCTACCGCGCCTTCGGCCCACGCGGCCCGGTCCGCTCAGCGATCATGTCGACGATATTGACCGACGCCACCCGGAAGGATGACTTGGAGGCAGTGGCATTGATCGACGAGTGCCTCGCGAAATCTGGGAGCGGCGCCACCATTACCGCGATCCGATCGGCCATTCTCAATCGCACCGACCTACTGTGGGCAGCACGTGCGCTTCGGTGCCCCACCCTGTTCGTCACTACCGACGATCGAGGCGAATGGACACCCGAACAGGCACGCGCCGTGGTGGCACAGATGTCATGTGCGACAGAGGTCACGATCACGGACGCGCGCGTGATTCCAGCCCTGGAGCAACCCGTGCAAGTAGTTGCCGCCCTCCGCCAATTTTGGGCCCGTCAGCAATAGATCCTGATGTCGCTGCGTCGGCAGGTAGACAGGACAGCTGCGGGGTCGACCGCCACAGACCCGGACCTGGACAAGACCCACCGCTTTGTCAGTCGGCGAAGTTGTCGGTGTAGCCGAGGAAGAGCGTCCGCCTGTGGGTCAGGGCGTCCTCGAAGCGCGTCCATCCGGGCGCGTCACTACTGCCGTAGATGGGCTTCAGCTCCTCGATGAGCTCGTTCGCCTTCAGCCGCGACAATGGCGTATCCCGTTCGAATCCGATCCAGGACGCGCCGATGCCGAGTGGACGATAGCCGTAGGCGTCGGCGAGATGACGAGTGACGGTGTAGTTCTGGAACGTGTCCCAGTCGACGCTGAAGTACCCATTCGGGAAGCCGGCGATTGCCGCCAGACTGTCGCTGACCGGCACGTGCAGAACGTGGATTTCGTCGTCGAGAATGGTGGACGGGTCTTCGTTGACGGCGGCGATCCGGTCAATCCAGTCGGGAGGGCATTCTCGAGTGCCGTGCAGTTCGTCCCAGCTCGGTATGAGTTCGCTCCTGCCGAGCTGAGCCGCCGCATGGGCGACCTGCCGGAGCTCGAAACGCCGTTGAGCGCCTGGGTCGTTCAGAAAGTCGAGATCGTCTGTCGCAACTTCGAGTTCATCCGCCTCGCCGGCGTGCATGCTCGTGTACGAGGCTTGGGCGAGATCGTCGAGGGTGATGAAGATTCGGGAGTCGAGATGTGCGACTCGTTCTGCCGACACCAGCGTCAGAATGTCATCGAACTCCTGAACGTCAGTAAGTCGTGCGCGCGTCAAGACGCTGGTGCGGGGGTCCTGAGCTCCGTCGGGAATCCGGTCGATCTTCATCGGCTCATGCTAGGTCTGCGGCCCGTCGCTGCTGCGGCCGCCGCGGCGAGACTGACACACCGCGGCAAAGGACAATCGACTCGAGGTGATCGCCCCACCGGAGCTGCGTGCGGCTTTCGCTGAACTGTCCCGCCGTGCCGCCCGCGCCGCGGAAACCGAATAGGACGGCAGACCACATGCCGACGTGCCCGGCGGATCGGCCCCATCCCGGCGCGGAGACAACAGAACTGGCCTGTGCTGTCAGATGTGCTCACCTCTCGTGTGCTGGACGACCAAGACCGCGATCTCTGTGCGCGAGGAGAGCCCCAATTTGGCCAGAGTGTGTTCCACGTGCCCGTCCACCGTCCGCGGCGAGATCGCGAGTCGGCCGGCAATGTCCTTGTTGGTCAGGCCATCGGCGATCAGATCGGCAACCTGAAGTTCGCGTTCGGTCAGACTGGCCAGGTGCCGAACGGCCGGGGCCTCCTCGGGTGATTGCTCTCCCAGGGCAAAGGCGATCGCGCCACTGAAGTCCAACGCGCCGCCCTCGCGGTAGGCAGCCTCGAACTCGTGCACGCCGAGTGCCCGACTGATATCGCGCGTGAACAAGTCCGGATTGGCAATGAGGTCGGGGAAGCGCAAGGTGACGGTGCCCACGGTTCGGCCAAGCGCGTCAGAGGCTCCCATCAGGACGGCGGCCCGCCGCGCGTCGTGTTGCTCGCCGGCTATCGAGGCCAGCGCCTGCAGGCATATCACCGCCGAAACCGGGTCGTCTGCCAGTCGGATGAACCGAAGCGACTCCTCGAGACAGTGCACCGCACGGTCGTTGTCTCCCTGACCTCGCGCGGTAAGTGCGATCGACCACAGCGCATACGACCGATACACCGTCTCGCCGTGCGCCCGCGTGATGGCAAGCATCTCCTCATGACAGGCGAGTGCCTCTGCGATCTGTCCGCGCGCCTGGCGGGACAAACCGAGTAGCAACAGCGCCTCGACCAGTCGCTTGAACTCCCCGCGTGCCCGGGAATCCTCGACGGCCTCTTCCAGGGGTCTCAGATCTTGATCGACATCACCGCGGTGGAGCGCGACGTACCCGTCGCTGATCGCGACGAAGACATGCCAGAGCGGGTCTTCCTGCCGCGCATCGAGAGCGCGGCCCTCCTCGATCCGAGCGGTCGCCGCCGCCAGGTCACCTTGGGTCGCGGCGATCACGGCGACGGCGTATAGCGCCTTGGCTCGGTCCGCGGAGGACTTGTCGGATGTTCGTGCCAGGGCTCGGTCGAGCCATCGGCGTCCCTCGCTGAGGAGGCCGCGGGATACCCAGAATTGGTTCATGGCCGCGGCGATCCGGAGCACGCTCTCGCCGGACCCGGACAGGCTGAACTCGAGCGCCTCGCGCACATTCGGCAGGTCCCGGGCGAGGCGCGCGGTCCACTCGAGTTGATTCGGGCTCATCCACGCGTCGTCGGCGTCGAGCGCCAACTGCAGGTACCAGTCGTGATGTCGCCGGCGCAGGGCCAGTTGCTGGCCGGTGTGGTCGAGCTTGTCGCGGCCGAAGTCCCGCACGGTGTCCAGCAATCGGAAGCGGACCCCACCACTCGATTGCTCACGGAACAGGATCGACTTGTCCACCAGAGAGGCCAAGGTGTCGACCAGGTCCTGATCGGCCTCCTCATCGGCGCACACGGCCTCGGCGGCCTCGAGGTCGAGACTGCCCGCGAACACCGACAGCCGAGCCCACAGTTGTTGTTCGGCGGGTGTGCACAGGTCGTAACTCCAGCCGATGCACATTTGCAGTGTCTGCTGCCTGCTCGGAGCGTTCCGGCGGCCGCGGGTCAGCAGGGTGTATCGGTCGGTGAGCCGCTGGAGGATCTGCTCGGGTGAAAGCACTCTCAGCCGCGCCACCGCCAGCTCGATCGCCAACGGTAGCCCCTCCAGTCGCGCGCAGATCTGTGCGACGGTGTTGATGTTGTCGCCGGTGAGCTCGAAATCCGGGAGCGCCAGCGAAGCCCGTTCGGCGAACAGTGACACGGCATCGAAATGAGTCGACTTCTGAAGCGAGAGCGGGTGGTCGGCCGGTGGTGTCGTCAGGGGGGAAACCCGGATCACGGATTCGCCGCCGATGTTGAGTGGTTCCCTGCTGGTGACGAGGATGCGGAGCTTCGGGCAGGTGGTCAACAGTGTCTTGGCGAGCTCGGTCACGGCCTCGATCAGCTGTTCGCAGTTGTCGAGCACCAGCAGTCCCGTGCTCGGGTACAGGACCTCGACAAGCACCTCGAGCAGGGGGCGGGCCGAGCGGTTCTGCACCCCGACGCCGGCGGCGACCAGCTCGACCACCAACGTCGGATCGCGCAGCTCGCCGAGTTCGACCAGCCACACCCCATCGGGATAGGCCCTTCGCTCCGCCTCGGCCGCACTAATGGCGAGCCTGGTTTTGCCGACCCCCCCGATGCCGGACAACGTCACCAGACGAGAGGCCGACAGGGCTCTGCGTACCTCGGACAGTTCGGCTTTGCGGCCGACGAAGCTGGTCAGCTCCATCGGCAGAGTTGCCACGCTCACCGGAGACCCGTTTCGGCAGGAACCAAATTGACGAGCACTCACCAATTATCGACCACCGGTCAAGAAGATGCTGCGGGTTGCCAACTACGGTGACCGTTCACACCAGGTGTGAATCGTCATCGCAGTTGTCATATCCCGGCGCCCTGACCTGCGATGTGACAACTACCGTGACGACATCCGGCCGCGATCGTGGTCAAGATAGTTGGCAATTGTTCACGGTCGTTCGTTAGCTGAACCATGCCCGGCAGTGGACTACCCGAACTGTCCTGCCGTTCGTGAATGGCCGCCCCGGAGTTCGCGAAGGTCGGTGGCGCCCGGGCCGCGTCGGTGACCTAGGTGTCCGGTATCGGCGGTCAACCTTGTGTCGCACACGAGCATGATCAGCACGAATACGGCGTGCGCGCTGGGCTTCTCGTCGAGCCGGCGGTCGCGCCCCGCCTCCAGCGGGACTCGTGCTCATCCCAAGCGTGCTCATTACGGTGGTCACTGCGATTGTCTGGCTCGGTACACGGGCGAAGTGGCGCCCTCGCACACCACGCCAACCTATAGATTGTAGCTAGAAAGCTAATCTATGTAGGGTGAGTGCATGCCCCGCGCCCAACTCTCCTCTCAGGCCCTGTTCGCGATCGCCGCTGACATCGCAGACCGCGAAGGCTTCGACGCGGTGACCGTCTCGGCGGTCGCCCGCCAAGCCGGCGTTCGGCCCGCGAGTATCTACTCGCACATCCGGGACAGGGACGCTCTGCTGGACGGCCTGCAACAGCTCGCCCTGCGTGAACTCGCCGCGCGCGTCGGTGACGCCATCGCCGGACGTGCGGGGCGCGAGGCGCTGATCGGACTCGTAGAGGCGCATCGCTCCTACGCGAGTGAGCGACCCGGTGCCTGGGCGTCCCTTCAGCGTCCCGCGTCGGCCGACACCGTGGGATCGCCCGAAGCGGGACGTATCGCGTCCCTCATGCTCGCCGTCATTCGCGACTATCGGCTACCGGATGAGGAACTGGTCCACGCAGCACGATTTGTCGGCGCGACAGTCAACGGCTTTCTCGCTCTCACCCGAGCTGAAGCGTTCGAGCACCGCGACCCCGCAACGGAACTGTCCTGGGTGGCTGCGATCGACGCGGTCGATCGCGCCCTGAATACCTGGCCCACGGAAGGAGACCTCCCTTGATCTCGACGCTGTTCACTGCTGACATTGTCCGTGGTGTCGCCGAGCTGACCAGGACACCCCGCGGTGTCGCGCTGCACCGGCTCCCCGCGTGGGTACGGGAGCAGTTCCCGGATTCGCAACTGCTCGCGATGGAGGCTCAGTCTTCCGGTGCCCGCCTGCAATTCGAGACGGAGGCCACTCGCCTCGAGCTCGTCACACACTCGACCCGCGTCGCCTATCGTGGCGCCGACCGTCCGCGCGGCCGCATCGACGTGTTCGTCGACGGTGTCCTCCACACCCGTGACGCGCTGGTGGGCGGTGACCGCATCGAGATCGACCTGCAGACCTGGGAGTCCAGTGCGCACGGCGGGCCCTCACACACCACCACGGTGGTCGGCCTCGCTGCCGGCCGCAAGCGCATCGAGGTGTGGCTCCCTCACAACGAGGCGCTCGAGCTGGCCGAGCTCCGCTCCGACGCTCCGGTCAACGCCGACGTGAGTCCCCGGCCACTGTGGGTGCATCACGGCAGCTCCATCAGTCATGGATCGAACGCGCTCGCTCCCAGCGAGATCTGGCCGAGCGTCGCTGCCCGCGCGGCTGATGTGGAGCTTCGCAACCTCGGTCTCGGCGGCAGCGCCATGGTGGACCAGTTCCTGGCTCGCGTCATCCGCGATGCGCCCGCCGACGCCATCAGCGTCAAACTTGGCATCAACGTCGTGAACCTTGACGCGATGCGCCTGCGCGCGTTCGTTCCGGCGGTGAACGGATTCCTCGACACCATCCGCGACGGGCATCCCAATACACCGATCCTGCTCGTCTCCCCGATCTTCTGCGCTATCCACGAGAACACGCCCGGTCCTGGTGCATTTGATCCGGCCACGCTGGGCACTGACAACGTGCAGTTCGTCGCGACCGGAACTCCGGGTGATACGGCCCAGGGCCGCCTCACCCTCGAGGTCATCCGCGACGCCCTGCGCTCGCTCGTCGAACGTCGCGCGGCCGACGCGAATCTCCACTATCTCGACGGCACCGAGCTCTATGGCCCGGAGGACGCGGAGCGTCTCCCGCTGCCCGACGGCCTCCATCCCAGTACGGAGGCGCACCAGCTGATCGGCCGACGGTTCGCCGACTACGCATTTGCTGGGTCGGCGCCGTTCAGTGCTTCGCGAGCTGCCTGAGAGCCGCGCCACGCCACTGTGCGGGAATCAACTGCAATCACGCGAGGAGAGCGCTGACTGCGTCGTTCAGAAGGGCTGGCCGAACCTCCGCAATCCGACGAAGGATGGGGCGGCTGCACGAGTAGGTGACAGGTCGGGTCCGGCTCGCGAGTGGCAGTGCCGTCCAGCTCGCCGCTCGGCTCGTCCGAGTCGATGCCGTTGGCCAACTATCCTGACCAATGGCCAACAATGTTGACGAACTGGCCAACTAGGGTGACGAATGGCCAACTACGGTGACCGTTCACAGGGGGCTTGCGGGGCGCTGCTACAGTGGCGCCCATGCAGCGCGCATATTTCTGGTTTAGCAGGCTGGCCCCGGGTGGGCCGGTCGGCGTAACCACGCGCTGACTTCCTCCACCCCGAGCCGATATCGACCGGCTCGCGGGTGTGCACGCACTCTCCTGGGTCGGCCTGAACGAACAGGACCCCCATGACCCTCACCATCGACACCGATGTGCTCGGCCTCGACGACCAGCGCACCGTCTCGATCAGTCCGTTGGCCGCGCCTGCCGAACTGCGCCGCGAATACGCCGTCGACCCCGCCGTCGCCGCGACGGTGCGCGGCGGCCGGGACGCGACAGTGAACATCCTCGACGGCCGCGACGACCGCCTCATCGTGGTGGTCGGGCCGTGCTCCGTGCACGACACGGACGCCGCGATGGACTACGCGCGCCGACTCGCGGCGAAGGCCGAGCAGCACCGCGACAACCTGCACATCGTGATGCGGGTGTACTTCGAGAAGCCGCGCACCACGCTCGGATGGAAGGGTCTGGTCAACGACCCGCACCTCGACGGCAGCTTCGACATCAACACCGGCCTGCGGATGGGACGCAAACTGCTGCTGGACATCTCGTCGCTCGGCCTGCCGGTCGGCTGCGAGTTCCTGGACCCGATCACGCCGCAGTACATCGCGGATCTGGTCAGCTACGGCGCGATCGGCGCCAGGACCGCCGCGAGCCAGGTGCACCGCCAGCTCTGCAGCGCGCTGTCCATGCCGGTCGGGATCAAGAACTCGACCGAGGGCGACGTGCAGGTGGCGGTCGACGGGACCAGGGCTGCGGCGGCGAGCCACGTGTTCCCCGGCACCGACCTCAACGGGCTGTCCGCGCTGATCCGCACCGCGGGGAACCCGGATTGCCACGTCATCCTGCGCGGCGGCAACGACGGCCCGAACTACGACGCCGCGACCGTCGCCGACACCATGGCGCGACTGGCGAAGTCGGGCCTGCCCGAGCGGGTCGTCATCGACGCCAGCCACGGCAACAGCCGCAAGGACCACAACAAGCAGGTCGACGTGGTCACCGATGTCGCGGCACGGATCGAGGCAGGCGAGCCGGGCATCTCGGGACTGATGCTGGAGAGCTTCCTCGTCGCGGGCCGTCAGGACCTGACCCTCGGGCGGGCGGACGAGCTCACCTACGGGCAGTCGATCACGGACGCCTGCCTGGACTGGGACACCACCGACGCCCAGCTGGACCGGCTCGCGAGCGCGGTCAGCGCACGCCGCGCGTCCGGAACTGCACGCTGATCCGCGGCCCGATGGGGCGGGTGCTCTTGGGGACCGCGTGTTCCCAGGTCCGCTGGCAGGACCCGCCCATGACCAGCAGGTCGCCGTGGCCGAGCGAGTATCGAAGGGAGGCTCCGCCACCGCGGGGCCGCAGGGCCAGAGTCCTGGCGGCGCCGAGGGAGACGATCGCGACCATCGTGTCCTCGGTGCCGCCGCGGCCGATGGTGTCGCCGTGCCAGGCGACACTGTCGGCGCCGTCGCGGTAGTAGCAGAGGCCGGCGGTGGCGAACGGCTCGCCGAGTTCGCGTCGGTAGTGCGCGTCGAGGGCCATCTTGGCCTCGGTGAGCAGGGGGTCGGGGAGGGTGGCGTCCTCGGCGTAGAAGCTCACCAGCCGCGGGACGTCGACGACCCGGTCGTACATCTGCCTGCGCTCGGCCCGCCACGGGACCGTGTCGACGAGATCGGTGAACAGTCGCTCCGATCCCTGCAGCCAGCCCGGTCGCACGTCGATCCAGGCGCCCGCCGTCAGGTCCCGCCTGCGGACGCAGTCGCCCAGCGGCTCGAACCGAGCGCCCTCGGTCGGGTCGTCGAACAGCGACGCCTGCACCGCGATGTCCACGGGCGGAATTCTACGCCGAGATCGAACAATTGTTCTAGCGCCGTGCTGCTATTCGGCGGTGAGCTCCGCGAGCTGCTCGGCCGCGGTGGTGTTGCCCCGCTCGGCAAGGCGTCGCAGCTCGTCCAGGTCGTCCCGTTCGGTGGCGAGTTCGATGAGCTGGTCGGCGGCATCGGAGTTCCCGCCGTCGGCCAGGTGCCGGAGCTGGTCCATGTCGCCCAGTTCGCCGGCGAGCTGGATCAGCTCGTCTGTCGCGTCGGAGTTCCCGCCGTCGGCGAGGCGCCGCAGCTCGTCCATGTCGCCGAGTTCCACGGCGAGCTGGACCAGCTCGTCGAGGGCGGTCGCGTCGCCGTTCTCGGCGCGCTGCCGCAGCGTGGGCAGGTCGTGGTCGGGCATGATCGGCAACCTCTCAGTTGTGGGGAGCGGGAAGTGCTCCCGATCGGCGGAGTTCGTCGCGATGCGTGTGCCATTCGTCGCGCAGGGCCGGCAGCCGCTCGCTGAGGAACTCGGCAAGGGCGACCATCTCCTCGAGTGGTGCGCGACGTTCGGGCGGGGCGTCGGCCAGCAGCGCCAGTCCCTCCCGGAACAGTGCCGCGTGTTCGCGGTGGACCGCGGAATCGAAGTTCTGGGGTTGCCGGCTCACGGGGTCCAGGCTCACCCGGTCCACCCGCTCGCCCGCGACACGGGTCCGCCGCGCCAACTGATAGCCCTCGAGCAGCTTGACGGCACCGGTCACGGCGCTCCGGCTCGCCAGCAAGGCGTCGCCCAGCTCGTCGATCGTCGGCTGCGGCGGATCGCAGACGAACAGGTATCCCAGTAGTCGTCCCGCCATCGGCGGGAACCCGTACTGACGCGCGTAGAAGCGGCCGACGTGGTCGGCGAAGATCAGCTGCGTGTCGTGTGGCACCCCTCGACGGTAACAGCTTTGACTGAGATGACACAGATATGTGTCATTTGGACTGGAAGTCCAGTGGTGCTCAACTGGCCCGCGACAGCGGTGCGCGGACCGTGCGAACCTCATCGCCATGATCACCGGCGCAGCAGTTCTCGGGGTCTCGGCGGTCGCGCTCGGAATGGTGCTCACCCCGGGACCGAACATGATGTACCTCGTCTCCCGCAGCGTCACCCAGGGCCGACGCGCCGGACTGATCTCGCTCGGCGGCGTCGCCGTCGGTTTCGGCTGCTACCTGGCGGCCGCGACGGCGGGGATCTCGGCGGTTTTCGTCGCGGTGCCGCAGCTCTACCTCGCGGTGAAGCTCGCGGGCGCGGGCTATCTGGGGTGGCTGGCCTGGCAGGCGCTCCGGCCGGGCGGGGCCTCGGTGTTCTCTCCCCGGCGGTTGCCTGCCGATTCCGCCACGCGCCTTTTCACGATGGGGCTGGTCACGAACCTGCTCAACCCGAAGATCGCCATCATGTACCTGGCGCTGATCCCGCAGTTCATCGATCCGGCGGCGGGGCGGGTCTGGGCCCAGAGTCTCGGTCTCGGCGGCGTGCAGATCGCGGTCGCGCTGACCGTCAATGCTGCGATAGTCGTTGTGGCCGGCACTATTTCGACGGTCCTCGACGCCAGGCCCGGCTGGTTGAGGGTGCAACGCTACGTGATGGGATCGGTCCTCGGCGGGCTGGCCGTCACCCTCGCCCTCGACAGGTCCCGGCCTGCGGTCGCCTGACCGGCGGCGATGCGCCCCGGATTCCTTCGTCCGTTGATGGTCGGCGGGGCTTCCTGCTGCCTATGATCGACACAGCGGTAGCCGAGCGCGGATGGATCGGGGTGTCCAGATGCAAATAGCGGATGTGTTGCGGAACAAGGGCCAGGCGGTGGCGACGGTCGGGCCGGGGATCACGGTCAGCGTGCTGATCGGCGAACTCGCCAGGCACAACGTGGGCGCCCTCGTCGTGGTCGAGAACGACGAGGTGGTCGGCATCGTGACCGAGCGCGACGTGGTGCGTCGCATCCACGAGCGCGGCGCCGAGCTGCTGAACGACCGGGTCGGGGACATCATGACCACGGCGGTGTTCGCCTGCCTGCCGACCGACAGCGTCGACAGCCTCGCCGAGACCATGACCGAGCGCCGGATCCGGCACCTGCCCGTGATCGTGGACGGTCAGCTGGTCGGCATCGTCAGCATCGGCGACGTGGTGAAGAGCCGGATCGGCGAGCTGCAGGGTGAACGCGACCAACTCGAGGCCTACATCGAACACGGCTGAAGGGAGCCGACCATGGCGGAGACCATGCGCGCCGCACGATTCCATGCCGACTCCAAAAAGACTGTGGTGGAGGATGTCCCGATACCCGAGCCGGGTCCGGGGGAGGTGCTCGTCAAGGTCGAGTACTGCGGGATCTGCCACTCCGACCTGAGTCTGATCAACGGAACCTTCCCTGCGATGCTGCCGGTCGTCACCCAGGGCCACGAGTCCTCCGGCACCATCGCGGAACTCGGTGCGGGAGTGGCGGGCTGGGCGGTGGGCGACCGGGTCATCCCGTCCGCAGGCAAAGCCTGCCTCCGGTGCCGCAACTGCAGGCGCGGGGATCTCACCAACTGCTTGAACATCCAGCTGATGGCGTTCGCCTACGACGGCGCCTGGGCCGAGTACACGGTGGCGCAGGCAGGCGGGTTGACCCGGATCCCCGACAACGTCCCCTTCGATCAGGCGGCGATCCTGGCCGACGCGGTGTCCACGCCCTACGGCGCCGTCGTGCGCACCGGGGAGGTCAGGGTCGGCGAGGCCGTCGGGGTGTGGGGCGTCGGCGGGATCGGTACCCACATCGTGCAGCTCGCGCGCCTGGTCGGTGCGGTCCCGATCCTCGCGTTCGACATCAACCAGGTGGTCCGGGAGCGGGCCCTCGAACTCGGCGCGGACTACGCCTTCGACTCCCGGGATCCGGAACTGAAGGCGAAGGTCGCCGATGCCACCGGCGGCAGGATGCTCGACGTCGCCTTCGATTCGGCGGGTCTCGCGGTCACGTTCTCCCAGGCGCTGGACTGCCTCGCCGTCGGCGGCAGGCTCATCGTGGTCGGGCTGAGCGACCAGGAGGCGCTACTCGGCACCACCACCGCCTTCGGGCTGTCGAAGAAGCAGGTCAAGGGCCATCTCGGCTACAAGAACGTCGACATCGAGACCCTGGCGGAACTGCTCTCCCGCGGTCGTCTCGATGTCTCGCGCTCGATCAGCGAGATCGTCTCGCTGGAGGACGTCCTGGTCGGCATCGAGAAGCTGGACAGGCACGAGGGCGATCCGATCAGGATCCTGGTCAGGCCATGAGTTCCCGGACGCTGTCGGTCCCCGGTCGTACTGTCGCGACATGGGATACGAATTTCAGGTGACAGTGGACGCCGCCGACCCACACACCCAGGCCAAGTGGTGGGCGGAGACACTCGGTTGGCGGGTCGAGCCGAGCGACGAGGACTTCATCCGGCGGATGGTCGCGGCCGGGCACGCCACCGAGGAGGACACTCAGGTCTTCGAGGGCACCCTGGTCTGGAAGCTGGGCGCTGCGATCAGCGACCCCGAGCACCAGGAACGCCCTCGGGTGCTGTTCCAGGCGGTGCCCGAGACGAAGTCGGTGAAGAACCGGCTGCATTTCGACGTCCGGGTCGGCGAGGACAAGCAGGCGGTGGCCGATGCCCTCGTCGCCCGTGGCGCGACGTTTCTGCATCGCGGGCAGGTGGGTCCGCAGTGGTGGATCACGATGGCCGACCCCGAGGGCAACGAGTTCTGCGTCAGCTGAGCGCCTGCCCGGCGGCTAGCGGTAGGCGCCAGGGGTCTCCCCGGTCCACCGTTTGAAGGCGCGCCGGAACGCACTGGGCTCGGAGAACCCCAGCCGCGCGGACAGGTCGTCGACTGACTCGCCACGGCCGAGTCCGGAGATGGCCGCGTCGCGGAGCACCTCCTCCCGGAGCTGATTGAGCGAGGTGCCCTCCTGGCGCAGCAGCCGGCGCAGGTGCGGGACGCTGATCGAGAGCATCTCCGCGATGTCGTCGGCCGTGGAGGTGCGGCCCTTGACGCCGGACTCGAGGACCTTGCGGACCTGCGCGGAGGCCGTGCTGTCGTAATCCCGTTCGGAGAAAAGCAGATTCGGAGACTCGCGCAGGTAATCCTCCAGCGTCTCCTCGGTCTGGATGATCGGCGCACGCATCACGCCGTTGTCGAATTCGAGTGCGGCCATGTCGGCGCCGAAGGTGACCTTGACACCGAAGATGACGTCGTAATTCCTGGCCAGTGACGGATCCGGAGCCGGATACGGCACTTCCACCGAGATCAGCTTGACCCGCCTGCCGACCAGCCAGGCCGCGAACCGGTGCAGGAGTATCAGCTCGAAGTCGGTGAGCAGTCGGTCGGCGGCGTCCGCGGTCGCGGCGGGCAGCGCTTCGTCGCGCCGGGGGATCATCACCTGGAGTCGGGTGGTCGACTCGCCGGTCCGGATCCGCAATTGCGGCGGCCCAGGGAGTGCCCGCATCACGTCGGCCATCCGCTCGAGGGCGCTGCCGAGATCGGGGGTGTGGATCAGCGACAGGCAGACCAGCTTGAAGGTGCCGCGCGGCACCGGAGCGGCGCCGAGGCCGAACAGTTCGTCGCCGGTCAGTTGCCAGGCCGCCTGGGTGAACAGCGTCAGCTGGTCGGCGGTCAACCGCGCGTTCTCGTCGCGCAGCATGGGCAGGGTGATGCCCGCGGCCGCAAGGGGGATGGACATGTCGAACCCGCCGCTCGCCGCCAAGGCGGCGGCCCTGCGCACGAAGTCCGCGGGAATGGTGCGCTGACTCATCGCCGCGTCACCACCGCCCAGCCAGCCCCATGAGGCGCTCGGCGGCCTCGGCGAGCACCTCGTCGCGCTTACAGAATGCGAAGCGCACCACGTGATTCCACGGCGCCTTGTGGTCCGCGAAGACGCTCACCGGCACCGCGGCCACCCCGATCCGCTCCGGCAGCGCGCGGCAGAACGCCTCGCCGTCGGTGGTGCCGAACGGGGTGATGTCCGCACACACGAAGTAGGTGCCTCCGCTCGCGTGCACCCCGAACCCCGCCTCGCGCAGGGCCCCGCTGAGCACGTCCCGCTTGTGCTGCAGGTCTTCTCGCATACCGGTCACCCAGGCCTGCTCGTGGGTCAGCGCGTGCGCGACCGCGGGCTGGAACGGGCCGCCCGCGACGAAGGTCAGGAACTGCTTGGCCGAGCGGACCGCGTCCACCAGCTCGGCGGGGCCGCACACCCAGCCCGTCTTCCATCCGGTGACGCTGAAGGTCTTGCCCGCGCTCGACACGGTGATCGTCCGGTCCGCCATTCCCGGCAGCGCCGCCAGGGGGGTGTGAGTGCGCCCGTCGAAGACCAGGTGCTCGTACACCTCGTCGCTCAGCACCAGCAGGTCGCGCTCGACGGCGAGCTCGGCGACGGCCCGCAGTTCCGCGTCCGTGAACACCGTGCCGGTCGGGTTGTGCGGGGTGTTGAGCACCAGCATCCGGGTGTTCGGGCCGACCGCGCCGCGCACCGCATCGAGGTCGAGGGCGAAGCCGTCGCCGTCCGGGACCAGGGACACGGACCGGCGCACACCGCCTGCGAGGGCGACGGCCGCGGCGTACGAGTCGTAGTACGGCTCGATGAGCACCACCTCCTGGCCCGGTTCGACCAGCCCGAGCAGTGTCGCGCTGATCGCCTCGGTGGCGCCGACCGTCACCAGCACCTCGGTGTCCGGGTCGTACTCCAGGCCGTATCGGGCCGCGCGGTCGGCGGCGATGGCCTCGCGCAGAACGGGCATCCCCGGACCCGGCGGGTACTGGTTGAGACCGTCGGCGATCGCGGATCTGGCGACCTCGAGCATCGCGTTCGGGCCGTCCGTGTCGGGAAAGCCCTGGCCCAGGTTGATCGCGCCCGTGCGCACGGCGAGCGCTGTCATCTCCGCGAAGATGGTGGAGCTGAACGGTTGCAGGCGCGAGACCGTCTGCGAGTGGCGTGCTGCGGGCATCGTCACAGCCTATTCGCCGTCCGGGCGGGTTCGGACCGCATGGTCGACGAACTGCAGGCGCCCCGACTCGGCAAACCGCAGCAGGGCGTGGCCGGACCGTTCTACCGTCGATACATGAGCGCCGCGATCGAGATCTCGGACCTGGTCAAGACCTTCGGCCGGACGCGGGCCCTGGACGGCCTCGAGCTCCAGGTGCGCACCGGGGAGGTGCACGGCTTCCTCGGCCCCAACGGGTCGGGCAAGTCCACCACCATCCGGGTGCTGCTCGGCCTGCTCCGCGCCGACAGGGGCGACGTGCGACTGCTCGGCGGCGACCCCTGGCGCGAGGCGGCCGGACTCCACAAGCGTCTCGCCTACGTCCCCGGCGACGTGAACCTGTGGCCGAACCTCTCCGGCGGCGAGGTGATCGACCTGCTCGGACGGTTGCGCGGCGGCCTCGACGAGCGACGCCGGGCCGAGCTGCTCGAGCGGTTCGACCTGGACCCGACCAAGAAGGGCCGGACCTACTCCAAGGGCAATCGGCAGAAGGTGGCGCTCGTCGCGGCCCTGTCCTCCGACGTGGAACTGCTGATCCTCGACGAGCCCACCTCAGGGTTGGACCCGCTCATGGAGGCGGTGTTCCAGGAGTGCATCGCCGAGGTCACGGGGCAGGGGCGCACGGTGCTGCTGTCGAGCCACATCCTCGCCCAGGTGGAGGCCCTGTGCGACCGACTCACGATCATCCGGCTCGGGAGGTCGATCGAGACCGGCAGCATGGCCGACCTGCGGCACCTCACCCGTACCTCCATCGCCTGCGAGACCAGGAGCCCGGCGACCGGTCTGACCGAGCTGGCCGGCGTGCACGACCTGGTGGTGGAGGGGACCAGGGCCCGGTTCCAGGTGGACACGGGCGAATTGGACGAGGCGATCACTCACCTCACCCGGTTCGGCATCCGCACCCTCACCAGTCAGCCGCCGACCCTGGAGGAGTTGTTCCTGCGGCACTACGGCGACGAGCTCGCGGCGGCAGGGGTGGACGAATCGTGACCACGCTGGCCGGCACCGCGACACTGACCCGGTTCGGTTTCCGGCGCGAGAGGTTCGCGCTGGTCCTGTGGGCCCTCGCGGGCGCCGTCGTCTACTACTCGCAGGCCGTCGGGGTGGACATCGCGTATCCGACCCAGCCGGAGCTCGATGCGGTCGCTGCCAGCATGGAGGGCAACGCGGCCATGATCGCCATGGCCGGCCCGCCGCGCGCCCTCGACACGATCGGGGGCCAGGTGGCCTTCCAGGCCAGCGCTTTCGGGATGATCGTCGCGGGCCTGATGAGCATGTTCGTGATCGGACGGCACACCCGCGCCAACGAGGAGACCGGCCGCGACGAGCTGATCCGGTCCTCCGTCGTCGGGCGCCATGCGCCCTTCGCCGCGGCGGCGATCATCGCGACGGTGGCGAACGTGCTCTACGGCGCGGTGGTCGCGCTGAGCCTGATCTCCTACGGTCTGGCCGCAGCGGGATCAATTGCCCTCGGCATCGGCGCCACCTGCGCGGGCCTGGTGTTCGCGGCGGTCGCCCTGCTGGCAGCGCAGATCACCGAGAACACCCGGACGGTCTACGGCATCACCGGGGCCGCGATCGGCGCGGCCTACGTGCTGCGCGCGGTCGGCGACGTCGGAAGCGGTGCGCTGTCGTGGCTCTCGCCGCTGGGCTGGGGCCAGGCGATGCGGCCGTACGACGGCGAGATCTGGTGGCCCGCGCTGCTGTCGCTCGCCGTCGCCGTGGCCGTCGGCCTCACCGCGCTCCGCGTGTTGGACCACCGTGACGTCGGCGCGGGAGTGTTCCCCCCGCGGCCGGGCCCGGCCCGCGCTCCGCAGGGGTTGCTCGGTGAGTTCGGGCTCGCCTGGCGGCTGCAGCGCGGCACGCTTGTCGGTTGGTCGGTCGGGTTGTTCCTCGGCGGAGTGGCGTTCGGCACGATCGGCAATGACGTCGGTGACCTGCTCGGCGATGTCGACATCGGCGAGTTGCTGGGGCAAGAGAGCGCGAGCATGGTCGACGCGTTCTACGCGATGGCCGCCGCGATGCTGGCCATGATCGGGTCCGCGTACACGATCTCCTCCGCGCTCAGGCCGCGTGCGGAGGAGGCGGCCGGGCATCTCGAGCCGCTGCTCTCCACGGCGCTGACCCGGATCCGCTGGATCGCGGGCCACGCGGTGATCACGCTGGCCGGTTCGGCCCTGGTGCTGGCGCTCGCCGGTCTCGGGATGGGACTGATGTACGGGATCATCGCCGACGACATGGCGCAGGTGCCGCGGATGCTCGGCGCGACCCTCGTCTACCTGCCTGCGGCCTGGGTACTGGGCGGGCTCACCCTGCTCCTGTTCGGCCTCCTGCCGCGGCTCGCCTCCGCCGCCTGGATCGGCTTGGCCTTCTGCTTCTTCGTCCTGATGTTCGGGACGACGCTGAAGTTCCCGGACCGGCTGATGAGCGTCTCGCCGTTCGAGAACCTGCCGTTGGTGCCCGCGGTGGACTTCCGGTTGGAGCCGCTGCTGGTCACCACAGTGGTCGCGGGCACGCTGTGTCTGCTGGGGACGGCGGCCTTCCGGCGGCGCGATCTGCAGACGAACTGAGGGTTGTCACGTTTTCCTGCGCTGTCTCGTCCAAGGGGTAGGCGGCTCGAACGGTCGCCGCAATGGGAACAGGAGGGCGTCATGACTCGAATCCAGCCGGTGGCTCCGAAGGATGCCGGACCGCTGATCAAGGTGGCCTACAAGTTCGCAGGCCGCAGGTTCGGCGCGGTGCCCGAACCCTTCACCGTGTTGGCGAATCATCGCAAGCTCTTCGTGGCCTGCGCCCGGCACGAGATGGCGGCGGAGAAGGCCTCCAAGGTGCTGCCCGCGAACGTCCGCGAGCTGGCGGTGTACCGGGTCGCGTGGACCGTCGGGTGCTCCTGGTGCGTGGACTTCGGCACCATGTTGCAGCGCCTCGACGGCCTCGACATCGAGCGGCTCCAGAAGATCGGCGACTACGAGAACTCCCCGCTCTACAGCGAGGACGAGCGCGCGGCGATCGCCTACGCCGACGCGGTGACCGCAACTCCGGGGACCGTGACGGACGAGCAGGTGGCGGACCTGGAACGCCGGTTCGGCAAGGACGGGGTCGTCGAACTGACCTATCAGATCGGGCTCGAGAACATGCGGGCCAGGATGTACTCCGCGCTCGGGATCACCGAGCAGGGGTTCAACTCCGGGGACGCGTGCCGGGTGCCGTGGGCCGATCAGGCGGTTACGGGGCAGCCCGGTCCGGGAGCCTGACGCCCGCGAACTTCTCGGGGTTCGCGATGTCGTAGGCGGCGCTCACCTTGCCGTCGCGGACGGTGAAGCCCCCCACGCGCGACGGGAAGCCCGGGTGGGTCTCGTCCCCGGGCGACCCGTGCGTGTAGAAACCGAGCTGGCCGTTGACCATGGCCGGTTCGAGCGCCAGGAGTGACTGTGGCCCATAGCGATTGATCAGGCCGAGGAAGAAACGGGCGAACTTGTCGGACCCGTGGATGACGTTGACCGCCGTGCGGGTGGTGCCGTTGGCGTCGCCGATCACCAGGGCGTCCGGGTGCAGCGCGTCCAGTACGGCCTGGAGGTCGCCCGCCGCCATCGCGGCCATCAGCCTGCCGACCGCCTCCGCGTGCTCGTCGTCCGGGGTCGGCCGCTCGGCGCCTGCCGCCGCGCGCCGTCCGCGCGAGGCCAGTTGCCGGGTCGCGGCGGTCGAGGTGCCCAGGATCCCGGCGATCTCGTCGAAGGGGACGCCGAACCCGTCGTGTAGCACGAACGCGGTGCGCTGATCCGGGCCTAGGTTGTCGAGCACCACCATCGCCGCCAACCGCACATCCTCCTCGCGCACAACGGCTTCCAGGGGGTCTATCGACCCCGGGGATCCGAGGGGCGTCACGATCGGCTCCGGAAGCCACTGTCCGACATAGCTTTCGCGCCGGACGGCGGCGCTGCGAAGGTGGTCGAGGCAGATTCGGCCGACCACGGTGGTCAACCACGCTCGCAGGTCGCGGACGGAGTCGGGGTCGGTCTCGCTGAGCCGGAGCCAGGCCTCCTGCACGGCGTCCTCGGCGTCGGACACGCTGCCTGTCATCCGATAGCCGACCGACAACAGGTGACGACGGTGGGATTCGAAGGTCTCGGCGAGTGCGACGGTGCCCATGGGTCGATTCTACGAACGAGTTCGACTTAAAACCCCGGTGAACGGAACTGTTCCCGACGGCCGCGGCGTCCGTCATCTTTGACGCACCATCCAGCCACGCCCGACCTGAGGACTCAGACCATGGCATCACCGACGCCCAAGAGACGATCAACGCAGCCACGACCCCTGCGCGCACTCGCGGCCCTCGCCGCGCTTCTGACGATCGGTTCCCTGGTCGGTGCGTGCGCGGGGTCATCCGAGACCGAGCAGACCGCGGACGGCAAGTCCGTGCTGCGCTACCAGGGCGCGGCCGGACAGGTCACCTTCCCGGAATTGGCGGCAGACCTCGGCTACTTCCAGGACATCGAGCTGAAGTGGGTCGGTGACACCACCAGCGGGCCGCAGGACATCCAGTCCGTGGCGACCGGGCAGACGGAGTTCGGCAGCGCCTTCAACGGCGCGATCGTCAAGCTTCGCTCCGCGGGTTCCCAGATCACCTCGGTGGTGAGCTCGTACGGTGCCGATCAGGGCACCTTCACGGGGTACTTCGTGCTCGACGGCGGGCCCATCACCGGTGCGCGGGATCTGATCGGCAAAAAGGTCGGCATGAACACCCTTGGTGCCCACCATGAATTCGTCGTGCGCGAATGGCTGGCCAAGCAGGGGCTCACGCCCGATGAGATCAAGCAGGTCGAGTTGATCGTGGTTCCCCCGATCAACACCGAGCAGGCGCTGCGGGAAGGCCAGATCGACGTCGCCGCACTCGGGAGTGTCTTCCGGGAGACCGCCGTCGGCCGCGGCGGGCTGCGCCCGCTCTTCACGGATTCGGCGATCTTCGGGGACTTCAGCTACGGCACCTATGTCCTGCGTGACGATTTCATCGCCGAGAACCCCGAGGCCGCGAAGGACTTCACGCAGGGCGTGGCACGAGCCGTCCGATGGACCCAGACCACACCGCGGGACCAGGTCGTGGCCAGGTTCAAGGAGATCATCGGCGAACGAGGCCGCAACGAGAACACGAGTTTGACGGACTACTGGCGCAGTCCGGGTATCCCGGTCGCGGGGGCGGTCATCGCCGACCGCGAGCTGCAGACGTGGATCGACTGGCTGGTCAGGAACGGCGAACTGAAGCCGGGCGAGTTGACGGCGGCCGACCTGTTCACCAACGAGTTCAACCCCTACGCGAACGGGGCCTACACCGCCACCAGCGGTGCAGACGGACAGGCGCTGGGGGCAGGAAAATGACCGCAGAACCCAAGCTCCGGCTCGACCGGGTCAGCAAGCACTTCGGCATCCGCGGGTCCGATGACCGGTTCACCGCGATCGAGGACATCAGCATCGACGTCGCCGACGGCGAGTTCCTCGTCCTGGTGGGCCCGAGTGGCTGCGGCAAGTCCACGCTGCTGGATCTTCTCGGCGGCCTGACCACACCGTCGTCCGGGCGGATCCTGCTCGACGGTGAACCGATCACCGGACCCGGCCTCGACCGCGGGATCGTCTTTCAGCAGTACGCGCTGCTGCCGTGGCGGACCGCGCAGCACAACATCGAATTCGGTTTGGAGGCAAAGGGCCTGCCGAAGCGGCAGCGACGGGAGATCGCCGACCACTACCTCGAATTGGTCGGGTTGCAGGGGTTCGGCGACCGGTACCCGCACGAGCTGTCGGGCGGGATGAAACAGCGGGTCGCGATCGCACGGAGCCTGGCCTTCGACCCGGAGGTGCTGCTGATGGACGAGCCGTTCGCGGCGCTCGACGCCCAGACCAGGGAGTCCCTGCAGGACGAGCTGCTGCGGATCTGGCGCACCACCGGCAAGACAATCCTGTTCATCACGCACGGCATCGACGAGGCCGTGTACCTGGGGCAGCGGGTGGCGGTGCTCACCTCGCGGCCGGGTCGCGTGAAGACGGTGGTCGACATCGACATCGACCGCACCTCGGCGGATGTCCGCTCCGACGCGCGATTCCGGGAGTTCCGCCACCACATCTGGAGCCAACTACAGGACGAGGTGGCGCGCGCGCAGCACCAGGAGCTCGAGGTGGCGGCGCCCGCACAGAAGGAGACGGCCCATGTCTAGTGTCGAACTGCTCGCGCCGCCGGTCGCCGCCCGCGGCCAGGTGCCACGCACCGCGCAGGCGGCGTCACGACGTCCGGGGGCTCTCGCCCGCGGCGGCCGCGCGGTCCGCGCCACCGCTTGGCGGGTGCTCAAGCCATCGCTGGCGATCGGCCTGTTCCTCCTGCTGTGGGAGCTGGCCCCACGCCTCGGCCTGGTGGACAAGGTGTTCCTGCCGCCGTTCTCCGTGGTGGCGGGCGCCTTCGGCGACCTGGCCGCCAGCGGAGAGCTGTGGAACCATGCCTCCGCGAGCCTGAGCCGGGCGCTGACCGGGTTCGCGGTCGCCATCGCGATCGCCATCCCGCTGGGCGTCGCCATCGCGTGGTACCGCCCGGTGGCCGAGTTCGTGAATCCGATCCTCGAGCTGCTGCGCAACACGGCCGCGCTCGCGCTGCTGCCGGTCTTCGTGCTGGTGCTCGGCATCGGGGAGACCTCGAAGGTCGCCCTCGTGATCTACGCGAGCACCTTCCCGATCCTGCTGAACACCATCTCGGGAGTCCGGACGGTCGATCCACTGCTGGTCAAGTCCGCCCTGTCGTTGGGCCTCACACCGATCCGGCTGTTCCAGAAAGTGATCCTGCCCGCCGCCGTCCCGACCATCTTCACCGGCATCCGGATGGCGGCGGCATCCTCGATCCTCGTCCTCATCGCCGCCGAGATGGTCGGCGCCAAAGCGGGTTTGGGATATCTGATCACGGCATCGCAGTACAACTTCCAGATCCCGAAGATGTACGCCGGCATCATCGCGATCTCACTTCTCGGTCTCGTCTTCAACGGAATCCTCATCCTCGCCGAGCGCCGCCTGTCCCGCTGGCGCGTCGGTCCGATCTAAGGAGATCATCGCAATGTCTCAGCGTTCCAAGCAGTTTCACCTCAATGCGTTTCTCATGGGCGTCGGGCACCACGAGGCCGCCTGGCGTCATCCGCGCACCGATGCCGACGACGTGCGGTCGGTCGAGCATTTCGCCGAGCTCGGCCGGATCGCCGAACGCGGCAAGCTCGACTCGGTGTTCTTCGCCGACGGGCTCGCGGTCGGCCCTCGCATCAAGCACAACGCGCTGTCCACCTTCGAGCCGGTCACCCTGCTCACCGCGATCGCGGGCGCAACGGAGCACATCGGGTTGATCGCCACCTCCTCGACCACCTACAGCGACCCGTTCACCACGGCCCGCAAATTCGCGTCGCTCGACCACATCAGCGGCGGCAGGGCGGGCTGGAACATCGTCACGAGCGCAGGCGAGGACGAGGCCGCCAACTTCGGCCTCGACGCGATCCCGGATCACCTCGGCAGGTATCAGCGCGCCGAGGAGTTCGTCGAAGCAGCGGTCGCCCTGTGGGACAGCTGGGAGGACGACGCCGTCGTGCTGGACCCCGACACGGGGATCTTCGCCGACCCGGACAAGGTGCACGCGATCGACCACGATGGCGAGCACTTCCGGATCCGTGGCCCGCTGAACTCACCGCGCTCACCGCAGGGCCGCCCCCTGCTGGTGCAGGCGGGCTCGTCCGAGAGTGGGAAGGAGTTCGCGGCGCGGCACGCCGAGGCGGTGTTCACCGCGCAACGCACGCTCGCCCAGGGGCAGGAGTTCTATCGGGATCTCAAGGCCCGGGTGACCGCCCACGGGCGCAACCCGGACGAGTTGAAGGTGCTGCCGGGCATCGTCCCGTTCATCGCCCCGACCGAGGCCGAGGCGAGGGCGCTGGAACGGGAGTTCACCGATCTGATCTCGCCCGACTACGCGCTCCGGCAGCTGTCCGCCATCCTCCGCGTCGACCTCACCGAGCACTCCCTCGACGCGCCCCTGCCGCCGCTGCCGCCCATACACGAGATCCAGGGCAACAAGAGCCGCTACGAGCTGGTCAAGGAGCTGGCCGAATCCGATTCCCTGACCGTGAGGGAGCTCATCGGGTTGCTCGGGGGCGGGCGCGGGCATCGGACCTTCGCGGGCACCCCGGAGCAGATCGCGGACGAGCTCCAGTTGTGGTTCGAGCAGGGGGCCGCCGACGGCTTCAACATCATGCCGCCCTTCCTGCCTGGCGGTCTGACCGATTTCGTCGACCAGGTCGTGCCGATCCTGCAACACCGCGGGCTGTTCCGCACGGACTACACGGCGTCTACCCTGCGCGGGCACTACGGGCTTGCGCATCCGGCCAGCCAGTTCGCGGCGTCGCAGGCCAGGAACAGCGCATGAGCGAAGCCTGATGGGCAGGCCGGCTCCTCGGTAGGATCAGCGCATGCGTTTCGGGATGTTCGTACCGCAGGGTTGGCGTCTGGACCTGGTGGGCATCGACCCGGCCGAGCAGTGGGACGCGATGAAGTCGGTCACGCTGCGGGCCGAGGCCGGACCGTGGGAGTCGGCCTGGGTGTACGACCATTTCCACACGGTGCCCGCACCCACCGACCAGGCCACGCACGAGGCCTGGTCGGTGATGTCCGCGCTCGGCGCGGTGACCTCCACCATCCGGCTCGGGCAGATGTGCACCGCGATCAGCTACCGCAACCCCGCCTACCTGGCCAAGATCGCCGCCACCGCGGACCTCATCTCGGGTGGCCGAATCGAGATGGGCATCGGTGCGGGCTGGTACGAGCACGAATGGCGTGCCTACGGTTACGGATTCCCTTCCGCCGGTGAGCGTTTGGCGCGTCTCGACGAGGGCGTGCAGATCCTGCGACAGGCCTGGAGCACCGGGTCAGCGACCCTGGACGGCAAGCACTATCGGGTCGACGGCGCCATCGTGCGACCGCTGCCGCTGCAGGAGGGCGGCATCCCGCTGTGGATCGCGGGCGGCGGCGAGAAGGTGACTCTCAAGATCGCGGCGAAGTACGCGCAGTACACCAATTTCGACGGCACCCTCGAGGGCTTCACCCAGAAGTCCGCCGTCCTCGAGAAGCACTGCGCGGCGGTCGGCACCGACTTCGACGCGATCGTGCGTTCGGCGAACTACAACGTGGCGATCGGCGCCACCGAGGCGGAGGTCGAGGACCGCCTGGCCGCGACCAAGGCCAGGATGGCGAGATTCGTGGGCGAGGACCTCGCGGAGGCGTCGATGGCGGCGTTCCGCGGGATGCCAGGGGTCGGGACGCCGGAGCAGATCATCGAGAACCTGACCGCGCTGCGCGATCAGGGCCTGAGCTACGGGATCTGTTATTTCCCCGAGGCCGCGTACGACACCTCGGGCATCGAGCTGTTCGAACGCGAGGTGATCCCCGCGCTGGCGGGGACGTGAGGCAGGAGCCGACATGTTCGTGGAATCGCTCAACGACGAGGGTCTGTGGCTGACGCCTCCCGGACCCGGCGACGTCGAGTCCATCGTCAGGTGCTGTCAGGACGAGGCGGTGGGGGAGTGGACCACGCTGCCGGTGCCGTACACCCACGACGACGCGCAACGCTTCGTCGAGCGGGTGGTGCCCGTCGGATGGGCGGACCGCAGCCCCACCTGGGCGATGCGGCACACACCCGCGGGCGCCGTGGTCGGGATGATCGGTCTCGCCTGCCGTGACGACTCGGCCGCGGACATCGGCTTCTGGCTGAACCAGGCGGTCCGTGGCCGCGGCCTGATGGCAAGGGCGGTGAACCTGGTGTGCGACTTCGGTTTCCGTCCGGACGGGATGGCGCTGGAACGGATCGAGTGGCGCGCGTATGTCGGCAACAAGCAGTCCGCTTCTGTGGCGCGGCGGGTGGGCTTCCGATTCGAGGGCACGCTGCGCGCGGGCGGACTCCAGCGCGGGCGCAGGCGCGACGAATGGGTGGCGGGCCTGCTCTACGAGGATCCTCGGGAGCAGGCCGAGGGCTGGCCGGACCTCGGCTAGCGCAGGTCGGCCGGGTCGACGGGGATCTGCTGGTTCTCGGCGCGCGGGACCTGCTCGGCCAGCGGGATCGACTTCGCCAGCAGCTTCCACTCCGCGCCGCTGATCGAGTCCGCCGCCCGCCGGATCACCTTCTGGTCCTTGGTGCCCCAGGCGATCGGCATCGGGCTGACCATCTGCCAGGTGTCCGCGGTGGACTTGTTGCTGCGGTCGGCGAGCACCGCGATCGAGGGCACCCGCTCGCCGACGTTGGTCAGAGAATGCCCAGGCAGCGCCCGGATGTTGCGGGTGACCAGGGCGTAGTGCGGGCGATCCGCGGACGGCTTGGCCACGTCCACCAGCGCCAGCAGCGTGGCCCCGCGGGGCCGGGCCACCGCCACCACGGCGGGCACCAGCGGGCCCTCGGCGTAGAGCTTCTCGACCGAGCCGACCTTCTTCGGGGCCCAGAACGCCACCCACAGCGAGGTCACGGCCAGCAGGGCGACCACAACGCCGACGATGTAGGACCACGGATGAGCCAGGTAGATCAGCCAGGCCGCGAGCCCGGCCAACAACATGGCCGTGACGATGGCCGAGACCCGGAGTCGCCGGACGTCGCCGACCGTCTCGTTGACGGAGTTGGCGTGGGAGTGGTCGACGGGGAACTCGAAGCTGCGCACGGTCCCATTCTTACCCGATGGCTGGGCCTACCCGATGGTCGGGCCGAGCAGGTCGTCAGCGTCGGTGATCCGGTAGGCGTAGCCCTGCTCGGCGAGGAAACGCTGGCGGTGCGCGGCGTACTCGGCGTCCAGCGTGTCGCGGGCGACGACCGAGTAGAAGTGCGCCTGGCCCCCGTCCTGCTTCGGGCGCAGCAGGCGGCCGAGACGCTGCGCCTCCTCCTGTCGGGAACCGAAGGTCCCCGAGACCTGCACCGCGACAGAGGCCTCGGGCAGGTCGATGGAGAAGTTCGCGACCTTGCTCACCACCAGCGTCTGGATCTCGCCGCGCCGGAACGCGTCGAACAGCGCCTCGCGTTCCTTGTTCTTCGTCGAGCCCTGGATGACCGGTGCGTTCAACGCCTCGCCGAGTTCCTCGAGTTGGTCGAGGTAGGCGCCGATGACCAGGGTCGGCGAATTGGGGTGCCGGTCCAGGATCGACTTGACCACCGCGATCTTGGTGTGTGCCGTCGAGCACAGCTTGTAGCGCTCCTCCGGCTCCGAGGTCGCGTACGCCATCCGCTCGGCATCGGTCAGCGTCACCCGGACCTCGATGCAGTCCGCGGGCGCGATCCAGCCCTGCGCCTCGATGTCCTTCCACGGCGCGTCGTACCGCTTGGGACCGATCAGCGAGAACACATCGCCCTCGCGCCCGTCCTCGCGGACCAGGGTCGCCGTCAGGCCGAGGCGACGCCTCGATTGCAGGTCGGCCGTCATCCGGAAGACCGGCGCGGGCAGCAGGTGCACCTCGTCGTAGATGACCAGGCCCCAGTCGCGGGAGTCGAACAGCTCCAGGTGCTTGTACTCGCCCTTGGTGCGGCGGGTGATCACCTGATAGGTCGCGATGGTGACCGGGCGGATCTCCTTGCGCTCGCCCGAGTACTCGCCGATCTCCTCCTCGGTGAGCGAGGTCCTGGCGATCAGCTCACGCTTCCACTGCCTGCCTGCGACGGTGTTGGTCACCAGGATCAGCGTGGTGGCCTTGGCCTTGGCCATCGCCGCCGCGCCGACCATCGTCTTGCCCGCGCCGCACGGCAGCACGACGACGCCCGAGCCGCCCGCCCAGAAGGAGTCGGCCGCCATCTGCTGATAGTCGCGCAGCTCCCAGTGCCCCTCCTCGAAGGCGAGGTCGATCGGGTGCGCCTCGCCGTCCACGTACCCGGCGAGGTCCTCGGCAGGCCAGCCGATCTTGAGCAGCATCTGCTTGAGGTGGCCGCGCTCGCTCGGGTGCACCACGACGGTGTCCTCGTCGACCATGGCGCCGAGCATCGGCGAGATCTTCTTGTGCCGCATCACCTCGGTGAGCACCGCCCGGTCCATGCTGACCAGGATCAGGCCGTGCACCGGACTCTTCACCAGCTGCAACCGGCCGTACCGGGCCATCGTGTCGACGATGTCGACCAGCAGCGGCTGTGGGACCGCGTACCGGGAGAACGTGACGAGCGCATCCACCACCTGTTCGGCGTCGTGTCCCGCCGCGCGCGCGTTCCACAACGCCAGCGGGGTCACCCGGTAGGTGTGCACGTGCTCGGGCGCGCGCTCGAGTTCGGCGAACGGGGCGATGGCCTGCCGGGCCTGGCCGGCGAGCTCGTGGTCGACCTCCAGGAGCAGGGTCTTGTCGGACTGGACGATCAAGGGGCCGTCGGTCACGTGCGCCTCCTACGTAGACAACCACTCCATTGTCCACACTTTGCTGTGGGGTGGTCGTCACAGGCACCGCGGTCCCGGCTGATCCGTGTCCGTGGCCGAAAAAAGTGAAGGATTCTCCCGCGATCCGGAGAATCCTTCACTTTTAGTGCGTCACCGTTGTGTGGCTACCCTTTTCTTCGTCTCCATTACGTGCACGAGCGCCTCGGAAATTCCGGAACGGTATCCGGCGTCTCGCTCGGTGCGGACCTCCGTGGTGTCGAGTTCATTTTCCAGCCTGGCCTGAATTCGGTCCAGGGCGAGAAGTGTTCTTTTCACGGATGGTCCTTCTTGTTTTTTACGGTTGGGCGGCATTCTGGAAGTTCGCACTGCCGTGCTCGTTCATCCAGCACGAACAGTCTGGCGGACCGCAGTGCGGCGTGATACCCACTGGACCGCGCATTCGAGAACATCGCCTCCCCGGCTAGTTCGTCGATCCGGCTGTGCAGGGTGTCGAGGACCAGGGGGATGGGTGGTGCGGTCGCCTCGGTGTGCATCAGTGGCGTTTCCGTTTTCTGATCAGCTCTCCGGAATCGGCTGCGCGATCCCTTTTTTCGGCACGTCGTTCCTTGAGGGACTGTGCCGGTTTCTTCAGGCTCTTGCCGGGTTTCTTGTCTGCCATTGTCGCTCCTGAATTCGAAGTGGCAATCACTTGGGCCGACCATACGTCATTTCCAGGAAAAAGCCAGTCGCGCACGCGGGCGTGCTTTTCCTGCCCGCGCGGCCCGGAATCAGTCGAGGAGGTTCACCGAGGTGATCCGGTGCAGGGTGAATCGGCGGACCGCCCCGGTGTCCGGGTCCAGTGCATCGAGCTGACCACCACCGACGCTGATCGGATCGACGACGCGCTCCGTCGCGACGCCCTGCGCGTCCACATAACCGATCGCCACGCTGCGCCGCACCTTCGCCGCCAGCTGCAGCAGTGCCATCGTCGCGGCGCCGCCCGCCCGGCTGCCGTCCGAACGCACGCCCTGACCGCGCGGGGCGGTTGCGGCCCGCTGGCCGGCCCGCAGCTGGCTGACGAGGGACCCGAGCTGGTCGTCGGTGGGTACCGCGGGCATCCGCAGCGCAGGACGCGTCCGGCGTCGCGGCACCCGGGCACCGCGCGGTCGCAGGTCCACGATCGCGCCGGAGGAGTCCTCACCCGCCGGCGCGAACCCGGCCGACCGGAGCTGGTCGAGCACCTCGCCCAGCGGCGCCTGCGAGATCGCGACGGTCGGGGCAAGGGCACGCAGCGCCAGCTGCTCGGCCACCGCGGAGGCCAGCACCTCGGCGAGCAGCGCCGGGTCCTCACAGCGGATGAACGAGGACGCCACCCCCGCCCGCAGCTGGCCGTGCCTGCGCGCGACATCGTCGATGAGGTACGTCAGGGCCTGCGGCACCGGCGTCTTCGAGCGCTTCTCGAACACCGCGTGCAGCTCCGCGGCGCTCTTCCCGGCGTCGAGCGCCCGCCGCACGCTGTCCTCCCGGATCCGGTACATGGTGGCCGCGCCCGCCGATTCGATGTCCGCGACCAGGGTGATTTGCTCCTGGAGCTCCGGGATGAGCGGGCCGGGAGCCATCACCGTCAGGTCCGCCTGCACCAGGACGTAGTCGATGGGGGCGGGCAGGCTCGCCGTCATCTCGGCGACCACCGCCTCCGCGGTGGCCCCGTGTAGCAGTCCTCGGCCAGGTGACGCGAGCGCGCCGCGGCCGATCAGCCCGACCGCGGCCGCCTCGGCGACGGTGTGTTCGACGGCCCCCGCACCGAACCGGCCGGACCAGCGCGGGCGCCGCCACGCGACCAGCGCGGCGAGCTCGGACGTGGTCGCGCCCTGCCCCGGCGCGAGCTCGCCGAGCAACTCGAGCACGAATTTGCGGTCGCGGGGGGCGCCGGATGCGCGCACCTCCTCGGATAGCGCGGCGATCGCCTTGTCGTTGGGATCACGCAGCCCGATCACCCATGGCCTGCGCGGCATCTCCAGCCAGCCGTGGGCGAGGGTGTACCACCGCTGGGCGGTGCCGGTGTTGAGCCAGGCATCCGCGGCGACCGTCGGTGCCCAGTAGTCGTCGCCGGTGTCGGCGGCCGGAGCCGGGTCGGGGGCCCCGCTCGCGATCAGGCCGGCCGCGGACAGCAGCTCCACGATCAGGCTCACCCGGTTCTCGTCGACGCCCGCCGCCTTCGCAAGGCGCCTGGTCTCGCGGACCCCGAGCCCGCCCGCCTTGAGGGTCGGTGCGGGCTGGTCCCCGAGGGCCGCGATCAGGTCCTCGCAGTGCCGGATCAGTTCGAGCGCCTCGCCCGCCGCGATCGCGTTCACGTCCGCGATCTTCTGCTTGTTGGTGCGGATCGGCGGCGGGGTCAGGGCCATCGGGTCGGTGATCGTCTCGCCGCGCAGCGCCTGGCCGACCTGATGGGGCAGCTCGACGGTCTGCTCGTCCACCCAGGTCAGCAGGCCGAGCGACAGCAGCCGCTGGACGGGCCGGTCGGGTGGGGTGCCGGGCGCGGCGTCGCGGGTGCGGCCGATCGGCGAGCTGGTGGCCAGGGTCTCGAGCAGCCTGCGCTCGGCATCGGTCACGGTCGCCAGGCCCGCGATGACCTGCGCGGCGGACATCGGCTCCTGTGGCCGGTCGACCCGCCAGGTGACGGCGTCGTTCGCGGTCGCGACGACCCGCAGCACCTGCGTGCCCCAGACCAGTGCCCGGGCCCGCAGTGCCTTCAGTGCCCGGTCGACGGTCTTGACCGGCGCCCGTCCGGCGAGCGCCTCCGCGAGGACCTCGCGCCGGACCCCGACCTCCGCTCCGCGTTCGAGCGAGAGCACGCCGATCACGGTGAGTTCGAGGACGTTCAGGTCGTCGGCGACCCGAAGCACCGATGCGCGCTGTTCGGCGCGGGCCGCAAGGACCGCCAGGTTCGCCGGTGGCGGCACCGCGAGATCCGGGCGCAGCCTGAGCAGTTCGGCCAGCTCCGCATCGGTCCTCGCGGTCAGCCAGGCGAGCAGGCTGTCGGGCACGGCGGTGCCGTGAGGTGATTCGGCGGCCGGGGCAGCACCTTCGGTATCGGTCATCAACTATCAGATTAGAGACCTGGGGTGTACCACGGCGCGAGCTCCTGCCAAAATGGGACTGTGGCTAACAATTCGAGCAAGCGATACGTAGATCCAGGCTGGCCGGCGCCGGAACTCCAGGATGGCGATCATGCCGTCACGGAGCTCTCGTCGAGCCGCTCCGGTGGGCTCTCCCCGTTCGGGGAGGACACCGAGTTCCCCCTCCCCGTTTCTGAACTGCCCTACACCCACCCGCACACGGTCATCAATCGCTGACCTCGGATACCGAACGCGAAAGGCCCCGCACCTCGTAGGTGCGGGGCCTTTCACGTGAAGGGGGGTCTCAGCGGGGCAGGAGACCCGAGTTGGCCTTCAGGAAGTCGATGACCTGGGGGTTCAGCTTGGCCTGCTCGAAGAGCGCCTCGATCTGCGGATCGAGCGCGACGCCCTTGGCCTGGACCGCCTCGAGGGCGCTGTCGAGGCTGTCGAGCACGTCGGCGGCGCCGTCGGTGGTCGGGAGGCTGGTCACGGCGGGCAGCTCGGCCGCGGGGGCAACCTCGGCGGCGGGGGCGGAGCGCGGGGTCGAGCCGCTGGTCAGGCCGAGGCTCGAGGAGCAGGACGGCCAGGCGCCCCAACCCTGCGAGGCGAGGACCTTCTCGGCGACCGCGATCTGCTGCTCACGGGTGGCCTGGTTGGCGGTCGCGGCGTACTGGCCACCACCGTGGGCGTTCCAGGTGCTGGGGGAGAACTGCAGTCCACCCTGGTAGCCGTTGCCGGTGTTGATGCCCCAGTTGCCGCCTGCTTCACACTGCGCGAGGCGGTCCCAGTCGGAATCGGGGGCTGCGTTGGCCGGGGCCGCGAAGGCCGCGCCGGCTGCGCCCAACACTGCGCCGGTCACGACGACCTTGGCTGCGTTGCGGCGGGTGTTCGTGGGCTTGCGGTGGCGTCCAGTGCTCATGCGGGTTTTCCTCTCCTCACGCGCCTGCGAGGTCAGCTGTCGGGTTCGGGCTGAGAGGTCGCCCGGCCTCGCCGCTCCTGGATGGTGCGGGTCTGGCTTCACCCCAAGAGGAATTCGCTTGCGCGATTTCCTCGGTGTCCACTGGGGACGTGGGTCCCCCGTCCTCGTCCCTGGGTAATTCGTAGGAATCCGGTTCCGCGGGACGAGGTTTGGCGCGGCGGATCGGATCTGGCCGAACTTCTCCGGCCGCAGATGACCGTACGTGGCCGAGGCCGTGTAGTCATCTGTTACCTAAATTTCGATTCTTTCGGCGTTTCGCCCGAAAATTCCGACGTATTCGCAGGTCAGATTGGGTCGCCTCGGCCCGAGACCGTCCTGTTATGTTACCGTGATGTGAGGTAGATCACAGTTTCGATCGGCGCTGACCTCGGGCTCCGCACGGCGCAGTCGCGGTCCCTGGCCCCGGCGCGGCCGCAGCGCGATCAGCGTGGCGACGGCGATGACGACGAACATCAGCGGATACACCGCGGCGAAGAACGGAGCCAGCGCATCGGAGGTGGGGACCATGAACAGGCCGATCGCCTGCACGCTGTCCGGGAACTCATGGGTCCAGCAGAGCAGGGGCAGCGCTAGTGCCGCGGGCAGTAGCCAGGCGGTCGCCCGCCCGGCGCCGAGCGCGCGGTGCATAGCCAGGACCAGCAATGGCACGAACCACACCCAGTGGTGGCCCCAGGAGAACGGCGAGACCGCCGCGGAGGTCAACCCGCACATGGTGGTGGCCAGCAGCGCCTGTCCGCGCTTGTGCGCCAGCCAGGAGGCGCCGAGCCCGAGAGCGGTCAGTGCGGCCGCGAAGAGCGCCCACAGCATCAGCGGCGGGTCCGCGACGTCCAGCCAGCGGGCCAGTACCCCGGCGGCGGACTGGTTGGCGGGCCACGCGGTCTCGCCGATTCGCGTCGAGTGCAGGATCACCGCGGTCCAGTAGGACCACGAGTCCGAGAAGATCACCACGAACCCGACGGCGACGGTCGCGAGGAACCCGGCGATCGCGGTCGCCGCCGCGCGCCACTGCCTGGTGACGAGCAGTTCGACGATGAACAGGCCGGGCGTCAGCTTGATCCCGGTCGCGATCCCGACGCCGATCCCGCGCAGCCTGCTGCCCTCGGGACGCCCGAGATCCCACACGATCAACAGCATCAACAGCAGATTGATCTGGCCCAGCCAGATCGTGGTGCGGACCGGCTCGAGCCAGGTGAAGATGACCGCCATCAGCCCGGTCGCCACGTACAGCCGGCGATCCGTCCGGTACCCGAGTTGCCGCCAGCACAGCAGGACGACGGCGTAGAGGATCCCGAAGTTCGCGAGGTATCCGAGGAGGGTGGTGAGCTCCGCCGAGACGGCGTTGAGCGGGGCGAACAGGACGGCCGAGAACGGCGGATAGGTGAACCACATGCCGCCGTGCAGTGCGTGGTCGTAGAGCCCGTCCGACCGCAGAACGGTGGCGCCGCCGCTGCGGTAGACCAGCAGGTCGAGGCCGTTCTGGAACAGGCCCCACAGCGGGTATCCCATCGGCACCACCCGGTCGTGCGCCACGATCACGGCGAGGGCAAGGGCACCGAGTGAGCCGAGGAACAGCGGGTGAGAGGGGAGTGCGCGCCCCGCGGCCGGGGTGGCGCGGGGCGGCGGGGTCATGCCGGGAAGCTCGTTGACGACGTGGGCGCCGCACCGACGTCCACGATCTCCTTGCCGAGCGGCATCAGCGAGATCGGGATCATCTTCAGGTTCGCGATGGCGAGCGGGATCCCGATGATCGTGATCGCCATCGCGATCGCGCTCACCACGTGGCCGATGGCGAGCCAGATGCCGGCCACGATCAGCCAGATCACGTTGCCGATCAACGAGCCGATCCCCGACGTCGGGCGCTCGACGACGGTCTTGCCGAACGGCCACAGCGCGTAGACACCGATCCGGAACGACGCGATCCCGAACGGGATGGTGATGATCAGGATGCAGCAGATGATGCCCGCGACGAAGTAGCCGAGCGCGAGCCAGAGTCCGCCGAAGATCAGCCAGATGATGTTGAGCAGGATTCTCATTGGTTTCCCTCTCTTCGAACGCGGCGGCCGGACCGCAGCGCGAAAGCAATGCCGAGCAGGAACCCGATCGGGCAGGCAAGGGCGATCAGGTACAGCGCCAGTCCCGGCTCGTGGCCGGTCGCAGCCACCACGAAGATCGCAACGATGGCGAGGACGCCGACGAAGAAGAACAGGAGTGCGGCACGGAAGAGACCGTTGCCGCGGGGAGAGGATTGGCTGACCACCTTCCAACCGTATCCCCCGCAAACCCCGGTGCTCGGGAGGGGCACGCGGGGGTAGACTTCGGTCCATCGCGTCCCGCAAACGGTGGGGCGCGTTCATTTATGTAGATGAGCAGGTGAACGCAGTGCCTACCGGCAAGGTCAAGTGGTACGACGTTGAAAAGGGCTTCGGCTTCCTCTCCCAGGAAGAGGGGGAGGACGTCTACGTCCGTTCGTCTGCGCTGCCCGACGGTGTCGAGGGCCTGAAGGCGGGCCAGCGCGTCGAGTTCGGGATGGCCGCGGGACGTCGTGGTCCGCAGGCGCTGAGCCTCAAGGTGCTCGATCCGGCGCCGTCGATCCGGCAGGGCGGTGGAGCCCGCAAGGACGACACCGTGCGCAAGCACACGCCCGACGAGCTGCACGGCATGGTCGAGGACATGATCACCCTGCTCGAGGCCAAGGTGCAGCCCGACCTGCGCAAGGGCAAGTACCCGGACCGCAAGACCGCGCAGCGCATCTCCGAGGTCGTGCGCGCCGTCGCCCGCGAGCTCGACAGCTAGCCGCACCCGACACCAACGCCGAGGGGCACCGTCACGCGACGGTGCCCCTCGGCGTTGCTGTACCCGATCAGGCGGTCTTGATGGCCCACGTCGCGTGCACCAACGGCAGGCCCTGCTCGTTGACCACGGCCGACGGCTGCTGGATCTCGATGCCGTTGAGCTGCATGCCCTCCGGGGTCTCGACGGTGATCGCGAGGGACTCGCCCGGCGAGTGGTATCGCTCGTCGACGCCCACCCGGCCGTCGTCGAGCTGGTAGACCATCACCACTCGCCACAGCCCGTCGGCGATGTCGCCGGGCAGGGAGATCTGCAGGGGCTTGCCGCGGGGGACCTGGAGCTCGGCGACGGGGCTCTCCACGCAGTCCTCCAGATAGAGGTTGCAGTACTGGGTCGGCTCCACCACGAGGGACTTGCCGCCCGCGAACGCGGTGACCGTCGGCGGCTCCTCGTCCGCGCCCCGCACCAGCGCGGTGACGACGGCCGCGAACCCGGCGAGCGCGATCAGCAGCCCCAGGGTCCCTATGAGGACGATCTTCTTTGTCTTGGTCACGACGTTCGGTTCCCTGCGTTCGCGGAGATCGGTCGAGTGATCTCCTGGTTGGCCACATTCGGGCGTTTGCCACCGAGGCCGGGGAGCAGCGTCGAACCCCGGTAGGTGAGGAAGGTCTGGACAAGGCCGAGCACGAGCAGCACCGACACCACGGAGAATCCGATCCAGTACTCGGTGGGCAGCAGCACGCCGAGCGCCCCGCCGATGACCCAGCTCAGCTGCAGGACGGTCTCCGAGCGCCCGAAGCCGGAGGCGATGGACTCCTCGGGCAGGTCGTGTTGCAGCGAGGCGTCCAGCGACACCTTGGCCAGCGCGCTCGCGCCCGACGCGACCAGGGTGGCCAGCGCCGCGGTGAGCAGGCTGTCGGTGAGGGCGGCGATGATCGCGATCGCGGTGACGGCGGCCGTGCAGCGCAGCACGATCACCGACGGTCTGCCGAGCTTGAGCCGCGCGCCGGTGGCGTTGCCCGCGAAGTTGCCGATCGCGGCCGCGGCGCCCACCAGGGCCAGCATCGCGGCCTGCGCCATCGGCTCGTGCTCGGTGCGGGACTTCGCGACGAAGGCGATGTAGAGCGTCAGGAACCCTGTCAGCACCCGGATCGTGCTGTTACCCCACAGACCCGTGATGACTGCGCGGCCGAGCGGCTGGCGCCGCTTGCTCGCCTTCGCCGCCTCGCCCGCGTCCTTGCCGATCGGCTCGGTGCGCGCGTCGTCGCCGTGATAGGTCAGGGTGGCGGGCACCTCGCCCTCCGTGACCTCCACCCATGCCGGGATCCGCATGCTCAGGTACGCGCCGAGTGCGGCGACCGCGGCGGCGAACCACAACGGCCCCGAGGACGACCTGACGATGAGCGCGAGCGCTCCTGCCACCGCCCCCGCGCCGATGGTGCCGCCGATCAGTCCGAAGACCGTCAGTCGGGAGTTCACCCGGACCAGGTCGATCTCCGGCGGCAGCACGCGCGGGGTGACGGCGCTCTTGAGCACCGAGAAGGACTTGCTCAGCACCATCATCGCGAGCGCGGCCGGATACAGGCCCCAGCTGTCGAAGTTGAAGACCAGCACGACCGCCAGCACGGTGCGCAGCGCGAACGAGGATGCAAGCGCGAGCCGTCGGCCGTGCTGCAGTCGGTCGAGCATCGGGCCGATCAGCGGGGCGATGACCGCGAACGGGGCGATGGTGATCAGCAGGTACAGCGCGACCTTGGTCTTGTCCTCGCCGGTGGCGGCCGAGAAGAACAGTGTGTTCGCCAACGCGACCGCGATGGCGGCGTCGGTGGCGAAGTTCGCCATCACCGCATAGGTCAGCGCGGTCAGTCCCGACTTCTCGGCGCCGTCGGCCTTGGCCGCCCGGTGGAAGGTGGCGATGCCCCTGTTCGTCAGTTCACGGCTGCGCATCGCCGCCACCCGGGTGACGGTGAGCTTGCGGGGAATCGGTGGCGGCTTCGGCGAGGAACCTTGCCGGGTTTCACTCGAGGAGCCCTGCCGGGTTTCACCGGAGGAACCCTGTCGGGTGTCACCCACGGGATGCAGCGGGGGCAGCGGCGCGCGGCGGGCCGAGGTCCGGCGCGTCGGCGGATAGTTCTCGAATCCCGGATGGCCCTGGCCCGGTCCGAGGTCGTCGGATGCCCGACTCCCGTCGGGATCGTTGGGCACGCGTGGTCCGGTCACGGGTCAATTCTGTCCTAGATGGGCGACAAAGGACCACACGCCTCGCCCGTCGCGGCTGTCAGGGCACGAAGCGGACCTCGAACAGGCGTGGGTAGTACTTGCCCGTGATCAGGAATCGGTCGGTGCCCGGCACTTCCGCGATCCCGTTGAGCACGTCCACCGAGCGGCTCTCCTCGTCCGTGAGCAGGCCCGACGCGTCGATCACCGCGGTGATCCGGCCGGAGTCCGGGTCGATCCGCACGATCTGCTGGGTCTGCCACACGTTCGCGTAAACCGCTGTGTCCCCGACGCATTCGAGTTCGTTCAGTCGGTCCTGCGGTTGCCCGTCGAGCGTGACCGCCACGGTGCCACGCGGCTCGAAGGTGACCGGGTCGCGGAAGGTGAGGGTGTCCGAGCCGTCGCTCATCAGGAGGCGGTCCGACTGCGCGCACAGGCCCCAGCCCTCGCCCTCGTAGCTCGTGCGGGAGCGCTCGGCGAGAGTGTCGCGGTCGCGCGCGATCGCCACGCCGTCGCGCCAGGTGATCTGCCAGACGGTGTCGCCCGCGACGGTGATGCCCTCGCCGAACATCTGCTCGGGCACCGGCACCCGGAGCCGCTCCACGCCGGTTTCCAACGAGGCGGCCCGCATGTCCGACCGTCCGGCCATGCCGGTGCCCTCGAGCAGTTCGCCGTCCGAGACCTCGAGGCCCTGGGTGAAGGCCCCCCGGTCGTGTGGCCGCTCGCCCACGACCTCGACGCGAAGTCGCTCGACGCGGTCCGCGTCCGGTTCCGTGCCGGAATTCGTGGCCGCGTTGGTGCAGCCGGTGAGCATCAAGGCGGCCACAGCGGCCGCGATCTGGGGTAGCCGTCGCCCGGTCATCGGACCAGCATTGCAGCCCGTTGCGCCGGTGATTTGCTGCGATACGGCAAAATGGGGGTGTGAGTGCCCAATCTGCCCCCGAGCTTGCCCCCGTGCGCCCCGTCCTCGCCGATGCTGTGGACCTGGCCCGTCAGGCGTTGATCGACCTCGGCGAGGGGGAAGTCGGTGCACATCTGGGCGTCACCTCCGAGGGCGAGTGCGCCGCCACCCATCGGTTCTCCGCGCAGCTGCCCGGTTACCGCGGCTGGCAGTGGGCGGTGGTTCTCGCGGCCGACCCGGAGTCCGATCGGGCGACCGTCAGTGAGCTGGCCCTGCTGCCCGGTCCTGACGCGCTGACCGCGCCCGACTGGCTTCCGTGGGACGAGCGGATCCGCCCCGGCGACCTCTCGCCGGGCGACCTGCTGGCCCCGCTGCCGAGCGACCCGCGGCTGGTGCCCGGCTACGTGGCGACCGGCGACCCCGCGGTCGACGAGGTGGCGCTCGAGGTCGGCCTCGGCCGCAAGCAGGTCATGAGTCTCGAGGGCCGGCTGGACGCCGCGGAGCGTTGGCGCGAGGGCGACTACGGTCCCGACTCCGAGATGGCGAAGGCCGCGCCGTCCACCTGCGAGCTGTGCGGGTTCTACCTGCCGCTGTCCGGTTCGCTGAAGGTGGCGTTCGGGGTGTGTGGCAACGAGATGGCCGCCGACGGTCACGTCGTGTACGCCGAGTACGGCTGCGGCGCCCACTCGGACACCACGCTGCCCACCGGCGCGGGTAGCCCGCAGTTCGACGCCTACGACGACGGCGCGGTGGAAATGGTCGCGCTGCCGGAACCGAAGGTGGAGGCACCCGCAGCCGGGGCAGTCACGGACGAGGTGCCCGCGGACGAGGTGCCCGCAGCCGAGGCGCCCGCGGACGAGGCACCGACCTCCGACGCCGCCGGGGAACCGGCATCGACGGACTGACGGTCGCCGATCCCTTCGGCGCCGATGCGCTGAGGGAATCGACGCTGCTCGCGTGGCGTTCCTCGCCGACCAGGCTCCGCGAGGATGCCGCAACCGAGGCCGACCTCGCGGCCGCGGGATACCGCGACCGATTGCTGACCGAGCTGGCCCAGAACGCCGCGGACGCCGCCGCAAGGGCCGGGGTGCCGGGGGCGATGCGGATCACGCTCGACGGCACCCGACTGCACGTCGCGAACACCGGCGTCCCCCTCGATCAGGCGGGGGTACAGGCCCTGTCCGCGCTGCGGGTCTCGGGTAAGGACACCGACGGCGGGCCGGTGGTCGGCAGGTTCGGGGTCGGATTCACCGCCGTGCTGTCGGTGAGCGACGAGGTCGAGGTGCGGTCCCAGACCGGCTCGATCGTCTTCTCCGCCGAGCGGACCCGCGACGAACTCCGCGCCGCCGGCTTGGACGAACCCGAGCGGGGCGTGCCCGTACTGCGGTTGGTGTGGCCCACCGACGCGGCGCCCGCCGCCGGTTTCGACTCGGAGGTGGTGCTGGCGCTGCGACCGGGCGTGGACGGGGAGGAGTTGCTGCGGCAACTGGCCGAGGACGCCCCCGACCTGCTGCTGGAGCTGCCGGCGCTGGCGTCGATCGAGCTCGCCGACCAGACGTTCACCCGATCCGAGCGGCCGCTCGCCGACGGGCTGACCGAGCTCCGGGTTCAGGTCGCTCCGCTCCCGTCGGTCGGCGAGCGCACCTGGTGGCAGTACTCGGCGGCCCCGTCCGCGCGCTGGGCGGTGCCGGTCAGCGACGGACGGGTCCGCCCGGTCTCCGCCGATGTGCTGCGCGCGCCGACCCGGTCGGACGAGGAACTGTCGCTGCCTGCGATCCTGATCGCGGACGCGGCGCTGCAGCCCGACCGCAGACGGCTGATGCCGGGTGCCGCCCTCGAGCACCTGGCCGACGGATATGCCGATTTCGTTGCGGCGCTTCCTGAGTCGCAACGACTGCGGCTGGTCCCACTGCCCGGGTTCGCGCGCGGTGAGGTGGATGCGGTGCTGCGCGAGGCGGTACTGCGGGAGCTGACCGGCAACGCCTGGCTGCCGGGCGCCGACGGCATGGCGCTGGTGCCGGGATCCGCCGTCGTGCTGCCGGGGCTGACGGCGGAGCTCGCCGATCTGCTGCAGGACGTGATCCCCGGGCTGCTCGGTCCCGCGCTGTCCACCGAGCGCGAGGCCCAGGCGCTGTCCGCCGTCGGGGTGCACCGCATCGGGCTGGCGCACCTGACCGAGCTGCTCGCCGGGATCCATCGCGAACCGGGTTGGTGGGGAAGGCTTTACGTGGCGCTGGAGCCGCTGGTCGTGGATTCGGTCGCCGCGGAAGAGCTGGCCGCCATCCCGGTGCCGCTGACGGACGGTCGCACGGTGACCGGCCCGCGAACCGTCGTGCTCGGCCACGACCTCGGGGCGCTCGGTCACGGCATCGACGCACACGGGGTCCATTGGATCCGGCTGGTGCATCCCGATGCCGCCCACCGGCTGCTCGGCAGGCTCGGGGCGGGCAGCGCATCCGCGCTCGACGTTCTCGCCGACCCCGCCCTGCGGTCGGCGATCGAGGACATTGATCTCGACGATCCCACCGCCGCAAGCGAACTCGCTGAACCGGTGCTGTCGCTGTCCGCGGTCGCCGCCGCGGCGGGTGACCTGCCCGGCTGGCTCGGCCAACTGCCCCTGCCGGATGAGGACGGAATGCTGCGCGCCGCGGACGAGTTGCTGCTGCCGGGCGCGCCGCTCGCCCGCGTGCTGGCGGCGGACTCGCCGTTCGGGACGGTGTCGCCGAAGTTGGTCGAGCGGTTCGGCGAGGCAGCGCTGCGCGGAGTCGGGGTCGGCTGGGGATTCACCGTGCTCCGGGCGGACCTGCCGACCGGACCCGAGCAGGACCTCGATGACGAGGACGCCTGGTGGTCGACACTCGAGGAGGATCCGGAGGTGCTGCTCGCCGTCCGTGACCTCGACCTCGTGGACTCCTGCGCCTGGCCGGAGGCGCTCGGCCTGCTGGCCGGTGAGCCCGCGACCGCGGCGCTGCTCTCGGATCGGATCGGGTACACCGCCTGGTGGTTGCGCAGGCACGCGCGCCTGGGTGGGGTCCGGCTGGGGTCGATGCGCCGGCCCGACGATCACACCTTTGAGGGGCTGCTCGACGTGTTCGAGCACCCGGACGCCGCGGCGTTGTCGGGGGTCGTGGCCGCCGACCGGGTCGACGGTGTCGAGATGGCGGAATTGCTGCTGGACCGGCTCGCCGACCGCGACCGGGACCCGGGCCCCGCTGTGGTGGCGCGAACGCACCGGCTGCTGGCGGAGGCGACTGCGTCGGGGATCCTCGACCTCGACGAGCTCTCGCCGCCCGCGGCGGTCCGGACGCTGTCCGGGCAGCTGGCCGACCCGGCCGAGGCCGTCGTGCTGGACCGGCCCTGGCTGGCGGCGGCCGTGCCGTCGGAGCTCCTGGTGGTCGGTGATCTGCCGAGCGCGGCCGGGCTGGCCGAGCTGCTCGACCTGCCACCCGCGTCCGAGGCGATTCGCGGCGAGGTGCTCGGCGCAGGCCGCCGCGTCAGCGCCTGGGACCGCGAGCCCGCCGCGGTGCTCGCCCACATCGCGCTTGGACTGCCCTTGCCCGAGGGCACCCTGGTGGTGCACGACCGCCTGACCGTTCGGCTGAGCGGGGCGGTGCGGGGCGACGTCGAACTGCCGTGGTGGGTGGACGAGGAGGGGCGGACGCACTGCACGGAGCGCGGGTTGCTGGCTGGAGCGGAGCCTGCGGAGCGACCATGTCCCGGAGCGGAGCCTGCGGAGCGACCATGTCCCGGAGCGGAGCCTGCGGAGCGACCATGTCCCGGAGCGGAGCCTGCGGAGCGACCATGTCCCGGAGCGGAGCCTGCGGAGCGACCATGTCCCGGAGCGGAGCCTGCGGAGCGACCATGTCCCGGAGCGGAGCCTGCGGAGCGACCATGTCCCGGAGCGGAGCCTGCGGAGCGACAGGATCTCGAAAGGGGCCGGCCGGATGCCGATTGACCAGACGGTGCTGGATTTCATGGTCGGGATCCGCACACCCTGGCTCACCGACGTCGTCACGGTGATCACGAATCTCGGTGGCACGGTGGCCTCGTGGGTGATCACCTCGGTGATCGTGCTCGCCCTGCTGGCGCGACGGCATCGACCGGAGGCGCTGCTGGTCGGAGGCGCGATGTTCACCGGCCAGCTGGTGATGTCCCTGCTCAAGCTCGCGTTCGGCCGGGAACGGCCGCCGGAGCCGGCACGGTTGGTGGTCGAGCTGACCCATTCGTTCCCGTCCGGGCACGCGATGATGTCGTCGATCCTGGTGTGCGTCGTTGCGGAGGTGATCGTCCGGATCGGCGGGCCACGCTGGAACACCCCCATTGTGTTCGTGGGGCTGGGCCTGTGGACGCTGGCGGTCGGGCTCTCCCGGGTCTACCTGGGTGCGCACTGGCTCACGGACGTGATCGCGGGCTGGCTCTTCGGCGCCGCCTGGGCGGGTCTGTGGATCTGGGCGATTGTTAAATCTTCGCGAAACTCTGCCAATGGAGCGCCGTCTTCCCTAAGGTGACCGCTTTGGACGATCGTCCAGCTTTGCGGTCACGAGAAGAGGTCACCCCATGGCGGCAGCAGCCACCCCTGGCGTTCCCGACCAGCCCACGCGTCGGATCCATCTCAGCCGTGGAGTGCTCGCCGCTATCGTGATCGCCCCGCTGGCGCTCATCGGCTTCTACATGTGGGCGCTGTGGAACCCCGGTGACACCCTCGACCGGTTGCCCGTCGCGATCGTCAACAACGACGCGGGCGCGGACATGGACGGCACCCGACTCGAGGCAGGCAAGGACGTGGCCGCCTCGCTGATCGAGAGTGGCGATGTCGCCTGGCAGGAGGTGGACCTGGAGCAGGCCACCGCGGGTGTCGAGGACGGGGAGTACTACTTCTCGCTGGTGATCCCGCAGGACTTCAGCGCCGACATCGCCAGCGCCGGGACGCCCGACGCGCAGAAGGCGCGGCTCGAGGTCGTCTACAACGACCACAACAGCCTGGTCGCGACGCCGGTCGGCGAGGGTCTGATGGCGCAGGTGCGGTCCGCGGTCTCCGAATCGATCGGCGAGCAGTCGGTGGACCAGGTGCTCGTCGGGCTCGGCGACGTGGGCAAGGGGCTCGAGGAGGCCGCCTCGGGGGCTCGCCAGCTCTCGGCGGGTACCGGGGAGGCGCTGTCGGGCACCACCCAGCTCGCTGACGGCAGCGTCGAGCTCTCCTCGGGCCTGAGCGAGGCGTACGCGGGCAGCGGGGAGCTCTCCGCGGGCGCCTCGGAGCTCGCCGCGGGCGCCGATGAGGCAGCGGCGGGCGCGGCCGAACTGAACAACGGCCTCTCGCAGCTGGTTTCGGGCACCGACGAGCTGGGCGCGGGCGCCAAGCAGATCAGCGAGGTGATCGACACGGTGGTCGGTCCGCTCGTCGACACGATGGTCGCCGCCGGGCTCCCGACCGGTGACGAGGACGTGGCTGGCCAGCTCAAGCAGCTGCAAGCGGGCGCGCGGGAGCTCGCCTTCCAGCTCTCGGACCCGGCGGCGGACTACCGGGGCGGGCTTCAGTCCGCGGCCGCGGGTGCAGGCGAACTGTCGGGCGGGCTGGGTCAACTGGCCGACGGTGCGCACCAGCTCGACGCGGGCGCGGCCGAGCTGAACTCCGGACTGGGACAGCTCGACGCGGGCGGCGTGCAGTTGCGCGACGGCCTCGGTGAGCTCCAGGTCGGAGTCGGACAGCTCGACGACGGCAGCGCGGAGCTCGCCAAGGGTCTCGCCGACGGCGCGGCACAGGTGCCTGCGTTCACGCCGGACGAGCGCAAGGCCACGGCCGCGATGCTCGCGTCACCGGTGAGCCTGAGCCCGCAGAACATCAACGTCGCGGCCGGTTTCGGTCCCGGTGCCGTGCCGGTGGTGATGTCCGTGGCGCTGTTCCTGCTCGGGATCCTCATCTGGTTCGTGATCAGGCCGACCAGGCGCGACGGGCTCCGGCGCTACCGGATGCCCGCCGCGATCATGGCAGGCGGCGCCGTGCTGGCCTCGATCGCCGCGATCACCCTGACGGGCGCGGAGCCGCCGAGCGTGGTGATGATGGTCGCGGTGATGCTGCTGATCGGCGCGGCGGCCCTCGCGCTCGCCCGGATGCTCACCGTCGTTTTCGGTGCCGTCAACGGCACCTTCATCGCGCTGGGTCTGTTGATGGTCCAGCTGTTCTCGTTCGGCGGTGTGTTCCCGATCGAGCAGATGCCGCAGCCGTTCCGTTGGCTGCAGGCACTGATGCCGCTCACCTACGCGAGGAACGCCCTCCGGATGACGCTCAGCGGCTACTACGGTCCGAGGTTCTGGTTCGCGGTCCTGGTACTGCTGGCGCTGGTGGCCGCCGCCGTGGCGGTGACGCTCTGGTGGCGCAGGCGAACGGAGGATCCGGTCGCGGGTGAGGAGTATCACGACGAGTACGACGAGCTGGAGGAGTTCGAGGCCGGGGACGACCCGACGATGGAGCCGAGCCGGGTCTAGGCCCGGTCAGCTCAGGCCGCGCTGCGCGCCCTTGCTGCCGCGGCGCGCGGCGGCCCGCTGGACGAGGAACAGCGTGAATCCGAGTGCGCCGACGGCCAATCCGGCCAGACAGATCGGCAGCGCCGCGTGCCAGCGCTCACCCGAGGCGAGCACCACCGCGGTGGTGACCAGCCAGGCGAGTGTGCCGATCGTCACCACCGGACGCGGATCGGTGAGCCTGCGAGGGATCAACGGGTCGTCGCGGGTCTCGGTCACATGATTAAGCTACCCGTTCCCCTTTGCCCTAACCTCCCAGGTGCGACGCGCACCTTCGGCGATTGGGACATTGGACGCTATGGCTGGAACCTCGAGGCTCCTGGACAACTACTTCAAGATCACGGAACGTGGTTCCACGGTCAGCAACGAGGTCCGCGGCGGCCTGGTCACCTTCGTGGCGATGGCGTACATCGTCGTGCTCAACCCGCTGATCCTCGGCAGCTTCTCTCCTGACGACGCGGCCGCGAAGACGGACGTGCTCGGCAACATCCTGCCGGTCACCCAGGTGGCGGCGGTGACGGCGCTCGTCGCCGGTGTCATGAGCATCGCGTTCGGCATCATCGCGAACTACCCGTTCGGCATCGCCGCGGGCCTCGGCATCAACGCGCTGCTCGCGGTGACGATCGCGCCGCAGGTCACCTGGCCGGAGGCGATGGGCCTGGTGGTGATCGACGGCATCATCATCGTGGTGCTGGCGATCTCGGGCTTCCGGACCGCGGTGTTCAACGCGGTCCCCGACGCGCTCAAGTCGGCCATCGTCGCGGGTATCGGCATGTTCATCGCGTTCATCGGATTCGTCGACGCCGGCTTCGTCCGGCGCATCCCGGATGTCGCGGGCACCAGCGTTCCTGTCGGATTGGGAATCAGCGGCTCCATCTCCACTTGGCCGACGGTGATCTTCGTCTTCGGCGTGCTGCTGATGGGAATCCTGGTGGCGCGCAAGGTCCGCGGTGGCCTGCTCATCGGCATCGTGGTGACGACGGTGCTGGCCGCGATCATCGAGGCGATCTGGCATGTCGGCCCCTCGAAGGGGGTGAACCCGAGCGGCTGGAACCTCAGCGTCCCGACGATGCCGGACGTGCTCGCGCAGATGCCGGATCTGAGCCTGGTCGGCGACGTGAACCTGTTCGGGGCCTTCACCCGGATCGGTGTGCTGGCCGCCAGCCTGCTGGTCTTCACCCTGGTGCTCGCCAACTTCTTCGACGCGATGGGCACCATGACCGGCCTCGGTAAGGAAGCCGGACTCGCCGATGAGCACGGCAACCTGCCCGGGATCGGGAAGGCCTTCGTCGTGGAGGGTGCAGGCGCGATCGTCGGCGGTGGCGCGTCCGCCTCCTCGAACACGGTGTTCGTCGAATCCGCCTCGGGCATCGCGGAGGGCGCCCGCACCGGGCTGTCCAACGTGGTCACCGGACTGCTGTTCCTCGCCGCGATGTTCCTGACCCCGCTGTATTCCGTGGTGCCGATCGAGGCCGCGGCGCCCGCCCTGGTGATCGTCGGCGCGCTGATGATCGGCCAGGTCCGCGACATCGATTTCACCAAGTTCGACATCGCGCTGCCGGCGTTCCTGACCATCGTCGTGATGCCCTTCACCTACTCGATCGCGAACGGCATCGGCGTCGGCTTCATCGCCTGGGTTGTGATCGGTGCGTTCAGCGGCAAGATCAAGCAGATCCACCCGCTGTTGTGGGTGGTCGCGGGCCTGTTCGTGGCCTATTTCGCAGTCGGACCCATCACGGATGCGATTACCTGAACCGCTTGTCAGGTAGTGCCGTATCCTCCGGAGGGTGACATTGGATACTCGCACCCTGGCCAGTGATCTCTCGTTGGCCGTCGTGCGTCTGACGCGGCATCTCCGCGGGCGGCGCACCGACTCTCAGGTGTCGTTGACGCAGCTGTCGGCGCTTGCCAGCCTCTCCGCGGACGGGCCGATGACGCCGGGTGCGCTTGCGGCCAAGGAGCGGGTGCAGCCGCCGTCGATGACCCGGGTCATCGCCTCGCTCGCGGAGCTGGGCCTTGTCGTGCGGACACCGCACCCCACCGACGGCCGCCAGATCATCGTGTCCCTCTCGGACCCCGGTCAGGCCCTGGTGACAGACGAGACCAGCGCCAGGGAGAAGTGGATGAACGATCGCCTTGCGGCGCTCGACGACTCGCAGATCGCCGTGCTCCGCGAGTCGGTCGAGATCATCAGTTCGATGGTCAGCGACTCGGAGTAGCGCCTCCGCGTCGGCCTAGAAGTGCCAGCCTGCGAACGGTTCCCGGTCGGCGCGGAAGGCCAGATCCAGCAGGTCGAGGACCGCCTCGTCGCTCGTCCACAGCCGCCCGGCCCGAGCGAACGAGCGCGCCCGGTGACCTCCGAGGTACAGGCTGCCGAGTACGTCTAGATCGAGACGGGCCTGCGGCGGAGCATCGGTTCGGTTGACCGTGGCCCGGCCGTCCACCACCCGCAGTGAGAAATTGCCGCCCGCGTCGAGGAACGGGTCGTGGATCTCGAGGACCACGTCCAGGTCGACGGCGAAGGTGCGCGCGGTGAGCGCGGCAGGCACGTCCATGATGCGCACCCAGACGGCGTCGTCCCGCGAGGTCACCCGCGGCAGCCGGGCATCGGTCAGCAGCCACGGCAGCGGGTCGTCCGCGGCCTGATCGACCCGGATCTCGCTCATCAGGTCCATACCCGCGAGCACCCGCCACAACGCCGCATACGACTCGTCGGTCGCGGCGACGAGGTCATCGACCACCGCGACCATCCCGCCAGGGGTCTGCTTGCGACGATAGGTCGCGTAGCCGTCCGCGTGCACCAGATAGAACAGGGCGGAGGCGCCGTCGCGGCGGTGCTCGAGATCGGCGAACATCCGGTCCCAGTACACCTTCGGCCGGGCCAGGGCCCCGGGAGTGCGCGCCTGCCAACGGTCGTAGATCGCGGGCAGCGCCGCGCGGGCGTCGGCTGGTGGCACCAGGGCCACCCCGCCCGGATCCGCTGCGGTGTCACGGATCCGGGCCGAACGCCGGTCCACCGACACCGCGAGCTCGCTGGTCGCGGGACCGTAGCCGAAGCGGCCGTAGATGGTGGCCTCGGTGGCGGTGAGGATCGACAACGGTGCGTCCGCCGCGACGAACCGCCGGTGCTGTTCGGTGAACAGTGCGCGCAGGATGCCGCGCCTGCGGTGGGTCGGCGCGACCGAGACCCAGGAAACCCCCGGCAGATCCAGCTGGGTTCCGCCGGGGACGGTGATCCGCATCGCGAAGTGCATCACCACCGCGACGGGCCGGTCGCCGTCGGTGGCCAGGATGACGTCCTCCGTTCGGGCGAACCGCCGGGTGAAGGCCATGTCCTCGTCGGTGGGGTGGAAGCCGAACGCGTGCGCATCGAGCAGCGCGACCGCGTCCCAGTCCGTCTCCGTTGCCGTCCTGATCGCGATCGCCCTTTCGGTCATCCTTCGAGGGTGGCACAGATTTGTAGGTGGCACTGTGGTGTACGGCAGGATGGCGGTGTGGTTCACGTAATCGATATCGACGATCCGGCCGACACCCGCCTGGACGACTTCCGCGACCTGAACTCGTCGGATCGGCGTCCGGATCTGCCGGAGGGCAAGGGTCTGGTGATCGCCGAGGGCGTGCTGGTGGCGCAGCGGTTGCTCGCCTCCCGGTTCGAGCCGATCAGCCTGCTCGGCGTGGATCGGCGGCTGAGCGAGCTGGCCGACGATCTCGAGGGCGTCGACGTCCCGTTCTACCGGACCTCCGCCGACGTGATGGCCGAGGTGGTCGGGTTCCATCTCAACCGCGGCGTGCTGGCAGCCGCGCACCGCCCACCCCCGCTGGAGCTGGAGGAGGTGCTGCGCGGTGCGCGCACCGTCGCGGTGCTCGAGGGCGTCAACGACCACGAGAACATCGGCTCGATGTTCCGCAACGCCGCGGGACTCGGGGTCGACGCCGTCCTCTTCGGCGGCAGCACCGCCGACCCGCTGTACCGGCGGGCGGTGCGGGTGTCGATGGGGCACGTGCTGCGGGTGCCGTTCGCGCGGGTGCCGGAGTGGCCGCGCGGGTTGCATGTGCTCAGGGACAACGGATTTCAGCTCATCTCCCTGACCCCGAATCCGTCGGCGGTGACGCTGGCCGAGGCGATGACGGGGGACAAGGTGGCGCTGCTGCTCGGGGCCGAGGGGCCGGGACTGTCGGAGTACGCGATGCGCAACACCGATGTGCGCGCGCGGATTCCGATGGCGCCGGGAACCGACTCCCTGAACGTGGCGACCGCGGCCGCGATGGCGTTCTACGAACGGGTCAGGACGGCCGGATGAGTGGTCCGGTCGGCGCCCGCACACCGTGGGCCACCGGCCTTGTGGTGTCGGGTTTCGCGGCCGTGCTCACCGGCGTCGGGGTGGCCGCCTGCGGGGCGGCGATGGCGGCGGTGCACCCGCTGCTGGCGCTGGTGGTCAATGTGCTGGTCGCGGTCGGTGTGGCGCCGACACTGTGGCAGTGGCGGACGGTGCCGGTGTGGCGCTGGGCGGTGCTCGGCGCCGTGGTGGGAGTCGTCGCCGGGTGGATCGCATTGCTGGCCGGGGCCGGCTGACCTCGGGTCAGTCGAAGCCGAACCCGAACCACTGGCGGATCCCGCGGAAGAGTCCGACCCGGGGCGCGCGGTCGGGCTTTCCTGAGAGGATCGAGGGAGGCGCCTCGCCCTCCTTGTAGACGGCGAAACCGCAGACTCCGACGGTGGCGGGGTCGATCTCGCCGTCGCGGACGGGCCCGGTGTAGCGGAACCCGAGCCACTCGGCGTTGGCCGCCTCGGCGAACTCGCCGGGATGGAACGGCAGCGCCTGCGGGTCGGGCAGCACCTCCGCCGGGTAGGCCATGGGATGTTCCCCGGCCCAGAACCCTCGTTCCCACACCAGCGGCAATCCGAAGTCCTCGTAGATGTGCACCGGCGTCGCGCTGAACGAGCGGCGCAGGGCCCCGCGTTCCCAGTACGCGAAAGATGCCCAGGCGGTGTCCGGTTCGGTACACATCAGATAGGTGCGCTCGGAAGCCAGTGGGCGAGTCCAGGATTCATCGAGTTTCGACGGATCGTGCACCGTGAGGTTCGATCCGCACACGACCGTGAGCCCGGGATAGCTGCCGACGTAGACCACGCCGGGTGACACCCCGGCCGAGGTGGCGAGGGGGCCGGGTTCGAGTGGCGTGATGATCATTTCGGGATAGAGCTTGCCGACCAGCGCGTGTGCCGCCTCGGCGTCGGGCTCGGGATGATCGCGGAGGACGGCCATGGGATCGGGGGCGTCGACGTACCAGATAGTTGATGCTTTGGCCCCCACAGCCTGCACCTCCCTTTCGTCGCTTACCTGAAAGGGTACGACCTGGGCGCGGTTTCGTGTGGGAGCGAAACCCCCACCCGTTTGGCCGCATACGCGTCCACGTATTCCTGGTCGGAGTTGGCGAGCAGGGTCCGCATCAGTTCGTCGGTCGCCTCGCGCACCGTCCCTTCGCTCGGAACGGCCGCGCGGTGATGCGCCAGATCCAGTGGCGCGCACACGGTGATGTGGACCTTGCCGAACCGCCACATCCGGGAACCGATCGGATTGACCGCGGGCGTGCCGCGCATCACCACGGGCAGGACCGGGGCGCCGGTGGGCAGCGCGACCCGCATGACGCCGGTCTTGCCGCGGTGCAACCGCCCGTCGGGTGAGCGGCTGCCCTCGGGGTAGATGCCCCAGACGCCGCCCGCCTCGAGAATCCCGGTCGCCGTCGTCAGTGCGCCCCGAGCGGCGTCCGCCCCGCTGCGGTCGATGGGGACCTGTCCGGTACAGGAGAAGAACCAGCGCGTGAGCCTGCCCTTGAGTCCGGTGCCGGTGAAGTACTCGCTCTTCGCCACGAAGGTGATGCGCCGTCGCACCATGAGGACCAGGAAGAACGAGTCGGCGACGGTCAGGTGGTTGCTTGCGAGGATCACCGGCCCGGTCGGCGGAATGTGCTCGGCGCCCTCGATCGTCGGCCTGCCGAACAGGCGCAGGACGGGTCCGATCAGGACGTACTTGAACAGCCAGTACCACACAGTGCGCGCTCCCGAGGTGATCGATCGACCGGTCGTAGACAGTGTCTACGCGTAGGTCGCCGATTCTGTCACCGAGTGTTAGACAATGTCTACGTGGACGACGAACCGCTACGGGACAAGCTGGTCAGGTGTGGTGTCGAGCTGCTCGAGCGGGAGGGCATCGCGGGGGTCAGCCTGCGCGCGATCACCAGGGCGGCGGAGGTGTCGCACGGCGCCCCGCGCCGGTACTTCCCGACACACAAGGCGCTGCTCGCGGCGATCGCGGCCGAGGGCCTTGCCGACCTCGCGGCCGTTGTCCGGTCCACCCTGGACGACGGCGACCTGCCTGCCCGGGACCGGCTCGTCGCGCTCGGCTGGGCCTACGTGCGCTTTGCCGATCGTCGGCGCGCGATGTTCGAGCTGATGTTCCGCCACGACCTGCTCGAGGGTTCGGGGGCGGAACTGCGGAGCACGAGTCTGCCGTTGTTCGGGTCGCTCGTCGCGCTGGTGGAGGAGGCGACCGCGGGCAGCGCGGATGCCAGGGAGCGGGCGCTCGGGATCTGGACGGGACTGCACGGGATGGCCGTGCTGGCGGCCGACCGCGCCCTGCAGGTCATCGGGGACCCGCAGGGCGCGGGCGCCCTCGTCGGTCGGACCGTGGACGCGCACCTCGCCCACGGATGAGCCCTCATGCCGAAAGCAAACAGGCAGCGATTCACTTTTCTGTAGTCTCCGCGTGACCATCGATCACAACTGGAAAGAGAAGCGATATGGGATCTCTCGGTGAATTTCTGCTCAGTGACGCCAACCCCCTGTCGGGCGTGATCGGGGGCATCTTGTTGACGATCGCCATGATTTTCGGCTCGACGGGGATCTAGCTTGCTCGAGGGCTCGGGTGCGGAGCTGCGACGCACCCGAGCCTGCTGCTCTTCGGCGGGTGAGCCCTCAGACCAGCTGCGGTGCGGTCTCGCTCAGGAAGTCGTCGATCTGCGCCCAGGTGGTCTGCTTCGCGCCAGGGCCCGCCAGCAATCCGAGGTGGCTGCCCGGCGCGGTCTCGAATCGGACCGATGGGGCCCCGGTCAGCAGGTCGGTGATGCGCGCGACGGAGGCGACCGGCGCGATGACGTCATCGGTGCCGCCGACCGCCAGCACCGGCACCGATAGCGCGGACAGCTCGACCGTGCGGGATCCGAGCCGGAATTGCCCCGCCGCCAGGGTGTTTCCCAGGATCAACTGGGTGCAGATCTGATGGAAGAACCGGGCCGGGTAGCCCGGCATGGCGGCCATGAACTTGTCGATGGATTCCATCCGGGCCAACGTCTCGGTGTCGTGCAGGTTGCGCGCGATGAACCACGGCTTGGTCAACTCACGCTGCAGTGCCGTGACCCGGTAGCTGGCCTGCACCACGGGGGCGGGCAGGCCGCCCAGTGCCCAGGTGGCGGTGGTGAGCGGCCGGTCTCCGGTGATCCGGCCGATGGCCCGCAGCGGTGCGATGGCCGCGATCTCCGTGTAGTCGACCGGCGTGCCGATCGCGGCGATCGTCCTGATCGGGAGGTCGGCGTGCGCCGCCCCGGTGAGCAGCGAGATCGTCCCGCCCAGGCTCCATCCGATCAGGTCGACGGGCGCGCCGTCGTGCAGCTCGGAGACGTGCCGCAGGGCCTCCGGGATGATGTCGTCGACCCAGGCCTCGAAACCGAGGCCCCGGTCCGCGGACGTCATGGTGCCGTAGTCGACGAGGTAGGGCGTACGACCACTGTCGAGCAGGTGTGCCGCGAGGCTCTGGCCCGGGCGCAGGTCGTAGCACTGGGCAGGCGCGGCGAGCGGGGGCACCAGGAGGACCGGGTTGGTGCCGATCTGGGGGCCGAACCGGTACAGGTCCCGGTGCAGGCCGCGGGTGATCTGCTCGGACGGGGTCGGCTCGGCCGCCTGGACTCCGTCGCCGAACGTCAGGCCCCATGCGTTCCGGGTCAGCGTGTTCAGCCGCGGACGCCAGTCGAAATCAAGCACAGTCTTCCCCCTGCTCACGTCAGATACTTAGTGTTACTCGGCGTAACTCTAAGTGATCCCCCGTGGCGGGAGTCGGTTCGGGTATCGGTCAGCCGCGACCGCTGCTGCGCACGCCGAGCAGGACGTCGTCCCAGGACGGCAGTGAGGGCTTGCCGCGCTTGTCCTTCGCGCCCTGGTGCTGCGGCGCCGGCTTCGGTTGGTGCTCCTCGTCCTCGGCGGGGACGATGTCCTCCTCCTCGAAGAGGGCATCCATGGCGCCGGGTTCGAGCGACTCGGACTCCGCCATCTCTTCTTCGACCTCGGCCTCGATCACGGCTTCGAGGACTGGGGAGTGCGGGTCCTCGGCGGAGATCGGGGCGAGTCCGCGCAGCGGGCGCCCGAAATCGGGATCGATCAGGTCGGTCGCGGCCGCATCGAGCGGGGCGATGGTGCCGCCGTGGGAGTCCGGCTGGAAACGCCAGTGCGCCGCATTGCGGGTGCGCCCGGCCTGCCATTCGAGCTGGGCGATCCAATGGCCCTCGTCGTCGCGCCACGCGTCCCACTCGGCCTCGTCGAGGTTGTGGCCGCGGGCGCGGAAGGCGAGGCCGACGATCTCGGCCAGGGTCAGGACGGTGGGGCCGTTCTCGCGCACCGGGTGACCGGCCTGCGCCATCTCGGCGGCACGCGAGCGTTCGAGGAGCACCGGGTGCGCGAAGGTCTCGATCTTCTTGACCGACACACCGGCCTCGGTCGCCACCTGCTCGACCGTGGCACCGGCCCGGATGCGGGCCTGGATGTCGCGGGGGCGGATGCGGCTCTCGGTCTCGATCTCGATCTGCCCGAACCGGGCGACGTCGCCCCGAGAGGCGGCGCGAAGCTTGTCGTCGGCTGGTACACGAAAGCGCTCGCCGCTCTCGCTGTCGGCACACACGATGTGTGTTCCGTCGGGCTCAAGTCCGATCACTCGAAGTTCTCGCACCGTGACCTCCCTCATCGCGTAGCTCGCGATATTGCCCTTGCCGACTGTAATCGACCCGTGATGGGGGTCGGGTCAGGACACGCCTCGCCCGGTCAACAGGTTTGGATCGGGGCGCGCTATTGTCTCTGGCCGAAATTCTGTCGAATTCGGGGCTACCCTCAGGAAATCGGACGTGGTCGGACCGGCGAGGGCACAGCGATGATCGAGAAGGCTCCGGATATGCGGGCAGCTCCCTCGCCCGCGCGTCGGGCGTGGGACGCGGTCGGCGCGATGCTCGACGGCCCCCTGACCGGGCTCGCTCCGTGGATCGTGCTCGCGGTCGTCGAGGGTCCGGGTCGCCTCGCCTGGGCTGCCGGGATCGCACTGTCGCTCTCTGTGTTGTTCGTCGCCGTCGATCTGCTGCGCGGGCGGTCCATGAAACTGCTCGGCGTGATCGACGTCGTGTTCTTCGCGGCGCTGCTGGCGGTGCACTTTCTGCTCGACCAGGCGGGGCAGGACTGGATGGAGACCTGGGTCGGCGAGATCGCGAACATCACGCTGGTGGTCATCGCGGTCGGCTCGATGCTGGCCCGGATGCCGTTCACCATCCAGTACGCGCGCGAGGAGGTGGACGAGCAGTACTGGCGGACACCGCGGTTCCTGCGGATCAACTACGTGATCACCGGCGTGTGCGCCGCGGCGTTCCTGGTCGCCGCGATCGCCGGGTTCTACGGCGATGCGGTGCTGCGCGACAGCGACAACCTGTGGACGGGGTGGGTGATCCAGACCGCGGCGATGCTGATCGCGCTGCAGTTCTCGGCCTGGTATCCGGAGGATCCGCGACCACCACTGAGCGCGTTGCTGGCCCCGCTGGCGGTGTGGCTGATCCCGGTCGGCATCCTGATCCTGACCGCCGACGGCGGCCCCGGCTGGTTGGGATACACCTTCATCGCGGCGGGGGTCGCCGCACAGGCATTTCTGCGAAAGGGAGAGTAGATGACTGGCCTCGAAGCCGATGACCTCGCGAACCTGCGCAGGGCAATCGAGCTCGCGAACGAGACCGGAGAGGCAGGCAACCGGCCGTTCGGTGCGGTGGTCGTCGGCGCGGACGGCGAGGTGATCAGCGAGGGCGCGAACTCCGTGGCCACTTCCGGCGACGTGACCGAGCACGCGGAACTCGACGCGATCACCACCGCCTGTGCGGAGGGTCGCACGGACGACCTGGTCGGCAGCACCGTGTACGCGAGCGGGGAGCCGTGCCCGATGTGCGGCGCGGCGATGGTGTGGGCGGGGGTGAGTCGGGTCGTGTTCGCGGCGTCGGCTGCGGGGTTCGGCGCGATCCTCGAGGGTGGACCGCGCTTCGGGCTCGGGTGTGCGGACGTCATCGCGTCCGCCGATGCAGGCATCGAGGTGAGCGGGCCGCACCTCGGCGACGAGGCGCTCGACCCGTTCCTGCGCTTCGTGGCGGCGAACCCGGACTAGCCTGCGGAAGGCGACTCGGCGGCTGACAGAATCAGCGCCATGTCGAATCGAAACAACATCTCGTCCGGCTCCGACTGGGAGTCGAAGATCGGATACTCGCGGGCCGTCCGCATCGGCCGGCAGGTGTCGGTGTCCGGTACCACCGCGTCGGGACCCGACGGCCCGGTCGGCGGTGACAGCCTCGCCGAGCAGACCCGTGAGGCGGTCAGCCGGATCGTCGCCGCCCTCGCAGAGGCGGGCGCGAAGCCCGAGGACGTCATCCGCACCCGGATCTACCTCACCGACATGAGCCGCTGGGAAGAGGCCGGTCTCGCGCACGGTGAGGTCTTCGGCGAGATCCGTCCCGCCACCACGATCCTCGAGGTGAGCGCGCTCATCGATCCCGCGCTGCTTGTCGAGATCGAGGCCGACGCGATCATCGCGGAGTAGATCTCCACTCGCCGCAACAGGTCAGCCCCCGACGCGAAGTCGGGGGCTGAGCTGTTTCCCGGATCAGGAGCTGAACTGCATCGCGTCGTCCTCGAGCCGGCCGTGCCGCAGCGTCACCACATCGTGCGCGTAGCTCATGCCGAGCTGCCACGGTGCCTTGGTGCCGGTCCTGGGGAACTCGTTGATGGAGCGCTGGACATAACCGGCGGCGAAGTCGAGCAGCGGGCGGGTGGACAGGGCCGGGTCGTCGTTGGTCGGCACGCACACCGTGTGACCCTGCCGGTCCATGTGCGCCAGGAGACGGCACACGTAGTCGGCGACGAGGTCGGCCTTGAGCGTCCAGGACGCATTGGTGTAGCCGACCGTGAAGGCGAAGTTGGGCACGTCGCTGAGCATCATGCCCTTGTAGGCGAGGGTGTCCGGCAGAGATACCTCGCGGCCGTCGACGGCGAATTCGATCCCTCCGAACGCGAGCAGGTTCAGGCCGGTCGCGGTCACGATTACGTCGGCCGCGAGCTCCGCGCCGGACTCGAGCTCGAGGCCCCGCTCGGTGAAGGTCGCGATCCGGTCGGTTACCACCGACGCCTCGCCGTGGCGGATCGCCCGGAACAGGTCGCCGTCCGGCACCAGGCACATCCGCTGGTCCCAGGGGTTGTAGCTCGGCGTGAAGTGGGTGTCGATGTCGTACCCGGCGGGCAGTGCTCGCTGCTGGGCTCGCCGGAGGTACCACTTGACCAGGCGTGGCTGGCGCTGGCTGAGTTGGTAGGTGGCGGTGGAGAACGCGACGTTCTTCCAACGGGCGATCGGGTAGGAGAGCCTGTCGCCGAGCAGTCGCCGCAGCCCGTTGGTGGTCGGGTCCTTGGCGGGCAGGGCGGCGATGTAGGTGGGGGAGCGCTGCAGCATCGTCACGTGCTCGGCCCGGTCGGACATCGAGGGCACCAGGGTGACGGCGGTGGCGCCACTGCCGATCACGACGACCCTCTTGCCGGTGTAGTCGAGGTCCTCGGGCCAGTGCTGGGGGTGCACGATCCGGCCCTGAAAGCGGTCGGTGCCTTCGAAGTTCGGAGTGAATCCCTCGTCGTAGCGGTAGTAGCCGCTGCAGACGTAGAGGAAGTCGCAGGTGACCGCGACGGTGTCGTCGCCGTGCGTGGCCTCCACGGTCCATCGGGTGTCTTCGCTCGACCACTGGGCGCGCACCACCCGGTGTCCGAATCGGATCTGCTTGTCGATCCCCGCCTCGCGGGCGGTGTCCCGGACGTACTCCAGGATGGCCGGGCCGTCCGCGATCGTCTTCTCGTCCGTCCACGGCCGGAACCGATAGCCGAGGGTCTGCATGTCGGAGTCCGACCGGATCCCGGGGTAGCGGAACAGATCCCAGGTGCCCCCGATGGCATCGCGGGACTCGAAGATCGCGAAGGACCGGGTGGGGAACTTGGCCTGGATCTGGTGGGCGGCGCCGATCCCGGACAGTCCGGCACCGACGATCAGCACGTCGATGTGTTCGGTCACGGCGGACCTCCTCGGAGACGGGGCAATGTATATGTGACCGAAGGTACCGCATAGGCTGTCGTTCCGAAATGGTGACCGGTCGCCACCTGTGTTGACTTGCGATCCTCTGTCGCCTTTACTTAGGCAGACCTAACACAGTGCAGGCTAAGCTAATCTCTGGCGGAGGGACTTCGTGCTCACCGCAGTTGTCAGGACCGATCTGCCATGTATGACATCTTCACCCTTGCCCGTGCGGCCGACGCCGTTGCCGACCTGTTCGACGACCCGACCTTCCTGGCCGACACGGCCCGCCGCGCATCCGCGGAGGAGGCCACCGCGTTCTCCGCGTTGCTCGAGGCGGCGGGCCGCGACGACATCCGAGCGAGTTTCCCTGACCACGATCACCGGCCCCTAGGGGCGGCTACCCGCCCGCACCGTTGTTCGGGTTGGTGCAGATGGTGCCCTCGCACGGGACTGCCGTGCCGTCGCCGTTCGGGTTCTCCATCACCGCGCCGCCGTTCTGCTGCGGGTCGGTCCCTGCGCCGTGGTCCGGGTTGGTGCAGATGGTGCCCTCACACGGAACGTACTTTCCGCTGCCATCGGGGTGCGGGATGGCGTCCGGTGCGACGTAGCTGCCGATGGGGCATCCCGGATCCTGGTTGCGCGCACAGTATTCGGTGCTCAGGTTGTTGCCGGTGGAGCCGTCCGCGCCGACGGGTCCTTGTGCCGGGGACACCACGACCGGCGGCAGCGACACCGGAGGGGTTTCCGGGGTCAGTGCGGCCGGGGTCGCCGGCGCGGCCGTGGTGGTCGGCGCGGACGTGGTCGACATCGCCGCCGACGTCGTGGTCGTGGATATGTCCGAGGAGTCATTTCCGCATCCCGCGGCGAACGCGGCCAGGGTCAGTGCGGCGAGGACGACGAAACTGCGTTTGAACATCAAGCGATTCCCTCCCAATCGATGTCAGTCGCTGCCGATCCTGTCATCCCTGGGCCGAGAAGTGCGGCAACCCATGCGGATGCGGTCTGCCGTAGAAAGCAGTCAGCCCCCGGCAGGCGATGTCGGGGGCTGACTGTTGCTGGGTTCGGCTCAGAGCTGGCCGACCACCCAATCGATGCTCTTGGTCAGCGCGGTGACGTCCTCGGGATCGATCGCCGGGAACATACCGACGCGCAGCTGGTTGCGGCCCAGCTTGCGGTACGGCTCGGTGTCCACGATTCCGTTGGCGCGCAGGATCTTCGCCACCGCAGCTGCGTCGATCTTGTCGTCGAAGTCGATGGTGCCGACGACCTGGGAGCGGTGCGCCGGATCGGCGACGAACGGGGTGGCGAACTCGCTGGCCTCGGCCCAGTTGTACAGGCGCGAGGACGAATCGGCGGTGCGCTTGGTGGCCCAGTCCAGCCCGCCGTTGCTGTTCATCCACTCGATCTGGTTCGCGAACAGCAGCAGGGTGGCCAGCGCCGGGGTGTTGTACGTCTGGTCCTTGGAGCTGTTGTCCACCGCGATCGGCAGCGACAGGAAGTCCGGGGTCCAGCGGCCCGTGGACTTGATCTCCTCGACGCGGGCCAGGGCGGCCGGGCTCATGATCGCGATCCACAGCCCGCCGTCGGAGGCAAAGCACTTCTGCGGTGCGAAGTAGTAGACGTCCGAGTCGGCGATGTTCACCGGCAGGCCGCCCGCACCGGAGGTGGCGTCGATCGCGATGAGCGCGTTCTCCGAGCCGGCCGGACGCGACACGGGGATCGCGACACCGGTGGAGGTCTCGTTGTGCGCCCAGCCGATGAGGTCGACCGACGGGTCCGACACGGGCGCGGGCGCGCTGCCCGGCTCGGCCGAGACGACGATCGGGTCGCCGATGAACGGGTTGGCCTTGGCCACCGAGGCGAACTTGGAGCTGAACTCGCCGTTGGTCAGGTGCAGGGACTTCTCGCGGATCAGGCCGAACGCGGCCGCGTCCCAGAACGCGGTGGTGCCACCGTTGCCGAGCACCACCTCGTAGCCCTCGGGCAGCGAGAAGAGGTCGGCCAGGCCGGAACGCACCCGGGCGACGACGTCCTTGACCGGCTTCTGACGGTGGCTGGTGCCGAACACCGAGGCGCCAACGTCCACGAGCGACTGGAGCTGCTCGGGGCGGACCTTGGACGGTCCGCAACCGAATCGGCCATCGACGGGCTTGAGGTCGGCGGGGATGATCGGGGTGGTCATCGGTTCGAGTTCCTTCTCGTTGGTGGTGCGAACGGGCAGAGGGCCCGAATCAGCCGGCGATCTGGTCCCAGCCCTGGACGGACTCGGGGGTGCGGGGCTCGGGTCCGGTGTAGATGGCAGCCGGGCGGACCAGCTTGCCGAGACGCTTCTGCTCCATGATGTGCGCGCACCAGCCGGCGGTACGGCCACAGGTGAACATCGCGGGCATCATGTGCGCCGGGACCTCGGCGAAGTCGAGGATGACGGCGGCCCAGAACTCGACGTTCGTCTCGATCGCGCGGTCCGGGCGGCGCTCGCGCAGCTCGGCGAGGGCGGCCTGCTCGAGCGCGGCGGCGGCCTCGTAGCGGGGCGCGTTCAGGCGCTTGGCGGTGGCGCGGAGCACGCGGGCGCGGGGGTCCTCGGCGCGGTACACGCGATGCCCGAAGCCCATCAGCTTCTCCTTGCGGTCCAGGATGCCCTTGACGAGAGCGCGGGCGTCACCGCTCTTCTCGGTTTCCTCGATCATCGGGAGGACGCGGGCCGGGGCGCCGCCGTGCAGCGGGCCGGACATTGCGCCGATGGCGCCGGAGAGCGACGCCGCGACGTCGGCGCCGGTGGAGGCGATGACCCGGGCGGTGAAGGTGGAGGCGTTCATGCCGTGCTCGGCGGCGGAGACCCAGTACGCGTCGATGGCCTCGGTGTGCGCCGGGTCCGGGTCACCCTTCCAGCGGGTCATGAAACGCGCGGTGACGGTGGGGCATTCGTCGATGACCTTCTGCGGCACGGCGGGCTGGTAGACACCGCGGGCCGACTGCGCCACGTAGGACAGCGCCATCACCGAGGCGCGGGCGAGCTGCTCGCGGGCGGTGTCGTCGTCGATGTCGAGCAGCGGCTGGTATCCCCAGATCGGCGCCAGCATGGCCAGGCCGGCCTGCACGTCGACGCGGACGTCGCCGGTGTGGATCGGCAGCGGGAACGGCTCGGCGGGCGGCAGGCCCTGGCCGAACTCGCCGTCGACGAGCAGTGCCCAGACGTCGCCGAAGGTGACGCCGCGACCGACCAGGTCCTCGATGTCGACTCCGCGGTAGCGCAGCGCGCCACCGTCCTTGTCAGGCTCGGCGATGTCGGTGGTGAAGGCGACGACGCCCTCGAGACCGCTGACAAAATCCTCGGGTACTGCCGCGCTCGCTGCCATTGCTCGTGGACTCTCCTCGTCGTCTTCGGTATTCGCCCGGTCCGGGCTGCTCCGCCTAAGTCATCGCCGTCTGCGGGGCGCATGCATGGTGTGCAGGCTCTGCGCCGCCGTGACTGGTGACCCTGCCTCGCGGGAATCGCGGGTGCGATCCACGGTCGACAGGGTGGGTCAGGTCAAACTCTAGCCCGTTGCGTGGCGTGGGTGAGCGGCACATACCCGGGAGTAACGTCAGCGGCTGTGTCACCCGATTCCGAGCCCGAGTCCGCCGCGAACCCCGACCTCGCCGCGATGCGGGTCGGCTATGCCCATCAGGACCCGAATCCTGCTGTGCCGGAGGGAAATCTCGGCGCGGAATCGCTGCGCGGAGGCTGGTACCCGTTGCTGCGCCGGTGGCTGGACCAGGCGCGCTCGTCCGGCATCGCCGAACCCAATGCGATGGTGCTCGCCACGGTCGACGCGGCGGGCAGGCCGGCCTCGCGGACGGTGCTGTGCAAGGGGCTGTCCGAGGACGGGCTGGTGTTCTACACCAACTACGAGTCGAACAAGGCGCGGGAGCTGGCCGGCTTCCCCTACGCGTCGGCGACCTTCTCCTGGATCGCGTTCGCCCACCAGGTGACGATCAGGGGATCGGTCTCCCGGGTGGACCCGCTGGTCACCGAGAAGTACTGGCACACCCGGCCGCGTGGTTCCCAGCTCGGTGCCTGGGCCTCGAACCAGTCGAGCCCCATCGATTCCCGCGCCGCGCTCGAGGCGCAGCTGGCCGAGGTCACGGCCAGGTTCGCGGACGTCGACGACGTGCCGGTGCCCCCGAACTGGGGTGGCTTCCTGCTCCGTCCGGACAGCGTGGAGTTCTGGCAGGGCAGGGCGAACCGGATGCACAACCGGGTGAAGACCACGCTGACGGACGGCGTCTGGACCGCGGAGCGATTGCAGCCTTGACCGAGGTCACGCGCAGGCGGCTGCTGGCCGACGTCACGCCGCTGCAGAACCAGGACTTCCGTCGGCTGTGGGTGGCGGGCATCGTCACCGTGATCGGCGCCCAGATCAGTGTCGTGCTGGTGCCGCTCCAGGTCTACGAGATCACCAGGAGTTCGGCCTATGTCGGATTGACCGGCCTGTTCGGGCTGGTCCCGCTCGTCGTCTTCGGCCTGTGGGGCGGCGCGCTCGCCGATGTGATGGACCGCCGCAGGCTGATGACGTTCACGACGATCGGGCTCGCGGTCACCTCGGTGCTGTTCGGGGCGCAGGCCGCGGCGGGGGTGAACAACGTCTGGCTGGTGTTGGGGCTGTTCTCGCTGCAGCAGGCGTTCTTCGCGGTCAACTCGCCGACCCGTAATGCGATCATCCCGCGGCTGCTGCCCTCGCGAGCGCTGCCTGCCGCCAACTCGTTGAACATGACGGTCTTCCAGTTCGGCGCGATCGCGGGCCCGCTGCTGGCGGGTGTGCTCGTCCCGTTGACCGGGCTGGCCGTGCTGTACCTGGTCGACGCGATCGCGCTGATGGCGACGCTGTGGGCGGTGCTGCGGTTGCCCGCGCTGCCGCCGACCGGCACCGCCACCAGGGCCGGGCTCCGGGCGGTGCTCGACGGCTTCGCGTACCTGTCCACGCAGAAGGTCCTGCTCGCGTCGTTCGTCGTCGACATCATCGCGATGGTGTTCGGCATGCCGAGGGCGCTGTTTCCGCAGATCGCGCACGAGAGCTTCGGCGACCCGGTGAGCGGCGGCGTCGCGCTGGGTCTGCTGTTCGCGGCCATGTCGGCGGGCGCCGTGATCGGCGGCGTGTTCTCGGGGTGGCTGCCTGGGGTCAGGTACCAAGGACGGGCGGTGGTGGCCTGCATCGTGGCGTGGGGCCTGGCGATGGTCGGCTTCGGTGTCGCCGTCGGGTTCGCCACCCCCGAAAGCTCGGCGGTATTGCTCTGGGTTGCCCTCGGTTTCCTCGCGTTTGGCGGCGCCGTGGACATGGTCTCGGCCGCGTTCCGCAGCACGATGCTCCAGCAGGTGGCGACCGACGAGATGCGCGGGCGGCTGCAGGGGGTGTTCATCGTGGTGGTCGCGGGCGGGCCGCGGATCGGCGACGTCCTGCACGGCGCGGCGGCCTTCGCGGTCGGCACCGCGGCCGCCGCGGCCGGCGGCGGGGTGCTGGTGGTGATCGGGGTAGGACTGGCCTGCCTCGCGTTCCCGATGTTCCTGCGGTACCGGGTGCGGCACGACTGATCTCACGCGACCGATCCCACGGGGCGGTGGCTTTGGTGGGATGGGTGCCGTCGCGCGCCGATTGGTGGACACTGTGTGCCATGTGCGAGTCGTGTCATGTCTGAGTCCGTCAACGGCGCCGTTCGCTCGTCCGGTCTGAGCAGCTTCAAGATCGAGCACGGTGATTACCGCGCCGAGGTCGTCCCCCGTGGGGCCGGTCTCCGGCTGCTGGAGATCGGCGGCAGTCCGCTCACCGAGACCTCGCCCGCGGGGGAGAAGCCGCCACTGTCCGCCGGACTGGTCCTCGCGCCGTGGCCGAATCGGATTCGCGACGGCTACTTCATCTTCGACGGCGTCGAACATCAGCTGGCCATCACCGAGCCCGCCAGGAACAACGCGATCCACGGGCTGGTGCGCCGCGACGACTGGGAGCTCGAGGAGCACACCCCGAACCGGGTGCGGCAGAGCATCCGCCTCGGCCTGCACAAGGGCTGGCCCTACCCGCTGCAGCTCACGACAACGCACGAGCTGGGACCGGCGGGGCTGACCGTCACGCACACGGCCGAGAACATCGGCGCGATGCCTGCACCGTTCGGGATGGGCGTGCACACCTTCGTCCGGGCCGGCGACACCCCGCTCGACGAGTGCACGCTGCGGCTGACCGCGGGCACCCGGTTGCCGCTGGACCAGGAGCGGATGCTGCCGGTGGGCAACTCCGAGTCGGTGTACGGCACCGAATTCGACTTCACCGCCCCCCGCTCGCTCGACGGCGTCTGGCTGGACACGCCTTTCAGCTCGATCGTCCCGGATCCGGACGGCCGTGCCCGGCACGAGTTACGCGCCCCGGACGGTTCGGGGGCGGTGCTGTGGACCGACCGCCAGTTCGGCTGGATCCAGGTGTTCACGGCGGATCCGGAGCGCGGTCAGGGCTATCCCGGCCGCGGCCGAGCGCTGGCGATCGAACCGATGACCTGCCCGCCGGACGCGTTCAACACGGGCATCGACCAGGTGGTACTGCGGTCCGGCGAGACCTGGACGGGGACCTGGGGTCTCGGCGCGCTCTAGTGGTAAATCCCACTCGGCGTGGACCCTCCCTGGGCAAGGGGGCGTAACAGCGACTAGGTTCTATCCGACTGATAGTGCTACTCGCTGATCCGAGTTTGAGAGGGATCCTTCGTGCCCGCTGCCGATGACACCACACCGACGCTCAGCTACCCCGGTGGCGAACATGCGATGACGATTGCCCGAGCAACTGAGGGCAATGACGGCATCGAGCTGGGCAAGCTCCTGTCCGCGACCGGGTACACCACCCTGGATCCCGGATTCGTCAACACCGCCTCCACCAAGTCGGCGATCACCTACATCGACGGCGAACAGGGAATCCTGCGTTACCGCGGCTACCCGATCGAGCAGCTCGCGGAGGGCTCGACCTTCCTCGAGGTCAGCTACCTGCTGATCTACGGCGAGCTGCCCTCGGTCGACGAGCTGGCCGCCTTCACCACCCGCATCCAGCGCCACACGCTGCTGCACGAGGACCTCAAGCGGTTCTTCGACGGTTTCCCGCGCAACGCGCACCCGATGCCGGTGCTGTCCTCCGCGGTGAACGCACTGTCCGCGTACTACCAGGACTCGCTGGACCCCGACGACCCGGAGCAGGTGGAGCTTTCCACCACGCGCCTGCTCGCGAAGATGCCGACCATCGCGGCCTATGCGTACAAGAAGTCCGTCGGGCAGCCGTTCCTGTACCCGGACAACTCGCTCTCGCTCGTCGAGAACTTTCTCCGGATGACGTTCGGCTTCCCGGCCGAGCCGTACGAGGTCGATCCCGAGGTCGCCAAGGCGCTGGACATGCTGCTGATCCTGCACGCCGACCACGAGCAGAACTGCTCGACGTCGACGGTGCGCATGGTCGGCTCGTCGGACGCCAACCTGTTCACCTCGGTCTCGGCCGGCATCAACGCGCTCTGGGGCCCGCTGCACGGCGGCGCCAACCAGGCCGTGCTCGAGATGCTCGACGAGATCAAGGCAGGCGGCGGCGACGTCAAGGAGTTCGTCCGCAAGGTCAAGAACAAGGAAGACGGCGTGAAGCTCATGGGCTTCGGGCACCGCGTCTACCGCAACTACGATCCGCGCGCGGCGATCGCCAAGAAGGCCGCGGACACCATCCTGGCCAAGCTCGGCGGCGACGACGAGCTGCTCGAGATCGCGAAGGCGCTCGAGGAGGCCGCGCTCACCGATGACTACTTCATCGAGCGCAAGCTGTACCCGAACGTCGACTTCTACACCGGCCTGATCTACCGCGCGATGGGCTTCCCGACCCGGATGTTCACCGTGCTGTTCGCCATGGGCCGGCTGCCCGGCTGGATCGCGCACTGGCGCGAGATGCACGAGGACCCGGCCACCAAGATCGGCCGCCCGCGTCAGATCTACACCGGCTACAACGAGCGTAACTACACCGATCTGGGAAGCAGGTGACTCGGATGAGTGACGAGCCCGTGATCGAGTTCCAGGACGGCCCCCCGCCGACCGAGCTCGTGATCAAGGACATCACCGTCGGCGACGGTGCGGAGGCCACGCCCGGCGCCAAGGTCGAGGTCCACTATCTCGGCGTCGAGTTCGAGTCCGGCGAGGAGTTCGATTCCTCCTGGAGCCGCGGCGAGTCCATCAACTTCCCGCTGTCCGGCCTCATCGCCGGCTGGCAGGAGGGCATCCCGGGGATGAAGGTCGGTGGGCGCAGGCAGCTCACCATCCCGCCGGAGCTGGCCTACGGTCCGGCAGGCGCCGGGCACCAGCTCTCGGGCAAGACCCTGGTCTTCGTCATCGACCTGCTCGATGTCGTGGTTCCGCCCGCCGCACCGGTCATCGAGCCCGCGACGGGTCCGGCCCCGGCCGAGCTGGTCATCGAGGACATCACCGTCGGTGACGGCGCGGAAGCGCAGCCCGGTGGCGTCGTCGATGTCCACTACCACGGTGTCGAGTTCGACACGAACAAGGTGTTCGATTCCTCGTTCCAGCGTGGCGAGTCCGTGAAGTTCCCGCTCGGCCGGCTGATCCCCGGTTGGCAGGAGGGGATCCCCGGCATGAAGGTGGGCGGTCGCCGCAAGCTGACCGTCCCGCCGGAGCTCGCCTACGGGCCGGCCGGCTCGGGTCACCCGCTCGGCGGCAAGACCCTGGTCTTCGTCATCGACCTGCTGGACGTCTAGCAGATCTTTGCCTCGAGAGGCCCCGTATCGCGTTGCGGTACGGGGCCTTTCGCGTGCTCAGGGTTCGAGGACGAACGGCACGTTCACGACACAGGTGATCGCGCCCGGTAGCTGGTAGCTGCCGGCGACCTGTCCGATGCCGAAGCCTCCTGCCGCGGGACCGGTCGTGACGATGATGGTCTTGATGTCGCCCGGGTCGAGACTCACCGACGGTGTCGTTCCGCCGGGGAACTGAAAGAAGTTCCTCACCACGATCCCGCCCAGGCCACTGGGGATTTGCGCGTTGTGGATCTTGATGGTCCCCGATGGACCCGCGACCACCGGTCCGCACGCAGGGTCGGTCCCGATCTGACCGCCCATCGGGGTGGCGGCGCCGGCAACCGGCGCGCTGAACAGCGCGCCCGCGGCGGCGGCTCCGGCGATCAGCAGCGCGGCGGACACACGGGTATTTCTGGTGAGCATTGTTCTTCCCTTCGCGAGTCGTCTAGGGATGATGGCGACCGCCCGGTTTGCGGGCGTGCCGTTGTCCATCGTTACTCGCTCAGGGGCGATCGCACATCCCCCGGCTCACGGCCGGTGCGGGAACTCCAGCACCAACCGGGCCCCACCGAGGTCGCTGACCTCGAAGTATGCGCGGCCGCCGTGCAGCTGCGCCTGCTGTGCCACGAGCGCCAGCCCGAGGCCGGAACCGCCCTTGCTGGCGCCGGCGCCGCGGTAGAAACGCGCGAAGACCGCCTCGCGCTCGGTCTCGGGCACCCCGGCGCCGTCGTCGTCGACGGTGATCCTGACGGTGTCGGGGGACGTGCGGCGGGCGGCGAGGACCACCAGCGTGGCGCCGCCGTGGCGGATCGCGTTGGCGATGGCGTTGTCCAGCGCCAGGCGCAGCCCGGCAGACAGGCCGCGGATCACCAGCGAGGGCTCGGATTCGACCCGGACCTGTACGTCCGGATGGTGTCGCCGCGCGTCCTGGGCGGCGAGGTCGCAGAGTTCGACGACATCGGTCGGGACGTGGTCGTCGTCGCTCGACAGTTCCCCGGAGGCGAGGCGTTCGAGCGCGGACAGGGTGGCCTCGACGCGGCCCTGGGTCCGGGCCAGGTCGGCGAGGATCTCGGCCCGCTGTGACTCGTCGAGCTCGAGGGTGCTGAGCACCTCGATGTCGGTGCGCATCGCGGTCAGCGGGGTGCGCAGCTCGTGCGCGGAGACGGCCGCGAAGTCGCGTGCGGTATCGAGGGCGGCGGTCGTCTGGGACTGGGCCTCGGCGATGCGTCGCAGCATGAGCTCGATGGCGTCGGCCAGCTCCTCGGCCTCGCGGACCCCGGACGCAGTCGGCGGCGGGCCCTCCTGCGGTGGTCCGCCGCCGATCTGGTGGGTGAGCTGCACGATCGGGCGGACGGCCCGACCGCCGAAGATCCAGCCGAGTCCGGCCGCGGCGGCGATCGCGAGCAGCCCGGCGATCAGCACCCATTGCTGCTGATCTGCGGTCACGTCCTTGGCCTCGGCGGCGGGCACCGCCAGCGAGACCGTCGTAGTGGTGCCCGCCACTGCGGTGGTGTTCACGCGGTACGCGGTGTGGTCGACGTTCACCGTGGCGGCGCCCTCGGGCAGCTCGGGGAGCTGGGTGGGGGTGCTGGCGGCGAGCGCGCCGTCGTTGCGGATCGTGACGGCGAACGCGCCCGCGTCGCCGAACCGGGGCAGGAACATCGAGGCGGTGCCGATGTTGACGATCAGCACCTTCGCGGCGGTCTCCAGCCTGCGGTCGAGCTGGCTCATGTTGTTGCGGGAGATCGCGAGGGCGACGAAGACGCCGAGCAGCGCGACGATGATGGTGGCGCCGAGGGCGGTGGCGGCCGCCACCCGGACCCGCAGCGAGTACGAGTGCCCGCGCCTCACGGCATTTCCCGGAGCACGAACCCGACTCCTCGGACGGTGTGCAGGAGGCGGGGCGAGCCGTTCGATTCGAGCTTGCGTCGCAGGTAGCCGACGAACACGTCGACCACGTTGGTGTCGGCGACGAAGTCGTAGCCCCATACGAGCTCGAGCAGCCGCTCCCGGCTCAGCACGACGCCGCTGTTGCGGGCGAGGATGGCCAGCAGCTCGAATTCTCTTTTGGTGAGCTCGATTTCGCGGTCGCCCTCGTGGGCCCGCCTGCCCAGCAGGTCGACGGTCAGCGGGCCGACGGTGATCGCGCCCTGCGGTGCGGGTGCGGCGGGCGGCGTCGTCCTGCGGCGCAGCATCGCGCGGATGCGGGCGACCAGTTCGGCGAGTACGAAGGGTTTGACGAGGTAGTCGTCGGCGCCCGCCTCGAGCCCCGACACCCGGTCGTCGACGGAGGCGCGGGCGCTGAGCACGCAGATGGGGATGTCGTTGCCCATGGCACGCAACGCCGTGACGACGCTCGCGCCGTCGAGGACCGGCATGTTCATGTCGAGGACGATGGCGTCTGGGGAGCGGTCGGCGACGACGGTGAGAGCCTCGGCCCCGTCCGAGGCGGTCAGGATCGTGAAGCCGGACAGGCGCAGGCCCCGTCGCAGGGACACGAGCACGTCCTCGTCGTCATCGACGACGAGGAGGGTGGCGTTGGCGGGTTCGGTCACCACGCCATTGTGCCCGGAACGGTGATGGAAATTCTGCGGCAAGGCGCTGGTGTCAACCTGGATTGACACTCGTCTGGGCGGCGCATAGATCTGGGTGGGTCCAACGCCGAAACTCTTGATTTCTTGTCAGACCCTCGGCGTAGAATCGAATGTATGTTCGAGAACGGTGGCGGGGTCGGTGAGGTGAGGTCCGGTGTCGAGGCGGAGGCCGCCTCGCTGCTGGCCGATGTCGCTGCCCTCGACGAGGTCGATCGGTCTTGTCGGGCGGAGAATCGGTTTGCGGCGCGGAAGGTGTTGGCGGCGGGCCGGTTCTGGGAGTCGTGGATCGAGCGCGATGTCCGGTTGGGGTCGGGTGACATCGTGGACTGTGGCAACGGTGCGGTCGCCGAGTTGGCGGTGCGGATGGGCTGCTCGAAGACCGTCGCGGAGTCCCATGCCTCGCTGGGGATGGACCTGCGGTTGCGGCTGCCCCTTGCCCGGGCTGCGTTCGAGTCCGGTGAGTTGGATCTGCCTCGGGTGCGGGCGATCAGTCGTGAGACGACGGGGCTGAAGCCGGAGACGGTGGCGGCATTGGAGCCGGGGATCGTGGCGGCGGCGCGGCAGCTGACGCCGGGCCCGTTGGCCGGTGAGATCGGGCGGCTCGTCTCGGAGTTCTCGGCGGAGGAGGCGGCCGCGCAACGGGAAACCGCGCAGGAGTTGGGGCGCCGCATCGTCAAGCGTTCGCGCGGAAATATGTCCGCCATCGAGGTGAATGTGTCGCCGGAGGAGGCCGAGCAGGTGATGCAGCTGGTCACCGAGTTCGCGGCCACGGTCTGTCCGCATGACAAGCGCGGCAAGCAGTGCCGGCTGGTGGATGCGGTGTTGGCGATCATGCACGGCGAGCCGTACCTGCGGTGCAGCTGCGACCGCACTGACTGCGCGCAGGCGGGCCGGGCCGCGCTGCCGGGGCGGCGGGCGCCGCTGACCCAGGTCACCATGGACGTTGCGACGCTGGTGGGGCTACTGTCCGAACCCGCCTACCTGCACGGCCACGGACTGATCGACCCCGAGCTGGCCCGCAGGCTGGCGGCGGACGGGACGTGGCAGGCACTGCTCACCGAGGCACTCAACCTGGCCGAGGAACTAGGGCTGGTCACCCATCGGGAGGACGACGGGACCGACAACGGCAACCACGGCGCCGCCGACTGCGACGGGGCCCACGA
>NZ_QAOZ01000025.1:0-64404 GCF_003050885.1 Rhodococcus sp. OK611
ACGCCCGGACCCATTCCGAACCCGGAAGCTAAGCCCTCCAGCGCCGATGGTACTGCACTCGACAGGGTGTGGGAGAGTAGGACACCGCCGAACATAAATTGCGAATGCCTCGCATCACAGACTCGAAAGAGACTGCGATGCGAGGCATTTCGCATATCCGGGGCAGGAACACACACACGCCCCGCCGGCCACCACACCCCGGCCACTCGCCGAGTGTGCACCTACCGACATACCTACTCGGCCGATGCCCCGACAACTGCACACTCGACACCAGCACCGGGCCGGCCGAGTGTGCACTTACCGGCGCGTCTTCTCGGGCGATGCCCCGTCCCCCAAGCACTTCGTGCAGGGAGGTACCCCAAACTGCACACTCGACGAGAAAACCCGGCCGTCGAGTCGACGGCCGGGTGTCTCAGTACTGTGGGATCAGCTCAGCAGGTGCGCGCAGCGCAGCAGGCCGAGATGGCTGTACGCCTGCGGGTGATTGCCGAGCGAACGCTCGGCCACCGGGTCGTACTCCTCGGCGAGCAGTCCGGTCGGGCCCGCCGCATCGACCAGTTGCGCGAACAGGGCCTCGGCGTCCGAGCGCTCCCCGATCAGCAGGTAGGCCTCGATCAACCAGGCCGCGCACAGGTGGAATCCACCCTCGCCGCCGGGTAGGCCGTCGTCGTGGTGGTACCGGTACACGGTCGAGCCGCTGCGCAGCTCCGCCTCGGTGGCCCTGACCGTCGCGATGAACCGCGGATCGGTCGGGTCGATGAGCCCGGAGAGCCCGATGTGCAGCGTCGCCGCGTCCAGATCGGTGCCGTCGTAGGCAGCGGTGTACGAGAGCGCACGATCGCTCCAACCGCGATCCTTGACCTCGTCGGCGATCTCGGCCCGTAGCGCCGTCCATCCGGGGCCGGACTGCCGGCCGAAACGCTCGGCCAGGGTCAGGGCCCTGTCGACGGTGACCCAGCACATGACCTTCGAGTACACGTGGTGGCGCGGGTTACCGCGGATCTCCCAGATGCCGTTGTCCGGTTCGTCCCAGCGGCGCTCGACCGCGGAGACCATGGCCTGCACCAGGTTCCAATCGGCGTCGGTGAGTACCTCGGTCAGTCCTGCCTTCTCGCGAGCCTCGGCGAGGTGCGAGATCAGGTCGACGATGGGACCGAAGACGTCGAGCTGCACCTGTGAGTTCGCGGCGTTGCCGACTCGGACCGGCCGTGAGCCCGAGTAACCGGGGAGGGAGTCGAGCACCGCCTCCGGCGGCAGGTTGGCGCCGTAGATCGTGTACAGCGGATGCAGGCGCTCGGGACCGGGCAGCGTCTCGAGCACCCCGTGCACCCACTCCAGGAAGTCCTCGGCCTCGCCGAGCGAGCCGAGCGAGACGAGCGCGGACGCGGTCAGCGACGCGTCCCGGAGCCAGCAGTAGCGGTAGTCCCAGTTGCGGACGCCACCGATCTCCTCGGGCAGCGAGGTGGTGGCCGCGGCCAGGATCGAGCCCGAGTCTGCGTGCACGAGGCCCCGCAGCGTCAGGGCGGAGCGCTTCATCAGCCCGCGCTTGCGGGCGGGCAGGGTCAGGCCGTCGGCCCAGTCGCTCCAATACGACTCGGCCAGCGACCGGCGCTCCGACTCCGGCACGGAGGTCGGTCCGAGTTCCGTGGTGCCGCAGCGCAGTTCGAGGACGATCGGTCCCTGCGCGGGGTCGATGACGGCACGCGCGCTCTGCTGGACACCGTCGCTGGTGATCTCCCACTCGATGCCGGGGGAGCGCAGTACGAGCGGATCGCTGGTTCCGTACACCCGCAGGCCTTCGGCCTCCTGCTCGAGGTGCACCTGCACCTGTCCGAACTCGGGACGCGGCGCGAAGGTCACCACGGCCTTGGCCTGACCCGTGATCACGCGGGTGAGGTCGGTGCGGCCCTGCTCGACGTCGTGGGGTAGGTAGTCGGTGACCTGCAGGCTCGCCCAACGGGTCTCGACGGTCATGGTGCCGTCGACATACCGCTGGCTGAGCGGCAGCGCCTCTCGCAGGGGCCCGACCGTGAAGTGGCCGGCGCCGACGCCGCCGAGCAGGTGCGCGAACACCGCGGCGGAATCGGGCTCCGGATGGCAGAGCCAGGTCAGGGTGGCGTCGGGGGTCAGCAGCGCGACCGTCCTGGGGTTCGCCAGCATGCTGAGACGCTCGATCGGGGTGGCGCTTTCGCCGTGGAGCCAGGTGCGCCGCTCCTCGAGCAGGAACGCCAGCGCGGCGGAGACGTCCTCGGTGCTCGACACCCGGAACTCGGCGAGCGATTCGCCGGGGCCCACCTTCACGCCGAGATCCGGTCCTTGGAGCCGGCTGAACGCCTTCTCGTCGGTGATGTCGTCGCCGAAGAACACGGTGGCGGAGGCGCCCTCGCGGTGCCGCAGGATGTCGAGCGCCTCGCCCTTGTCTGTGGTGATCACCGCGAGTTCGATCACGGCCTTGCCCTCGGTGACCTGTACGCCGTTCCAGGTGGCGGCACCACCCCGGACACGCGACAACGCCGCCTCGGCGATCTCGGGGGCGGCATTGCGCACGTGCAGGGCTGTGCTGGCAGGCTTGGTCTCGACGGTGACGCCCGGGCCCGCGGCGGCGACGGCCTGTAGCTCCTCGGTGACCTCCCGAAGCAATCGCTTGGCGTCGTCGTCGATCTCGCGCACGAAGCCGACGTCGAACTCGGAGCCGTGGCTGCCGACCAACTGCACCTCGACCGGGAGTCGGGACAGCATCGCCAGGTCCCGGAGCGCACGGCCCGAGATCACCGCCGATGTGGTGGCGGGCAGGCTCGCCAACGCCCGGAGGGCCCGCACGGACTCAGCGTGCGGGAAGGCTTTCGCGGGGTCGGAGACGATGGGCGCCATCGTGCCGTCATAGTCCGACGCCACGAGGAGCCGAGGCGTTCTCGCGACTGATACGAGACGCCTGCGAAGCTCGACGGGTAGGTCTTGCGCACTCACTGCGCAAAGTCTACTTACGCGATGCCCGGATCCTTGTAACCGCCGCCGAGAAGGAGTTCGACGGTCAGTTCCAGGCGCTTGGCGACGTCCGTCGCGGAGGAGCGACGGGTGAGCCAGGCGACGAGGTTCGAGAGCCACACATCGGAGATGACGCGAGCGATCGCGAGCTGCTCCTCGCTCGGCTCGCCGTCGCTCATCGCGCGGGCGAACAGCGAGTCCATCAGCTTGCCGACCTGATCGACCTCGGCGGCCGCGGAGGCGTCGGCGAACATGAAGGCTCGGGTCATGGCCTCGGTGAGCAGCGGATCGCGCTGCATCGCCCGGGTGATCTGGCCGAGGATCAGGTGCATGCGCTCGATCGGGGTGTCGCCGGGCGGCAACTTCTTGCGGGAGTCGATCTTCTCGAACTCGCGGGCGAGCGAGGACACCAGGAGGTGGACCTTCGACGGGAAGTACCGGTACAGGGTTCCCACCGCGACATCGGCACGCTCGGCGACGGCGCGCATCTGCACGGCCTCGTAGCCGCCCTTGGACGCGAGGGCCAGGGTGGCATCGAGGATCCGCTTGCGACGCTCGCGCTGCGCGTTGGAACTGAGATCCTCGTCGGTCAGCGTCGAGACGGCCCCGTTGGTCGAGGCGGTCTTAGCCGCGGAACGGGTTCGAGATGAGGAGGTCATCCACAGATTCCTTGATATCGGCGAGTAGTTGAGTTCGTGCAGTTCGTGCCAGGTCTTGACTCTTGCCCAGCCCACATATTAGAACACGTTCTAGACAAATTTGTCAGTAATGAAAGGTTGGCCTCCCTTGTGACAATCGCCACGACAGACGAGCAGCGTGCCGTCCAGGAATCGATTCAGGCCTGGGCCCGCGCGACGAACCCGATCGAGACGCTACGGCAGGGGCCGGCCGATTCGTGGCGGTCGCACTGGTCCGCCATCTCGGACCTCGGCCTGTTCTCGGTCGCGCAGGCCGAGGAGGTCGGCGGCGCCGACGGCGAGATCGTCGACCTCGCGGTGATGCTCGAGCAGGCGGCCGCCTCGCTGGCCGCGGGTCCTGTTCTCTCGACCGCGCTCGCGGCGCTGGTCGTCGGCCGCAGCGGCGAGGCCGCGGCCAAGCAGTGGGGCCCCGAACTGGCCGAGGGCAACCTGCCGGTCGGCGTCGTGGTCGACGGCGTCGTGACGGCCGAGGCGGACGGCGACGGCGGCCTGGTCCTCAGCGGTGAGGCCGGGCTCGCGCTCGGCGGCGCGCCCGGTGTCGGCGTGCTGCTCGAGGCCTCGCGTGGCGACGACACTGTGTGGTGCCTCGTCGACGCCGAGGCGGACGGACTGACCGTCGAGGCGTTGGAGAACGTCGACTTGAGCACCCCGCTGGGCCGGGTGTCCTGTGCGGGTGTCCGGGTGAGTGCGGACCGGATCGTCGTCGGGCTGCGCCCCGGACTGGTCAGGGATCTGGCCGCGACCCTGGTCGCCGCGGAGGCGGCGGGTGTGGCGGGCTGGTGCCTGCGGACCGCCGTCGAGTACGCGAAGATCCGCGAGCAGTTCGGCAAGCCGATCGGCTCGTTCCAGGCCATCAAGCACCTGTGTGCCGAGATGCTCTGCCGCGTGGAGCAGACCCGGGCCGTGGCCTGGGATGCCGCGGTCGCGGCGGAATCGGACGCCGAACTGCCCATCGCGGCCGCGGTCGCCGCGTCGGTCGCCCTCGATGCGGCCGTGGACACCGCCAAGGACTGCATCCAGGTGCTCGGCGGTATCGGCTTCACCTGGGAGCACGACGCGCACTTCTACCTGCGACGGGTCCTCTCGCTGCGGCAGCTGCTCGGCGGCGGCGCGTACTGGCGGGCCCGGGTGGCGGAGCTCACCCAGGCGGGCGAGCGCAGGCACCTGACCGTCGATCTGGGTGACCTCGAGGCCTCGCGTCCCGAGGTGCGCGCCGAGATCGAGGCGATCGTCGCGTTGCCCGAGGAGGAGCGTCGCGCCGCGTTCGCCGAGTCCGGGTACCTGGCTCCGCACTGGCCGGCGCCGTACGGAAAGTCCGCGAAGGCGGCCGAGCAGATCCTGATCGGCGAGGAGCTGGTGCGCGCCGGACTGGAGACGCCGAACCTGGTCATCGGGTGGTGGGCGGTGCCGACGATCCTCGAGCACGGCACGGCCGAGCAGATCGAGCGGTTCGCGATGCCCACGCTGCGCGGGGATCTGATCTGGTGCCAGCTGTTCTCCGAGCCGGGTGCAGGCTCCGACCTCGCGGCACTGCGCATGACCGCCGAGAAGGTCGACGGGGGCTGGGTCCTCAACGGTCAGAAGGTGTGGAACTCCCTGGCCCGCGAGGCGGATTGGGGCATCTGCCTGGCTCGCACCGACAAGGATGTGCCCAAGCACAAGGGCATCACCTACTTCCTGGTGGACATGCGCACCGCGGGGATCCGGGTCTCGCCGCTGCGCGAGATCACCGGCGACGAACTGTTCAACGAGGTGTTCTTCGAGAACGTGTTCGTGCCCGACGACGGCGTGGTCGGGCAGGTCAACGGCGGGTGGAAGCTGGCCCGCACCACGCTGGCCAACGAGCGCGTCGCGATGAGCGGCGGCTCCTCGCTGGGCAAGGCGATGGAGGAACTGCTCGAGCTGGCCGAGCGCGGCGGCCCGAACGCCGTGACCGAGGACCGGGTCGGATTCCTGATCGGCGAGGCCATGGTCGGCTCGCTGCTCGAGCACCGCACCACCCTGCGTCAGCTCGACGGACAGGACCCCGGGCCCGAGTCGAGCGTGCGCAAGCTGGTCGGTGTCCGGCACCGCCAGGCGGTCGCGGAGTTCGCGCTGGAGCTGTCCGGGCCGGGCGGCGCCGTCGAGGGCCCGCTGTCCCGGGAGTTCCTGAACACCCGGTGCCTCTCGATCGCAGGCGGCACCGAGCAGATCCTGCTGACGGTGGCCGCGGAACGGATCCTCGGGCTGCCGCGGGACTAGCTGCGGCAGGAAGTGCCCGGCGCGGGGGCGAAGCGTTGCTCCCGTGCCGGGCCCGAACCGTTGTCCCCGTGCCGGGGAGCTGATACAACTAGAACAAGTTCTAACTCGTAGGCGGGATTGTTCAGCGTGGATTTCTCTCTGGATCAGACACAAGAAACGGTGGCGGAGATCGTCGTGGGGCTGTTGGCCCGCGAGGTCTCCGATCCCGCCGATACCAGCGGCTTCAACCCAGCGTTGTGGGAGGCGATGGCGAAGGCCGACCTGCTCTCGCTCGCGGTGCCGGAGCGGCTCGGCGGCGCCGGGCTCGGCCTGCCCGAGGTGTTGCCGCTGCTCACCGAGACCGGCCGGGGCGCCGCGCCGGTGCCTGCACTGGCCACCCTCGGCTTCGGCCTGCTCCCGGTGCTCGCGCTGGGGACGCAGGAACAGCAGGACGCGATCCTCGCCGAGGTGGCGACCGGACGGGTCCTCACCGCGGCTCTGAACGAGCCGGGCGCGGCGTTTGCGGCGTCGCCGTCGACCACCGCGGTCGCCGACGGTGACGGTGTCGTCGTCAACGGCCTGAAGGTCGCCGTTCCGTTCGCCGACCTCGCCTACCGGATCCTGGTGCCGACCGACGCGGGCGTCGTGCTCATCTCGCCCGACGCCCCCGGCGTCACGCTGGCCAAGATCTCCTCGTCCTCGGGCAGCCCGGAGTTCTCAGTGCGGCTCGACGGCGTACGGGTCCCCGCGGCGGAGGTGCTGGGAGGCGACAACGCCACCCTGTACCGGATCGCGCTCGCGAGCATCGGTGCCTACACCGACGGACTGCTCGCAGGCGCCACCACGCTGACCGCCGAGCACCTGCGCACCCGTGAGCAGTTCGGCAAGCCCCTGGCGACCTTCCAGGCCGTGGCCCAGCAGATCGCCGACGTCTACGTGACGTCACGGACCCTGCACGTCTCGGCGCTGGCGTCGGGCTGGCGGGTGGCCGAGGGCCTCGAGGCGGATGACGACCTCGAGGTGCTGGCCTACTGGATCGCGGCAGAGGTGCCCGCCGCGATGCGCACCCTGCACCACCTGCACGGCGGGTTGGGTGTGGACGTGACCTACCCGATGCACCGCTACTTCTCCATTGCCAAAGACCTGGCCCGCCTCGTCGGCGGCGCCTCATCTCGACTCGACCTCGTGGGGGCCCGGTGTTCATCGATCTGACACCCGAACAGCGTGAGCTGCAGGCGGAACTGCGCCGTTACTTCGCAGGCCTGATCTCTCCGGAGGAGGCCGAGATCATGCTCACCGAGCGGCACGGCCCCACTTACCGTGAGGTCATTCGCCGGATGGGCAAGGACGGCTGGCTCGGCGTCGGCTGGCCGGTGGAGTTCGGCGGCCGTGGCTTCGGCGAGATCGAACAGCAGATCTTCGTCAACGAGGCTGTGCGGGCGGATGTTCCGCTGCCGTCGGTCACCCTGCAGACCGTCGGCCCGACGCTGCAGACCTACGGAACCGAGGAGCAGAAGCGCAAGTTCCTGCCCTCGATCCTCGCGGGCGAGGTGCACTTCGCGATCGGCTACTCCGAGCCGGAGGCGGGCACCGACCTGGCCGCGCTGCGCACCACGGCGGTGCGCGACGGCGATGAGTACATCGTGAACGGCCAGAAGATCTTCACCACCGGTGGCCACGACGCCGACTACATCTGGCTCGCCGTGCGCACCGGCGACGCGGACTCGCGCCACCGCGGCATCTCGATCCTCATCGTGGACACCAAGGATCCCGGTTTCACGTGGACCCCGATCATCACCGCCGACGGAGCCCACCACGTCAACGCCACCTACTACTCCGACGTCCGCGTGCCCGCGAGCATGCTGGTCGGGGAGGAGAACAAGGGCTGGCGCCTGATCACCACCCAGCTGAACCACGAGCGCGTCATGCTCGGACCGGCCGGCCGTGTCGCGGGCCTGTACGAGAAGGTGCACGAGTGGGCGGCCAAGCGGGACCTGCTCTCCGAACCCGACGTGCAGCGCGGCCTCGGCGAGATCCATGCGACCTACCGGCTCAACGAGCTCCTCAACTGGCAGGTTGCTGCGGCGACCGGCGACGTGGACATCGCGGACGCGTCGGCGACGAAGGTCTTTGCGACCGAGCGCATCCAGCGTGTCGGCCGGATCGCGGACGAGATCATCGGCGCGCACGGCGACCCGGGTGACCCGGAGACCGCGAAGCTGATGCGCTGGCTCGACGTGCAGGTCAAGCGGAACGTGGTGATCACCTTCGGCGGCGGCGTCAACGAGGTCATGCGCGAGCTCATCGCGATGGCCGGCCTCGGCCTGCCGAAGGTGCCCCGATGACCGCGGCGGAGGTTTCAGTGAACGACGGGTCTATGAGCGACAAGGAAGCATCGATCCTCGCGGCGGCCGAGCGGGTGCGGGCTGGCGGCGCCAGCAAGGCCCGCGCCGGCCGCGACCCGATCAACATGCCGATGATCCGCAACTGGGTCGAGGCGATCGGTGACGAGAACCCCATCTACGTCGACGAGGACGCCGCGGTCGCGGCGGGCCACGGCGGCATCGTCGCCCCGCCCGCCATGGCGCAGGTCTGGACGATGCGCGGTCTGGGTGCCGTGCGCGAGGAGGACGATCCGCTCGGCCGGATGACGGAGATCCTCGACGAGGCCGGGTACACGTCGGTGGTCGCGACGAACTGCGACCAGACGTACCACCGCTATGTCCGCCCGGGCGAAGAGGTGACCATCGAGTCGGTCCTCGAAGACGTTGTGGGCCCGAAGAAGACGGGTCTGGGCGAGGGCTGGTTCTTCACCACCCGGAACTTCTGGAAGGTCGGCGACGAGGTCGTCGCCGAGATGCTCTTCCGGATCCTGAAGTTCGCGCCCCCGGCGAAGGAGGCGCCCGCTCCCGCGGGAGTCGCGTCGTCGAGCCTGGGCGAGTCGCTCGACGATCTCGACCCGACCCGGATGCTGCGTCCCTCGCAGTCGCGCGACACCGAGTTCTTCTGGGAGGGCGTCGCGGCGCACGAGCTGCGTCTCCAGCAGCGCCAGGACGGTTCGCTGCAGCATCCGCCGGTGCCGGCGATCTGGAAGGACAAGTCGGAGCGCACGGACTACGTCGTGGCCTCCGGGCTCGGCACCGTCTTCAGCTACGTCGTGCACCACGCGCCGAAGGTGCCGGGTCGTTCGCTGCCGTTCGTCGTCGCGCTCGTGGAACTCGCGGAGGGCGTGCGGATGCTCGGCGAGCTCCGCGGCGTCGATCCGAGCGAGGTCGCGATCGGGATGCCGGTGCAGGTGGAGTTCCTCGACCTGCCGGGCGACGACGAGACCGGACAACAGCCGTGGACGCTGTACGCGTGGCGTCCCGTGAAGGAGCAGTGATGAGCTCGACCCTGACAGCGACGGTGGGGGAGACCCTGCCCGCCCTGTCCATCCACGGCGATCCGACGTTCATCGTGTCGACGGCGTTGGCCACCAGGGACTTCCAGGATGTTCACCACGATCGGGACAAGGCGCAGCAGCGCGGATCGAAGGACATCTTCGTCAACATCCTCACCGACACCGGGCTGGTGCAGCGGTACGTCACCGACTGGGCCGGTCCGCGTGCGGTCATCAAGTCGATCAAGCTGCGTCTCGGTGTGCCCTGGTACGCCTACGACACGCTGACCCTGACCGGTGCCGTCTCCTCGGTCGAGGACGGCCTCGTCACCCTCGACATCGTCGGCAAGGACAGTCTCGGTGACCACATCAAGTCGACGGTCACCCTCGTCATGGACGGAGTGACGGCATGAGTGAGCTGTCCGGCAAGGCCGCCATCGTCGGCATCGGTGCCACCGATTTCTCCAAGGACTCGGGGCGCAGCGAGCTGCGTCTCGCCGCCGAGGCGGTCCAGGCCGCGCTCGATGACGCGGGCCTGAAGCCGTCCGACGTGGACGGCCTGACCTCGTTCACCATGGACACCAACACCGAAGTGGCCGTTGCGCGTTCGGTCGGGATCCCGAATCTGAAGTTCTTCAGCCGGATCCACTACGGCGGCGGCGCGGCTTGCGCCACCATCCAGCAGGCCGCGATGGCGGTGGCCACCGGCGTCGCGGACGTCGTCGTCGCCTACCGTGCGTTCAACGAACGCTCGGGAATGCGCTTCGGACAGGTGAATTCGGCCTTGGTGCAGCAGGTGAACTCCTCCGGCACCGACAACGCGTTCTCGTACCCGCACGGGCTGAGCACCCCGGCGTCGTTCGTCGCGATGATCGCCCAGCGCTACATGCACGTGTACGGCGCCACCAGTGCGGACTTCGGACGGGTCGCGGTCGCGGACCGCAAGCACGCGGCGACCAACCCGAACGCCTTCTTCTACGGCAAGCCGATCACGATCGAGGAGCACCAGGCCTCGCGGTGGATCGCCGAGCCGCTGCACCTGCTGGACTGCTGCCAGGAGACCGACGGCGGCATCGCCATCGTCGTGACCTCGCCGGAGCGCGCGAAGGACCTGCCGAACACGCCCGCGATCATCGCCGCCGCGGCGCAGGGCAGCGGGGCCGATCAGTACATCATGACCAGCTACTACCGGGACGGCCTGAGCGGTCTTCCGGAGATGGGGCTGGTCGGCGACCAGCTGTGGGCCCAGTCGGGGCTGCGTCCGCAGGACATGCAGACCGCGGTGCTCTACGACCACTTCACCCCGTACGTGCTGATGCAGCTCGAGGAGCTCGGCTTCTGCGGCCGCGGCGAGGCCAAGGACTTCATCGCGGACGGTGCCATCGAGCTGGGCGGACGGCTGCCGCTGAACACCCACGGTGGGCAGCTGGGCGAGGGCTACATCCACGGCATGAACGGCATCGCCGAGGGTGTCCGCCAGATCCGCGGCACGTCGGTGAACCAGGTTCCGGACGTGCAGAACGTCCTCGTGACGGCAGGCACCGGTGTGCCGACCTCCGGGCTGGTCCTGACGGCGTAGGCGCCTCCGGCGCCCGTGCGCGGTTGACGAGTGCTAGGACTCGTCAACCGCGCACGGGCGCGTCAGCGCCTTTGCGATCGGCGCGGTGAGCGCGGCGATGCTCTCGGCGGTACCCGGCACGGGGCCCTCGAGTGCCCTGGCGCCGACGGTCCGGTCGAAGACCATGCCCTCCAGGAGGGCGATCAGGTCCGCCGCGTCCTGCTCCGGGTCGCCCGTGTCGAGCAGGCGGGTGAGCCCGACCGCCCGCTCCCGGGAGAACAGGCTCACGGCCAGCGCGGCCTGAATCTGAGTGTCGTGCACCATCTCCAGCGTGAGTGCGTAGCGGGCACGGATGTCGCGGGCGCGGTCGCCGAGCAACCCGTCGACGTAGACCGCGATCCCGTGGGCGATCTCGGCGATGTCCGTGTTCGGCTCCTGCGGCTCCGGCTGGGAATCGGTGAAGGCGCGTCGTGACCGCTCGGTGAGGTGTCCGACCGTCGCGACCAGCAGGTCGCGCTTGGTCCGGAAGTAGTAGGACGTAGATCCCGCGGGCAGTCCCAGGTGCCGGTCGATGCCGCGATGGGTGAGTGCGCGGATGCCGTCCGTGGCGATGATGTCGAGCGCGGCATCGGTGATGCGCGCCCGTCGGTCCGTCGTTTCCGTCATTGATGTTGCTCCGATCACGTTGACCCATGAAACTCTACATTTGTAGAGTCGCGCTATGAAATCGATCCGAGTGGATGCGTTCGACCGGGCCGCGCAGGGCGCCGGATTCGTGCTCGATCCCGCGCAGCGGGCGGCCGCCGAGCGTCTCGCCGCGATGGACCTCAAGACCGGTCGTGGCATCTACCTCTGGGGCCCGGTCGGCAGGGGTAAGACCTGGCTGATGGACGTGTTCCACGATGGCATGAGTGGCGTTCCGACCGTTCGCGTGCACTTCCACGAGTTCTTCCGCCGACTGCACGAGGTCGCGCACACCGAGGGGATCGACCGCGCGTTGGACCGGCTGCTCGGGCGCAGCAAGATCCTGTTCTTCGACGAGTTCCACGTACACGACGTCGGCGACGGCGCGCTGTTGACCAGGCTGCTCGGGGCGCTGGGCAAGCGCAAGGTGACGCTGGTGGTCACCTCGAACTATCCGCCGGACGGGCTGATGCCGAACCCGCTGTTCCACGACACGTTCGTGCCGACCATCGAGGTGCTCAAGGCGCGGATGGAGGTCGTCGAGGTCGCGGGCGCCGTCGACTACCGCGGGCAGGGGGCCGGTGGGCGGCGATTCGGTGCGGGGCGGTACCTCTCCGACGCGGCCGGCCTGCAGTGGCCCGCGGCAGGCGATCGCGTCACGCTCCGCCCGACCACCCAGGCCATCACGGCGCTCTCGGCGGCAGGCGATCTCGTCTGGTTCGAGTTCGCGGACCTGTGCGAGCGGCCGACCTCGACGCTGGACTACCTGAGCCTGGCGGCGGCATACCCGCGCTGGGTGCTGAGCGGCGTGCCGCGGATGGCGGACGCGAGTCCCGATGGGGTGCAACGATTCTGCAATGTCGTCGACATCCTCCACGACCAGGACACCGAACTGACGCTGGTCGGCGCGGATTGGCGGGTGCCGGGACCCGAGCCTGTCGCGGGCGGGCCGGACCTGACACGCACCCGCAGTAGATTGGCGCTGCTGGGATGAGCTAGCCGGCGGCGGGGTCGAGGTCGCGATCGGTCGACGACCCCGCCGCAGCCGACGGCCCCTGCTCGTCCCCGCGGCCGCGGGTGATCAGCCATCCGAAGGCCGTCGCGACCGGGAACATGACCACGCCGTACACCGCGGCGGGGACCGCGATGCGGGTGCTGTCGAGCAGGCTGATCGCGATCGTGATCGCGAGCGTGCTGTTGTGGATGCCGATCTCCATCGAGCTGGCGATCGACTGCTTGCTGGCGATGCCCAGCCTCCGCGGCAGCACGTAGCCGATGCTCAGGCTCAGGATGCAGAAGATCAACGTGATCAGCCCGACGTCCGCCAGGTACCCGGTGACGTTCTCCCGCTCGGCGATCACCGTGCCGACGATGACCAGGGCCAGGACCACGGCCGAGCCGATCCGGACGGGACGATCCATCCGGTCCGCGAAGGCGGGCCACGCCCGCCGTACCCAGACGCCGACGGCCACCGGGATCAGCACGATCGCGAAGATCTGCACCACCTTCGAGAACTGCAGGCCGAGGGAACCCGTGCCGTCCGACGGTGCGAAGTGTCCGAGCGCGAAGTTGGTGATCAGCGGCAGCGACACCACCGCGATCACCGAATTCACCGCCGTGAGTGTGACGTTCAGTGCCACATCGCCGCGGAACAGGTGGCTGAACAGGTTTGCCGTTGTCCCTCCGGGGGAGGCGGCCAGCAGCATCATCCCCACCGCCAGCAGTGGCGGCAGGCCGAACAGCAGCACCAGTCCGAACGCGATCGCGGGCAGCAGGATCAACTGGCAGGCCAGCGCGATCGCGACGGCCTTGGGATGCCTGGCCACGCGGGCGAAGTCTCCGACGGTCAGGGACAGGCCGAGGCCGAACATGATGATCGCCAACGCGAGCGGCAGTGCGACAGTGGACAGCCCGGAATTCATCGCTGGTCCCCATTTCCTGGAAGTCTCGCGACGTGCACGCGTCGCCGGCAGAAGTCTCGGCGCAAAGATACGGGTGTCCGCACCGGAATTGGGCATATCGCCCAGATTGGTCGTGCCGGAGGGCGCACCGTCGTCGCCGCGTCGACGAAGCGGTCTTCCGCTGCTATGACGGGTGGCATAGCCTCGCTGGGACGGTACCCGGCGAGAGGTGGAATCGATGACGGTCGCACACGCGGTCAAGGACCAGATCCAGCAGATCGGTGGGGGATTCATGTTCTCCCGTGAGGCCAAGGAGTTCGGCCGTACCACCGGGGTGGACGGCTTCATCGGCCCGTACATGCGCGGCCGGTGCGGTGTCCTCGGCGAGGTCGACGCCGACGTCGTGACGGCCGCCGCGGGGTTCTTCCCCGCCGACAGCGTCCGGGCCGCCTGGGAGTCGGTGACGATGCCCGCCGCCGAGGCCGCCCGTGGGTACGCGCTCGCCGCGCAGCAGTTCGGTGTCCGCAAGCTCGCCGCGTTCGACGCCGCCGAGCGGCTCGCCGAACTGATGGATGCGGTCGCGGGCAATGCCGATCCCGCGGGCGTGCCGCTGTTCGCCGGCTGGCGCGCCGTGCCACTGCCCGCAGATCCGCGGGCGCGGGTCCTCCAGCTGACCCACGTCCTGCGCGAGCTGCGCGGCGGGCTCCACCTCGTCGCAGTCAAGAGCCAGGGCGTCAGCCCACGGGACGCCGTCCTGATCGCCGGGTCGCCGCTGGCCAGCGGGCCGGACCAGGCCGCCCTCTACGGCTGGCCCGCGCCCTACACGGCGCCGGGCGAGGACGTCCGGGCCAGGTGGGCGCGCGCCGAGGAGATCACCGACGAACTCGCCTCCCAGGCATTCGACGTCCTCGACGAGTCCGAGGGCAAGGAGCTCGTCACCCTCCTCGCGGACGCCCACGCGGGAGTGTTCCCGCCTCGCTGATCGCGGATCGACCTGCGCGCATCCATCGATCCCGTGCGGGCGCCGTGCGACGATGGAGTGGTGGGCACGGCGGTCGGTCGCACTGCCACGGTTATCGCGTTGATCGTGGTGAGCGTCCTTGCGCTCCGCGGCTACCTGCCCGAGATCGAGCAGCCGACGGCGCCACCCAGGTCTGACGGAAGGGCCGCGCTGGTCGCGATGCTCGTCATCGCCGCCCTCGCGGTCCTGGTGGCCGCGGTCGCCCTCGTAGCGGTGCTGGTACTGGGCCCCTCGCGTAGGCCCGTGCGGCCGGCGCCGACGTGGATCGGCCATCGCGCGGCGCCCGGCCGGTGGTGGCAGGGGGCGGCATGGTTCGGGTTCGCGGGACTGGTGGTGGTCGCCGCGCTCGCCCTCGCACCGAACCGGGACCGGGCGGCCCCCACTGATCCGAATGGCGGTGCGACGGATCCGACTGTGTCAGCGGTCGGACAGCCACCGGCGCCGCGGGGCAGCGAGATCTGGCCGGACGTCCTGCTGGTGTTGCCGCTGTTGACCGCGCTGCTGTTGGCCGGGGCCGTTGCCCGCGCGCGGCTCCTGTTGCCTGATCGGAGCGATGCCCGCGAGGAGGACGCCGTCCCCGCGGCTAGGCGCGCGGCCGCCGAATCCTTGCGGCGCGCAGCGGAACTGGGCCTCGTCGCGGTCGCGAACACCGGGGCCGACCCCCGATCGGCCATCATCGCCTGCTACCTGGCGATGGAACGCGGTCTGGGTGCGGCCCCCGACGCCGCGCCGCTCGCGTCCGACACCCCGTCGGAGGTGCTGGCACGTGCGGTACGCCACGGCGTGCTGCACCGGGAGAGCGCCACGGCGCTGGTCGGGCTCTTCGAGGAGGCCAGGTTCAGCGGGCACGAGATGACCGAGCAGAACCGGAGTACCGCGGCGGAATTGTTGCGCGCGGTCCTGGCCGAGCTGAGGGAGACGCGATGCGTCGCGTCGCCGTGATCGGGATCCTCCTCGTCGCGGCGCTGGAGGCGATCGCGCTGCGGGCGGGGGCGCCTGCGGCCTCGCTGATCGCGGTCGGAGCGTCGGCCGCCGTCGTGATCTTCGCGATGCGCCGAACCGTCGACGCGGCACCGGCGGCGGGAGAGGTCGCCGCGCCACTGAACTCCCAGGAGGAGATGTTGCGTCGCTGGCGGCTGCGCACGGAGACGCTGGTGAGCTGGGCGGACGGTTCGTGCGCGGACTGGGACCGGCACCTGCGACCACTGCTCGCCCGCGAGTTCGTGCACGTGAGCGGACCGCGTGCACCCCGTGGTCATGCCGAGATCGAAGCGGCAGGGGCGGCGATGTTCGGCGCCGACCTGTGGCGGTGGGTGGACCCGGCCGGGGCGCGCGCGGGCGATCCGGATGGGCCCGGCCCCGGGCGCGGCGCACTCGAGCGCATCCTGACCCGACTGGAGCAGCTGTGACCGCCGCGACGCAGGCCACCACGGCCAGAGCCGGGGCGGTCCTCGCCGAGGTCGAACGGGCCGTGGTCGGCAAGCGGGAGGCGATCACGACCGTGCTGCTGGTGGTCCTCGCCGGTGGGCACGTGCTGATCGAGGACCTGCCGGGGTTGGGCAAGACGCTGATCGCGCGATCCTTCGCGGCGGCGCTGGGTCTGGAGTTCACCCGTGTCCAGTTCACGCCCGATCTGCTGCCAGCCGACCTGCTCGGCTCGACCGTCTATGACATGCAGTCGGGACGGTTCGAGTTCCGCGCCGGACCGGTGTTCACCAATGTCCTCCTCGCCGACGAGATCAACCGCACGCCGCCGAAAACACAAGCGGCACTGTTGGAATCGATGGCGGAGGGGCAGGTGAGCATCGACGGCGTCACCCGGAGGCTGCCGGATCCGTTCATCGTCCTCGCCACCGACAACCCGATCGAGTACGAGGGCACCTATCCGCTGCCCGAGGCGCAGCTCGACAGGTTCATGCTGCGGCTGCGGGTGGGATACCTCGGCGCCGCGGACGAGCAGGAGATGCTGCAGCGCCGCCTGGACCGGGGCGCCGACACCGTGACCGTCCGGGCGATCGTGACGGCCGAGGAACTGCACGCCATGCGCGGCAGCGTCGAGCAGGTCTCGGTGCATCCGGACGTGCTCCGCTACGTGGTCTCGCTGGCGGCCGCGACCCGCTCGCACCCCCAGGTGGAGGTCGGCGCGAGCCCGCGGGCCGAGCTCGATCTCGTCCAGCTCGCCCGGGCGCGGGCGCTCCTGGGCGGTCGGGACTACGTCATCCCCGAGGACGTCAAGGCGCTGGCCGCGCCCGCGATGGCGCACCGGATCTCGCTGCGACCGGAGATGTGGGTACGCCGGATCCACGCGGAGGAGGTGGTCGCCGACATCCTGCGCCGGCTGCCGGTGCCGAGGGCGAGCACGTGAGCGCGATCGAGTGGCGGGCCTCGCCCGCGGCGGCGGCGCTGGCGACGTGCGCGGCCACCGCTCTGGTCGTCGCGCTCGTCGGCGGCAGGCCGGAGCTGCTGGCCTTCGTCGCCCCCATCCTCGGCGCGCTCGCGGCTCGCGCACTGCTGCCGCGCCCCGTCGATCGCGTGACCGTGCGCGGCGAGCCCACGACGGTCCGGCTGTTCGAGGGAGAGTCGGTGCGGCTGGCGGTCGCGGTGGAGGAGGCCGGCTCGTGGCCGGGATGCGGTGTCCGCGCCCTTCCGCAGGAAGGGCTGGAGATCGACCAGGAAGCGGCGAGCTCGGGCGATCCGCGCACGGGCGTGCTGATCACCGCCGGGCGGTGGGGGAGATATCGGCCGCGGGTGGCGGTCGACGCGACCGCGGCGGGCGGGTTGTTGGTGGGCGTGGCGGTGGCCGAGGTGGCCACGGTCGATGTGTTCCCACTGGTGGATCCGAACCAGCCGGGGATCCCCCCGACGGACCTGCCCGATCGGTTCGGGGCGCATCCGACCGCACGGCACGGGCCAGGGGTGGAGTACGCCGACATCCGCGCCTACGTCCCCGGCGACCAACTGCGAGCGGTGAACTGGCCGGTGAGTGCGCGTCGTCGTGCCCTGCACGTCACCGAACGTAGGACGGACCGAGCGGCGGACGTCGTGGTGTTGATCGACGCACACCCGCAGGCGCCCGGGCCCGCGAGCGAGAGCCTGGATCGGTCGGTGCGCGGCGGTTGTCAGGTCGCGCAGGCGGCTCTTCGGCGTGGTGACCGCACCGCGGTCGTCGTGCTCGGAGCCCGATCGCGATGGCTCGCACCGGATCTCGGTCGTCGGCAGTTCTATCGCCTCGTCGAGGCCGTGCTCGGGGCCGGGGAGCGCACCGTGCCGCTCGAGGGCACGCTCGTGCCGAGGCCCGCCGTGCCGCCCGGCGCCGCGGTGGTCGCCTTCACCACGCTGCTGGACACGGACTTCGCCCTGGCGCTCATCGACCTCCGCAAGCGGGGCCGCACCGTGGCCGTGGTGGACGTGCTCGCGGGTCCGCCGTTCTCGGACGAGCTCGATCCGACCGTCGCGAGGATGTGGCGGCTCGAACGCCGAAACATGTATCGGGATCTCGGCGTCCTGGGGATCGATGTCGTTGGCTGGCAGGGTGATTCGTCCCTCGATCGTGTACTGGCCGGGATCGGCCGTCGGGGCAGGCGGGTGGTGGTGCCGCGATGACGGGGTTCACCGGACCGAGCGTGATGGCCCTCGGGGCCGGCTTCTCGATGAGCGCCGCCGTCGTTCCGCACGCGCAGGCGCCTGCACTGATCGCGGCCGGGCTCTCCGCCGTGGGGGTGCTCGCCGCGAGGTGGAGCCGGGTGGCCGTGGTCTGTGCAGTGCAGTGCGCGCTGCTCGCGTTGGCGCTCGGCGAGCCCACGCCGGTGCAGGCGGGCCTCGCCGGAGTCGGGGCGACGGTGTTCGTGCTGGCCGCTCATGCCGCGCACACCCCTGGGACCGCGGTCACCGAGGTGGGACTGGTGCTCGCGGTGGCGGTCGTGACCGCAGGCGCGGCGGTGTCGGTGTTCCTGTTGCCCTTCGAGATCGCCTGGCTGCCGCTGGTCGGGCCGATCGCCTGCCTGGCGGTGTATGCGTTGGTGCTCGCGCCCTATGCCTCGACGAAACGGGTTGGTAGTGCCGGTGATCGGCATCTGGTGGACTGAGCGGCCGGGCCGCGCGGACCCTGCGGCGAACCAGGCGCGCGCACCCACCGGGAGGTCTGGGTCCGATCTGGTCCTACGGTTGGGCGAAGTACCCACGGCAGTGAGATCGAGTTCGACAGGATCGTTCGTGATCGGCCACCCGGTGACAATCGGGGTGGCGCGACTGCCTCACACCCACAGCAAGGAGCATCAGTACGTGGACGGCACCACCGATTCTTCGGCGTTGGACCTGGAGGAACACCTCCCACGTCTGACGGCGCGTGGCGTGATCCTCAGCCTGCTCGTCAGCAACCATCCGGCTCGACCCACCCCGGCGCAGGTGGTTCGTGCGGCGGGAGCCTTCGGCATCAAGGAGTCCGCTGCCAGGGTCGCGCTGAGCCGGATGGTCACCGGCGGTGACCTGATCCGGACCGCCGACGGATTCCACCTGAGTTCGTCGCTGCTCGAGCGGCGTCAGCGGGTGCTCCACGAGGTGCAGCAGGACACCAGGGCCTGGGACGGGGAGTGGGAGATCGTGGTCGTGACCGGGACCGGGCGAGATCCCGGCGACCGGGTCACCCTCCGGTCCCGGCTGTCGCGACTGCGCTTGGCCGAGTTGCGCGAGGGGGTGTGGCTGCGTCCGGCGAACCTGATTCGCCCGCTGAACCTGGCGGACCAGCCGGTGCAGACGATGCGGGGTCGGCCGGACGGCGGCGCCGAGGAGTTGGCCGCCCAGCTGTGGGACCTCTCCGCCTGGGAGGCGGAGTCCGGTCGGCTGCTCGACCTGATGGATCTCGCCGTCAGCGCTGTCGACCGTTTCACGGTGGCCACCGCGATCGTGCGCCACCTGCTCACCGATCCCGTCTTGCCGCCTCAGCTTCAGCCGCGCCCGTGGAACGCGGAGCGTGTGCACGTGGCGTGGGCCGCCTATCAGGAGGAGTTTGTCGCGATCCCCGAGGTGGGAGACGGTTCGGAGAGCTGAATATTACTCATTGACATCGACTGTTTGAAAAACGTAATGTCCCTCGCATAGTCGAAGGAGGCAGCCATGCAGACGCATGAGGTTTTCAATCAGGCCAACCCGCTCGAGGGCCACAACGTGGCCGACGACCAGACGCTGATGGACGGGCTCGTCCGCGAGGGCGCCGAATGGTCCGTGGGCGAGGTGAGCGCGCTCGGTGAGCTGGCGGGCACCGCCGAGGTGCAGGACTGGGGACGGCTGGCCAACGAGAACCCGCCGATTCTGCGGCCCTACGACCGCTTCGGCCACCGGATCGACGACATCGAGTTCCACCCGGCCTGGCACAACCTCCTGTCCACCGCGGTGGCCAACGGCCTGCACGGCGCGCCGTGGTCGGACGACCGCGCAGGCAGCCATGTCGCCCGCGCCGCGAAGTTCTACGTGTGGTCGAACGTCGAGGCCGGTCACACCTGCCCGATCTCGGCGACGTACGCCGCGATCCCCGCCCTGCGGGACAACCCGGAGTTGGCGGCCACCTACGAGCCGCTGCTGTCCAACGGCTTCTACGAGTCGGGCCTGAAGGCTCCCCTCGGCAAGGCCGGCCTGCTCGCGACGATGTCCATGACCGAGAAGCAGGGCGGCTCCGACATCCGTGCGAACACCACGCGGGCGATCGCGCAGCCGGACGGCAGCTATCGGATCATCGGTCACAAGTGGTTCACCTCCGCCACCATGGCCGATCTCTATCTGGCCCTCGCGCAGACGGACGCGGGCGTCACCTGCTTCCTGGTGCCGCGCGTCCTGCCCGACGGCACCCTCAACGACGTGCGGTTGATGCGGCTCAAGGACAAGCTGGGCAACCGGTCGAACCCGTCCGGCGAGATCGAGTACCAGAACGCGGTCGGCTGGCGGATCGGCGAGGAAGGCCGGGGCGTGCCGACCATCATCAAGATGGTCAACATGACGCGACTGGACTGCCTGATCGGCGCGGCGTCGGGCATGCGCCGCGGCGTCACCCAGGCCGCGCATCACGCGACCTACCGCAAGGCATTCGGCGCCTACCTGATCGATCAGCCCCTGATGCGCAACGTGCTCTCGGATCTGACGGTCGAATCCGAGGCCGCGTCGCTGCTGATGATGCGCCTGGCCGGAGCGCACGACCGGTCCACCCGCGGTGACGAGGCGGAGTCCCGGTTCCTCCGGCTGGCGCTGGCGATCGGGAAGTACTGGGTGTGCAAGCGGTGGCCCGCGCACGCGGCGGAGTCGCTGGAGTGCTTCGGCGGCAACGGCTTCATCGAGGAGTCGCAGATGCCGCGGCTCTTCCGCGAGTCCCCGCTCAACGGCATCTGGGAAGGCAGCGGCAACGTGGCGGCACTCGACGTGCTGCGTGCCATGGCCAAGAGCCCGCAGTCCGTCGAGGCGTTCTTCGCCGAGGTCGCCCTCGCGGGCCCCGAGCCCAGCATCCAGCGCGCCGTTGCCGAGATCCAGGCCCAGCTCACCGATCTCGCGGGCGCTGAGGTCCTGGCCCGCCGGGTCATCGAACGGATGGCACTGGTTCTGCAGGCATCGCTGCTGGTCCGGTTCGGCGACCCGGCCGTCTCCGACGCGTTCATCGCGACCCGCCTCGACGGTGACCGGGGCAGCGTCTACGGCACCCTGCCCGGCGGTGTCGACTTCGCGGCGATCCTCGGCCGCATCACCCCGAAGGTCGGCTGAGCGACCACATTCCGAGCCGGACCCATACAACGCAAGGGAGTCGACAATGCAGGGAATCGGTGAGTGGGCGGTCCAGCGCGCCCAGCTGAGCGGGGACAAGGTCGCGTTCGTCTACGGCGAGCGTTCCTGGACGTACGGCGAGTTCAACGACCGCACCGACCGACTGGCCAACCAGCTTCGTGGTCGGTTCGGGGTCCGGCGCGGGGATCGGGTCGCGGCCGTCGTCGCGTCCTCGGTGGAGTGCCTGGAGATCCTGTTCGCGAGCGCAAAGCTCGGGGCGATCTTCACGCCGATCAACGTGCGCCTGACCGCGCCGGAGATCGGGTACGTGCTGGCCGATCTCGGCGCGGAGCTCTTGTTCGCGCACGGGCAGTTCAGCCAGGTGCCGGACGCGTTGACCGAGCCGGGGGTGCGGGTGCGCGACGTCGTGACCCTGGGCGACGAGTACGACACCCTGCTGTCCGACGGGAGCTCGGTGCCGGTGCCCTCGCAGGTCGACCGGCACGACGTGGCGGTGATCATGTACACCTCGGGCACCACCGGCCGCCCCAAGGGGGCGATGCTCACGCACGAGAACCTGCGGGCGAACGCCGTCGCCGTCACCTCGGCGTTCGGGCTGCGCAAGAGCGATGTCACCATCACCGCGCTGCCGATGTTCCACATGGGTGGGCTGGGGCTGCACACGCTGCCCTTCATCTACCTGGGCGCCCGCAACGTGATCCTGCCGTCGTTCGACCCGACCGTCGTCCTGGAGCTGGTGGCCAAGGAACGGGCGACGCAGCTGCTGCTCGTGCCGACCATGTGGCAGGCGGTGACGGCGGTGCCCGATCTCGAGCGCTACGACCTGTCCTCGCTGGACTGCGCGCTCATCTCCGGGGCGCCCGCGCCGATGGCGGTGCTCGAGTTCTTCGCCGATCTCGGCATCCCGATCGAGGAGGGCTTCGGGATGACCGAGTGCGCGCCGTCGGTCGCGAAGCTCGACGCCGAGCACATTCGCACCAAGGCCGGGTCCATCGGCCGGTCGTTGTTCGGCATCGAGACCCGGATCGTGGACGACCGGGACCAGGACGTGCCCGCCGGCACCGTTGGCGAACTCCTCGTCCGGGGCGACAACGTGTTCGTCGGGTACTGGATGCGCCCCGAGGAGTCGGCCGAAGCGTTGCGCGGCGGCTGGTTCCACTCCGGCGACCTGGGCTGGGCCGACGAGGACGGCTTCATCACCCTGGTCGACCGACGCAAGGACATGCTGATCAGCGGCGGGGAGAACGTCTACACCCGCGAGGTCGAGCTGGCGATCGCGCAGATGCCCCAGGTGCGCGACGTGGCCGTGGTCGGTGCCGCACACGCGAAGTGGGGCGAGACCCCGGTGGCGTTCGTGGTCGCCAAGGACGGCGAAACCCTCACCGAGGAGGAGGTCATCGCGTTTGCCCGCCAACGCCTGGCCGGATTCAAGACGCCGACCAGTGTGTGCTTCCTCGCTGCGCTGCCGACCACCGCGACGGGAAAGATCCAGAAGAACGCTCTGCGTGATCGGCTGTCCGCCACCATGTCCGACGGATAGCCGAACAGATCGAGTGACGACGGCCGGTCGTGGCGCTGCCACGGCCGGCCGTCGTCATGCCGTGGTGAGTTCCTCACCCCGCGAACGCGGACGCCGGTGGTGCCCGCGCGGGTTCGCGGGCACCACCGGCGTCGGTGGAACGGGGATCTCTGCGCTACGGCAGCAGCTGATCCATGAAGGAGTTGCTGTAGATCCGGTGGGGGTCGAGCGTGTTGAACGCCGCCCGCGCGCTGTCCCAGTTGTCGCTCGCGGGCACACCGTCGCGGTAGCTCTGCGGCAGGGCGCCGCTGATGATCCCGCCGTCGGTGTACGGGTCCGCGCCGAACGCCCAGCCCTTCGACCACTCGGGGCGGAAGGTGTAGTCGTTGCCCGTGTAGTGCGAGCGCATCCACTGCTCCATCTCGCGGTAGAACTCGAACATGCCGGGGGTACCCGGGACGCCGAGCACGTTCAGCCAGATGGCGGTGTCCCACTCGGGGTGGTCCGGGCGCGGACGCATCGCGGAGATGGTCGGCGCGCCTGCCGAGGGGACCTTGACGTCCGCGGCCTGGTCGAGGCCGCAGCAGCGGATCTCGACGGGACCGTTGAGCGGGTACTGACCCTTCGCCTTGTAGAACTCGATGCGCTCGTTGAACCAGTGGGTGAAGTCGTGGATGACCTGACCGATGTTGGCTCGGTTGGTGATGACCGCGCCGCCGCCCTCGGTCAGGCGGAGGGTGGTGGCCTTGATGTAGAACTGGATGTCCTTCGACCAGCCCCAGATGTCGTTGGCGCCGGTCGCGGCGAGCCCGGCGACCGTGGTCGTGTACATGATGTTGCCGAACGCAGGCGCGATGCCGGGCAGACCCGAGTTCATCTGTCCGAGAAGGTCGGTGACCGCCTCGGGCAGGTTGTCCGAGAACGGGTAGTTGTACGGGCCGGTGACCTCGCGCGCCCCGGCGGGCTTGGTGGGCGCGACCGACCAGACCTTGAGCCACGGCTTCTCGGTGAAGGGGTACCAGATGGCCTCCACGCCGCCGTTGGAGGCGACGTAGCTCTCGAAGGTGCGGCCCGAGGCGCCCTTGGCTCCGAACATCTCGGTCCACTTGATGTCGGTGTAGCTCTGGCACCGCATCCGGAAGTTCGGACCCGCCTGCAGCGTCACCGAGGTGAGGAAGGTGCGGCCGAGGTTGGTCAGCAGGGGCTTGATCTGAGGATCGTTGCGGGAGTAGGTCTTCTCCGCGTACTTGGAGCCGTCCCAGACCACCGCGGTCAGCGAGGTCACCAGGTTGCTCAGCGAGCCGTATGTGTGGCCCGGGGTGGTGGCCTGTCCGTTGGCGGGCAGGGCGGCGCCGTGCGCATCCACGGCAAGCGAGCCCGCGATCGAGAGCACGCCCGGGGCGGGCAGGTTCGCGAAGCCGAGGCCCTGTGCCTGCAGTGCGGTGGTGATCGCGTCCAGGGTGGCGCCCGGGCCCGCGGTGACGGTCGCCGGGGCGCCGCCCGCGTTGACCGAGACGCCGTTGAGGTGCTTCATCGTGTCGACCAGGATGACCTTGTCGACGGGGGCGCCGTTGACGACGGTCAGCGGGGTCCAGCCGTGCATGGCGCCGCGCGGACGGATCTTGTACCCGTTGGCGTGCGCCCAGTTCGCCAGGCGGACGACGTCGTCGGGCGACTTGGGATGACAGGTCCAGACGGAGTCCAGCATGATCTCCTTGGACCAGTTCTGGTACGCCTGCTGCGCGAGTTCGATGCCGTCCGGAAAGCTCGGCGGCGCGGGGAGCGTCGGCCCGCCGAGCGAGCCCGAGCCGCCTGCCGAGCCCGACGAGCCGAGCGGGATGGCGTAGACGGGCGTCCACGCGCCCGCCGCCGTCGCTGCCAGGGCCCCCGCCCCTGCAGCGAGGAATCCCCGCCTTGATAAGCCGAGACGCTTATCGTTCGATTCCGGCATGCGTTTACTCCAGTCGTGTGTGAGAGAGGGGGAGTTGTGTTCGTCAGTGCTGGGTAGGTCGGTCGGCCGTGCTGGGAACGGCCGACCGACCAGTCGTTCTTGCTGGATCAGGCGAGCGTGAGGACCACGTCTGCCAGGGCCGGCGAGTCGTCGCGCTCGAGAACGCTTGCCGAGATGAGCAACTGGCCGGCTTCTTTCCAGATCCGGATCTTGAGGGTCTCGCCCGGGTAGACCACCCCGGCGAAGCGGGCCTTGTAGCCCTTCACCTTCGATGTGTCAGCGTCCAACGCGGCATCGACAGCGGCCTTGCAGACCATCCCGTACGTGCACAGCCCATGCAGGATAGGCGCAGGGAAGCCGGCTGCGCTGGCGAATTGGGGATCCGAGTGCAACGGGTTCCGGTCACCGCACATCCGGTACAGCAACGCCTGCTGCGGCAGGATCGGCGCCTCGACCTCGAAGTCGGGGGACCGGTCGGGCAGTGTGACGGACTCCGAGGGGCCGCGCTCGCCGCCGAAGCCGCCCTCGCCGCGAGCGAAGATCGACGAGCGTGCGGTCCACAGCGGATTCCCGTCCAGGTCCGTGGTGGTGGACTCCTGGACGATGACCGCGGCCTTGCCCTTGTCCCACACCTCGGAGATCCGGGTGGTGGTGCGTGCACTTCCCTCGGCCGGAATCGGCTGGTGCACGGTCACTTCCTGGCTGCCGTGCACGACCTTGGCGAGGTCGATCTCCACACCGGGGAAGGACACCTTCGGCGCCTCGGTGGCATGGAAGTTCGCCACCACGGTGGCGAAGGTCGGCAGCACCTGAGGCTTGCCGTCCTCGAGGTAACGCAGCTCCTTGGCGTCGAGCGGACGCGCGCCCGCTCCGATGCCGAGGTGGTAGTGCTGCACGTCCGAGCTGGTCCAGGAGAACTCCTGGGTGGGCAGCTCGGCGCCGATCGCGATGTTGGGGTCGATGGGCAACGTGGCTTCCTGTCAGTTCGAAGTGGCGGTGGCGGATTCGGCGCTCACGCCGGAAGCGGACTCGGTGCCCGACTTCGCCTTCTCGGCGATGTCAAGGACCGCGAGGTACGCGAAGGTCATCGCGGGACCGATGGTCGCGCCGGGACCGGCGTAGGTGTGACCCATCACGGGGGCGCTGGCGTTGCCCGCCGCGTAGAGGCCCTCGATCACGGTGCCGTCCTCGCGCAGGGCGCGACCCTCGGTGTCGGTGCAGATGCCGCCCTTGGTGCCGAGGTCGCCCGGCACCATCTTGATCGCGTAGAAGGGGGCCTTGCTGATCTCCCCGAGGCTCGGGTTCGTCAGGCGCGGGTCGCCGTAGTAGGCGTCGTATCCACTGTCACCGCGACCGAAGTCCTCGTCCTTGCCGCTGCGCGCGAACCCGTTGAAGCGCTCGACCGTCTCGGTGAGGGCGTCGACGGGCAGTCCGGTCTTCTCGGCGAGTTCGGCGATGGTGCCCGCCTTGACCACGACGCCGGCCTTGAGCCACCGGCCGGGGAAGGGGGAGCGCGGCGTGATGCCCGCGAAGGTGTAGCGGTTGCGGTAGCGCTGGTCCAGGATCATCCAGGTCGGGATGTTCTCGCCCGGGCCCTCGCCCTGGCCGTACTTGCCGCCGTACATCATGTGGGTGGCCTCGACGTACGGGGCGGCCTCGTTGCCGAAGCGCTTTCCTGCGGTGTTGACCATCATCGAGCCGGGCAGGGTCCGCTCGGACAGGGCGAACCAGGGGCCGCCGGTCAGCGGGATGGACGGACCCCACCAGGCGTCGTCCATGAAGTCCACTGCGGCACCGACGTTCTGGCCCGCCAGGATGCCGTCGCCGGTGTTCGCCTTGGCGCCGACCGTCCACTCGGTGGTGATCGGGGCGCGTTGGTACTTCTTGCGCATCTCCTCGTTGTGCTCGAACCCGCCGGAGCCAAGCACGACGCCGTGCTTGGCGCGGATGACCTGCTCCTCGCCGTCGACGAGCACCTTCACGCCGCGGACGGCGCCGTCTTCCGTGTACAGCTCGGTCAGCGGCGTGTTCAGCAGGATCGGCACGCCTGCGTCACGCAGGCCGATGCGCATGCCCGCGACCAGGGCTTGACCGCGGACCAGCAGGTCCTTGCCGGTGGCCTTGGCGGCCAGGAAGCGCATGCCGACCTTCATCGCGCGCACGGGTCCACGGCGGTTGCGCATCAACAGGTTCAGCCACTTGTAGTCGGCCTGCGTGATGACGAAGTTCTTGGGAGCCTTGACGTAATCCGGCTCGAGGTTCTTGCGGTCGTCGCCGAGCTGGTTGCCGTCGAAGGGCGACGGCTCCACGGAGCGTCCGCCGAGACGTCCGCCGGGGGCCTCGGGGTAGTAGTCCGAGTAGCCGGGCACCCACTGCAGCTTCAGTGCGCTGTTCTTCAGCACGAACGAGAGCATCTCCGGCCCACGGTCGAGGTAGGTGTCGATGCGCTCGGGCGCTACGACGTCGCCGATGATGCTGTGCAGGTACTCGCGGGCTGCCTCGCGGGTGTCGGTGACACCGTCGGCCTCGAGCACCTCGTTGTTGGGGATCCAGACGCCGCCACCGGACCTGGCGGTGGAGCCGCCGTAATGGGCGGCCTTCTCGACGATGACGACGCTCAAACCCTGGTGGGCGGCGGTCAGGGCCGCGGTCATGCCCGCCGCGCCGCTACCGACAACGACGATGTCGTATTCCTGCTTGCTCATGTAGAACACGTTATAGAATCAAGTGGGTCTCAGTCCATGCTTTCTGCCAGGAAGTATTGCCGAACTGGGTCTTGACAACCGGAACCAAACGAAAACACGTTGCAGGCGGACGGAAGGTGGTGCGCGGTGTCCTGGGACCTCTCCGCGGATGTCGTTGTAGTCGGGGTGGGCGTCGCGGGTGTCTCCGCCGCTCTCGAGGCCGTCGCGGCGGGTGCGGATGTGATCGCGCTCGACCGTTACAGCGGCGGTGGGGCCAGCACCATCTCGGGCGGCATCGTCTATGCCGGCGGCGGGACCTGGGTCCAGAAACAGGCCGGGGTCGCCGACAGCTCGGACGCGATGTTCGCCTACCTCAGCCGCGAGGTCGGGGACGCCGTCAGCGAGGAGACGCTGCGCAAGTTCTGCGACCAGAGCCCCGCGATGATCGACTGGCTGTCCGGCCACGGGGTGCCGTTCGAGGCCTCGCTGTGCCCGTACAAGACGTCGTACCCGAGCAACCGCCACTACCTGTACTACTCGGGTAGCGAGGCGGCGGGCGGCTTCCGCGACATCGCGAAGCCGGCGCCCCGCGGACACCGGGCCAAGGGCAAGGGGACCTCGGGCAAGATGCTCTACGGGCCCCTGATCGCCTCCGCGCTGACAAACGGCGTCAGGCTTGAACAGCAATCCCGTGCGACAGAGCTGATCATGGACGAGACTGGGACCGTGGTCGGGGTCCAATGCCTGAGCCTTCGCGGCGCACCCAAGCAGGTGCGCGCGCGGTATGCCGCGCTGACCTCCCTCTCCGCCAAGCCGGGCATCTACTACCCGCCGATGCGCAAGATCCTGCAGAAGCAGATCGAGAAGATGGAGGCGCGGTACGCCAAGCCGATCCGCATCCAGGCCCGTTCCGGCGTGGTGCTCAGCGCGGGCGGGTTCATCGCGAACCGTGAACTCGTCGCCGAACACGCGCCGCAGTATCGCGGCGGGCTCGCGCTCGGCACGGCGGGCGACGACGGCAGCGGAATCCAGATGGGTACCGCCGTCGGCGCCGCGACCGACAAGCTCTCCAACATCTCGGCCTGGCGTTTCATCGTTCCGCCCAGCGCCTTCCTCAGCTCGGTTCTCGTGAACGAGAAGGGCAACCGGATGGTCGACGAGTCCCGGTACGGGGCCGCGCTCGGGTACGCGATGATCGCCGAGAACTCCGGGCAGGGGTGGCTGCTGGCCGACGCCGACCTCGTGAAGGAGGCGCGCTCGCAGCTGGGCACCCAGACCATGTGGTTCCAGCGCGTCCAGGCCGAGACCCTGCTTCGCGGCGAGGGCGTCACGGGGAACACCCTCGAAGAGGTTGCGGCCAAGGTCGGGATCGACGCAGCCGGGCTGGCGGCGACGGTCGCGGCGCACAATGACGCGATCGCGGCGGGCGAGGCGGACCCGATGGGCAAGCCTGCTGACTTCGTTCGGCCGGTGCGGACGGCGCCGTTCTCACTGTTCGACGTGTCGCTGAAGAAGAGCCTGACCAACCCGCTGCCGATGCTGACCCTCGGTGGCCTTGTCGTGGACGAGGCGACCGGTGAGGTCACCTCGACTGCGGGCGAAGCCATTCCGGGGCTGTACGCGGCGGGCCGCACCGCGGTGGGGATCTGCTCGAACTCCTACGTCAGCGGGCTTTCGCTAGCAGACTGCATCTACTCCGGCCGCCGGGCCGGTGCGCATGCTGCGCAAGGTGGCTCCGCCTAGCACCAGGTACTGACGAAGGGAACCGAAGATGCTCACGACCGAGTTGCGCAGCCAGATCGCGGATCGTCTCGACGCCGCAGAGAAGGATCATCTGGCGATCGATCCGTTGTCGGAGCAATACCCGGACCTCGATGTCGTGGACGCCTACGAGATCCAGCTGATCAACATCCGCCGCCGGGTGGCGGAGGGTGCCAGGGTGGTCGGGCACAAGGTCGGCCTGACCGCGGCAGCGATGCGCGAGATGATGGGCGTCGACGAGCCCGATTACGGCCACCTGTTCGATGACCGGGAACTGCGCGAGGGTGAGCCGGTGGACACCTCGCGCTTCCTGTTGCCGCGCGTGGAGGTCGAGGTCTCCTTCATCCTGGGGGCGGATCTGCCAGGCGCGGGGTGCACCGTCGATGACGTGATCGCCGCGACGGAGTTCGTGGTGCCGTCCATCGAGCTGATCGACACCCGGATCAGGGAGTGGAAGATCGGTATCTGCGACACCATCGCGGACAACGCCTCGTACGCCGGTCACGCGATCGGTGCCCAGCGCGTCCGGCCCGGCGACATCGACCTCACCGCTATCCAGGCCACCCTCCTGCGCAACGACGAGTTGGTCGCGGAGGGATGCAGCGATGCCGTCCTCGGTAACCCGGCGGCAGGCGTGGCCTGGCTCGCCCAGGAGGTCGAGGGCTTCGGGGTGCAACTGAAGGCGGGCGACATCGTGCTCCCGGGGTCGTGCACCCGGGCCTTCGACGTCCGCCCAGGCGACAGGTTCCACGCCGAGTTCAGCGGGCTCGGTTCCGTTTCTCTACAGTTCAAGTAGGAGACAGCCATGACCAAGGCAAGTGTTGCGATCGTCGGGTCGGGCAACATCAGCACCGACCTCCTCTACAAGCTGCAGCGATCCGAGTGGCTCGAACCGTGCTGGATGATCGGCATCGATCCCGAGAGCGAGGGCCTCGCGCGGGCGCGCAAGATGGGCCTCGAGACCTCCGCGGAGGGCGTCGACTGGCTGCTGAACCAGCCCGAGAAGCCGGACCTGGTGTTCGAGGCGACCTCGGCCTACGTGCACCGCGACGCCGCGCCTCGGTATTTGGAGGCGGGGATCCGCGCGATCGACCTCACCCCCGCGGCCATCGGCCCGGCGGTCGTTCCGCCCGCCAACCTGCGCGAGCACCTCGACGCCCCGAACGTCAACATGATCACCTGTGGGGGCCAGGCGACCATCCCGATCGTGTACGCGGTCTCCCGCGTGGTCGACGTCGTGTACGCGGAGATCGTCGCGTCGGTCGCGTCGCTGTCCGCGGGGCCGGGTACCCGCGCCAACATCGACGAGTTCACCAAGACCACCAGCCGTGGCATCGAGGTCATCGGCGGTGCCAGCAAGGGCAAGGCCATCATAATCCTGAACCCGGCCGATCCGCCGATGATCATGCGCGACACCATCTTCTGCGCCATCCCCGAGGACGCAGACCATGCCGCGATCACCGACTCAATCCACCGCGTGGTGGCGGACATCCAGCAGTACGTGCCCGGATACCGTCTGCTCAACGAGCCGCAGTTCAACGAGCCGAGCGTGGTGTCTGGCGGCTACGCGACCGTGACGACCTTCGTCGAGGTCGAGGGCGCAGGCGACTTCCTGCCGCCGTACGCGGGCAACCTCGACATCATGACGGCGGCGGCAACCAAGGTGGGCGAGGAGATCGCCCAGAAGCTTCTCACCGTGAGGGCGTGAGTGACATGGCAGTGACATCGAAAGGCGTGATCGACAGCACCGTTCATTTCGACTCGGCGTGGGACGTTCGGGTCACCGACACCTCGTTGCGGGACGGCTCGCACCACAAGCGGCACCAGTTCACCGGTGACGAGGTGCGGGCGATCGTCGGCGCACTCGACGCGTCCGGCGTGCCGGTCATCGAGGTCACCCACGGCGACGGCCTCGGCGGGTCCTCGTTCAACTACGGCTTCTCCAAGACCCCCGAGCAGGAACTGATCAAGATCGCGGTGGACACCGCGAAGCGGGCCAAGATCGCCTTCCTGATGCTGCCCGGACTGGGTATCAAGGAGGACATCATCGAGGCGCAGGGCAACGGGGCCTCGATCTGCCGCATCGCCACCCACTGCACGGAGGCGGACGTCTCGATCCAGCACTTCGGCCTGGCCCGCGAGCGCGGCCTCGAGACCGTCGGCTTCCTGATGATGGCGCACTCGAGCACCCCGGAGAATCTCGCGCAGCAGGCTCGGATCATGGCCGATGCCGGCTGCCAGTGCGTGTACGTGGTCGACTCCGCGGGCGCACTCGTGTTGGAGCAGGTGTCCGAGCGCATCGAGGCGCTGGTGTCGGAGCTCGGCAACGACGCCCAGGTCGGCTTCCACGGCCACGAGAACCTCGGCCTCGGTGTCGCGAACTCGATCGCCGCGGTGCGCGCGGGCGCCAAGCAGATCGATGGCAGCACCCGCCGCTTCGGTGCGGGCGCGGGCAACGCGCCGGTCGAGGCGTTCGTCGGTGTCTGCGACAAGATCGGCATCAAGACCGGCATCGACTTCTTCTCGATCGCCGACGCCGCGGAAGACGTCGTCCGTCCGGCGATGCCCGCCGAGTGCCTGCTCGACCGGCAGGCCCTGATGATGGGGTACGCGGGGGTCTACTCCAGCTTCCTCAAGCACGCCGAGCGTCAGGCCGAGCGGTACGGCGTCTCGCCCGCCGAGCTGCTGGTGCGTGCGGGCAAGCGCAAGCTGGTCGGCGGGCAGGAGGACCAGCTGATCGACATCGCGCTCGAGCTGCAGCGGGAAGCCGCCGCCGGCTGAGAGTCCCGGATACGGAAAAGGGGCGCGCATCCGGATGGATGCGCGCCCCTTCATGTTCGGCGTTCGCTACGCGTCGGTGTCGCGCACCTCGAGGATGCCCTCCATGACCGCGTGTTCGATGCTGCTCAGCAGCCGCGGGCAGGTCTGCTGGGACCCGGTACGCCCACCGGACCTGGTGAACTCCGGGCACGCCTGCGCCGGATCGGCCTGCCACTGGATGCTGGTGTGCTTGAAGCTGTTCTTTCGAACGAGGACGCAGGTGCCGCAGGCGCGGCACTCCACCTCCTGCAGTCCGTCCTCGAGGTAGGTCTGCAGGTCGATGGCGGTCTGTGCGCGGACGGCCTCGACCCGGGCCGGGCTGTCGGCGAAGTCAGGGGCCTTGGCCCAGGTCGAGGTCATCTCACACTCCCGTCTTGTTGTCGGCGGCCTCCGCCGCTGCCTTCTCCTCCGCCTGGCGGGCCAGGTTCTCCTCGACCTCACGCTGCCAGGCCTCGACGGCCTTGGTGGTGTCGATCTCGAACTCGAAGCGCTGCGTCTGCTTCTCCTCGACGTCGGCGACGTCGACATAGAACTGGTCGTACCAGCGGCGGAGCTGGTAGACGGGGCCGTCTTCCTCGCAGAGCAGCGGGTTGTCGATCTTGCTCTTGCTCTTCCAGATCGCGACGTCCTGCTCGAAGCCCATCGCAACACCCTCGGTGAACTTGCGCGAGATCTTCTCGGTGGTGGCGTCGTCGAGGCCCTTGGGCTTCTGCACACTCACGCCGTACATCAGCACGAACGAGTCCTGCGTGACCGGGTAGTGGCAGTTGATCAGGATGCTCTCTGCCTTGTACCCGCTGTAGTCGTTGTGCAGCCAGTTGATCATGTACGACGGGCCGAAGTACGAGGCCTCCGAGTCCAGCACGGACTCGCCGTACTGGGTGCCCATGCTCTGCACGTCCGGACGGCCGTGGTTCTGCAGGTACTGGGTGGCGACGTGGCCCTCGAAGACGTTCTTGAAGTACTTCGGGAACCCGAAGTGCACGTAGAAGAAGTGCGCCATGTCCACCACGTTGTCGACGATCTCGCGGCAGTTCGAGCCCTCGACGAGGATCCGGTTCCAGCGCCAGTCGGTCCACTCGTCGGTGAACACCTCGGGCAGGTGCGGGATCGTCACGCCCTCCGGAGGCGGGTTGCCCTCGGGGTCGTTCCAGACGAACAGCTGCTTGTTCTCCTGCAGCGTGATCCACTTGCGGGTGCGTGCCAACGGCGGGACGCGACGGGCGTAAGGGATGCCCGTGCATTTGCCGTTGCCGCCCCAGCGCCAGTCGTGGAACGGGCAGGCGACGGAGTCGCCCTTGATGCTGCCCTCGCTAAGGTCGCCGCCCATGTGCCGGCAGTACGCGTCGAGCACCTGCAGCTTGTTCTGGCTGTCGGCAAAGACGACGAGCTTGGTGCCGAACGCCTCGACCGCGTGCGGCTTGCCGTCCAGGAACTCGCTCTCCAGGCCGATGCAATGCCACCCGCGGGCGAATCGCGTCGGGTTGGCTCCCACGTCGATCTCGCGAATGCCCTTGCCGGATGCGCCGCTACTCTGCGTCATCTTTGCCCCTCACATCCCTTCGTTCTTGTACTAGAACACGTTATAGAACTTGTGCCAGTTTTGCTAGATATTGGCGCTAGTAGTCGCAGTCAGGGACTTTCGTCCCAGTGGAACCCATTCTGCTCGACACGAATGGGAACGTGTTCTAGTCTCAGGTGAAAGTGAAGCACCGAGACGCACGACACATGAGGGAGTACCAGTGGGTGAGCACGACAGCCGCGCGGTGATCGAGAAGCTGAACGAGCTTCTGCCGACCCTGCGCGAGCGCGCACAGGAGACCGAGGATCTGCGTCGCATTCCCGACGACTCGATCAAGGGGCTCCAGGAGGCCGGCTTCTTCCGACTCCTGCAGCCGGCGCAGTGGGGTGGCTTCGAGGCTGATCCCGTCACCTTCTACACCGCTGTCCGCAACATCGCGAGCGCGTGTGGGTCCACCGGCTGGGTCTCCGGCATCATCGGCGTCCACAACTGGCACCTCGCGTTGTTCGATCAGCAGGCGCAGGAGGACGTGTGGGGCCAGGACACCGACGTGCGGATCTCCTCGTCGTACGCGCCGATGGGTGCGGGCGAGGTCGTCGACGGTGGCTACAAGGTCAACGGCGCGTGGGCCTGGTCCTCGGGCTGTGACCACGCCAGCTGGGTTGTCGTCGGCGGACCGGTGATCAAGGACGGCCGCCCGGTCGACTTCGGCAGCTTCCTGATCCCCCGCGAGGACTACCAGATCGACGACGTGTGGAACGTGGTCGGCCTGCGCGGCACCGGCAGCAACACGATCGTCGTCAAGGACGTGTTCGTGCCGCGGCACCGCTTCCTCAGCTTCAAGGCGATGAGCGATCTCACCGCGCCGGGCCTCGCGCAGAACACCGCGCCGGTCTACAAGATGCCTTGGGGCACCATCCACCCCACCACCATCTCGACCCCGATCGTCGGCATGGCGAACGGCGCCTACGACGCCCACGTCGAGCACCAGGGCAAGCGCGTCCGCGCGGCCTATGCAGGCGAGAAGGCCAAGGACGACCCGTTCGCCAAGGTCCGGATCGCCGAGGCCTCCAGCGACATCGATGCCGCCTGGCGTCAGCTCTCCGGCAACGTCGCCGACGAGTACGCGCTGCTGCTGGCAGGCGAGGAGGTACCGATCGAGCTGCGCCTGCGGGCCCGCCGCGACCAGGTGCGCGCCACCGGCCGCGCCATCGCCTCCATCGACCTGCTCTTCGAGAACTCCGGTGCGACCGCTCTCGCGAACGGCACTCCGATCCAGCGCTTCTGGCGCGACGCGCACGCAGGCCGCGTGCACGCCGCCAACGATGCCGAGCGCGCCTACGTCATGTTCGGTGGCGCCGAGTTCGGTCTGCCGCTCACGGACACGATGGTCTGAGGCGGGGCATCGTGACGACGACAGAACAGGCCGAGATCACCTACGAGTCGACCTCGAAGTTCGCCCAGGTCCGTCCGGACCTCAAGCTGCACTACCACGAGGCGGGCGTCGGCAACGGCCCGACGATCGTGCTGCTGCACGGAGGCGGACCCGGCGCCTCCTCCTGGTCGAACTTCTCCAAGAACATCCCCGTGCTGGCCGAGAAGTTCCACGTGCTCGCGGTGGACCAGCCCGGCTACGGGCTCTCGGACAAGCCGACCGAGCACCCGCAGTACTTCGTGCACAGCTCCTCCGCGCTCAAGGACCTGCTCGACACCCTCGAGATCACCGGGCGGGTGCACCTGCTCGGCAACTCGCTCGGTGGCGGCGCGGCCGTGCGGTTCGCGCTCGACTTCCCGGATCGTGCCGGCCGGCTGGTGCTGATGGGCCCCGGCGGGCTGAGCGTCAACCTGTTCTCGCCGGACCCGACCGAGGGCGTCAAGAACCTCGGCAAGTTCAGCTTCCAGCCGACGCGGGACAACCTCGAGGCGTTCCTGCGGATCATGGTGTTCGACCAGTCGCTCATCACCCCGGAGCTGGTCGAGGAGCGGTTCGCCGCGGCCAGCACCCCCGAGTCGTTGGCGGCCGCGAAGGCGATGGGCAAGTCCTTCGCCAGCGCCGACTTCGAGAAGGGCATGCTCTGGCGCGACGCGCACAAGCTGCGCCAGCGGGTGTTGCTGATCTGGGGCCGCGAGGACCGGGTCAACCCGCTCGACGGCGCCCTGGTGGCGACGAAGATGATCCCGCGCGCGCAGCTGCACGTGTTCGGTGGCTGCGGCCACTGGGCGCAGCTCGAGAAGTTCGACGAGTTCAACCGTCTGGCAAGCGATTTCCTTCTCGACGGAGGTAACTGATGGGTATTCGTTCGCTTGCGTACATGCGCATCGAGGCCACCGACATGGCGGCCTGGCGCGAGTACGGCCTGAAGGTCCTCGGCATGATCGAGGGCAAGGGCACCGACGCCAACTCGCTCTACCTCCGGATGGACGACTTCCCGGCCCGCCTGGTGATCGTGCCGGGTGAGCGCGACCGCCTGATGGTCTCCGGCTGGGAGACGGCCAATGCGGCCGAGCTGCAGGAGATCCGGGACAGCCTGTCCGCGGCAGGCGTGCCCTTCAAGGAGGGCACTGCCGACCAGATCGCGGACCGTCGGGTCGCCGAGCTGATCGTCTTCGAGGACACCTCGGGCAACACGCTCGAGGTGTTCCACGGCGCGGCCCTCGAGCACCGCCGGATCGTGAGCCCGTACGGACACAAGTTCGTCACCGGCGAGCAGGGTCTCGGACACGTCGTGCTCACCACGGACGACGACCAGGCGTCGTTGCGGTTCTACCGCGACGTGCTCGGGTTCAAGTTGCGCGACTCGATGCGGCTGCCTCCGCAGATGGTCGGGCGGCCCGCCGACGGCGAGCCGGCCTGGCTCCGCTTCCTCGGCTGCAACCCGCGCCATCACAGCCTGGCGTTCCTGCCGATGCCGAACCCGACCGGCATCGTGCACCTGATGGTCGAGGTGGAGAACTCCGACGACGTCGGACTCTGCCTGGATCGCGCGATGCGCAAGAAGGTCAAGATGTCGGCCAGCCTCGGCAGGCACGTCAACGACCTGATGCTCTCGTTCTACATGAAGACGCCGGGCGGCTTTGACATCGAATTCGGTTGCGAGGGGCTCGAAGTCGAGGATGAAAGCTGGATCGCTCGGGAGAGCACCGCGGTGAGCCTGTGGGGTCACGACTTCACGGTGGGAATGAAGTAGTGACGGCGCCTCAGGAGTCGGCGACTGGCGCGGAGATCGATCCGCGTCAGTTCCGTACCGTGCTCGGTCAGTTCTGCACCGGCGTCACGATCATCACGACGATCGACGACGGCGAGCCGGTCGGCTTCGCGTGCCAGTCGTTCGCGGCGCTGTCGCTGGATCCGCCGCTGGTGCTGTTCTGCCCGACCAAGGCGTCGCGGTCCTGGGCGGCGATCGAGCGCAGCGGCAAGTTCTGCGTCAATGTGCTCGCGGAGGAGCAGCAGGCGGTGTGTGCCCGGTTCGGATCTCGCGAACCGGACAAGTTCGCCGGAATCGGCTGGGAGGCCTCGCCTCTCGGATCTCCGATCATCGACAGGTCGCTCGCGCACATCGACTGCACGGTGGAGACCGTGCACGACGGCGGCGACCACTTCGTGGTGTTCGGTCGGGTGCACTCGATGAGTGAGATCAAGACCGAGCGTCCGCTGCTGTTCTACCGTGGGCAGTACACCGGCATCGAGCCGGACAAGACGGTCCCTGCGCCCTGGCGCGACGACCTCGAGGCGTTCCTCACCGCGACCACCGAGGACACCTGGCTGTAGAGCAACACCGAAGACGACTGAAGGGCACCTCTGAGGGGAGGTGCCCTTCAGTCATTTTCGGGTTCAGGCCCCCGAGCGTCGACCGGCTCAGACCTCGAACTCGGCCGAGGTGCCGGTGAACTCGGAGATCTTGCCTTCGCGGCTCTTCTGGTCGCCGAAGTGCTGGATCCGGTAGCGACCGGCGGGCGTGCCCTCCGGCACGTCCCAGGTGATACGCGCGACCGAGGCGTTCGAACCCTCACGGCGCCAGTGGTACTTGGTGGACCAGTCGCCGTCGTCCGCGTGGCGCACCCATCGTCCGCCGTCGAGCCGCTGGACCTCGAAGAAGGTGCCGCGGCGGTGCAGGTTGTTCTTCGGGTGCCCGGTGGAGAACTCTACGGCCACTTGGGTTCCCGTCGCGGCCTTGGCGGCCGGCTGGACAAGTACGTCACCGAACTGGCGGCCCGGCATCGGCGCGTCCGCAGGGACGTCCGGCCCGAAGCTCGGCTGGAACCCGGACAGGTCGCGGGGCGCGGGTCCGCGCGGGACCTCGGCACCGTCGCGCATGGCGATCGCGAGCTGCGCGTAGCCCTGCTGGTAGGCGGGAAGTGTGTTGCGACCGAACAGTGTCGACCCGCCCTCGTACTGCTGGGAGTCGTACTCCTCCGGCGTGGTGCAGTAGCTCGAGTAGGCGTTGGCGTAGCCCTGGAAGATCACCTTCTCGAGCGGCACGCCGAGCTCCTTGGCCACGGTCCGCCGGACGCGCAGGCCTGAGACGATGGTGAACTCCGCGGGTCCACCGACCACATAGAGGTCGCCGATCCGGATGATCTGGATCTTGAGCACGTGCGGGACCCACCCGTCGGGCGGCAGCAGACCGACGGGGACGAGGACCATCTTCGGGGCCTGCGCGTCGGCCAACCACTGCGGGGTCTTGGTGTCGATTCCGCCGAGGGCGTCGATGACGGGGTTGCGGGTGCCTTCCGGGAAGATCGGGATGGCCGGGCCGTCCTCGGTGCTGCCCGCCGCCATCGCCGCTCCGACGCACGCGGGGGAGGTGCGTTGCGGCTGACCGTTGGTCGTGTAGCGACCGTCGACGAGCTGGTTTGCCATGTCGAGGTACATGATTCGGCTGTCCACGACGGTGGAGGAGATCGTTTCGGCCGACTTGAAGGCGGTGCGGGCGGCGGCCAGCTGTCGCTCACCGATCAGCCGGGTGTTCTCGAATTCGTCGTCCGTCGGACCTTTTCCGGGCTCGAGGTCGAGGTTCGGCGACATGTCGCCGGTGTTCGTCTGCGGGAACGAGGCGACAAAGCTGGGCTTGCCGTCGAGATAGCGCACCCCGGCGACGTCGTGCTCCCAGAAGTATGCGGCGGCGCCCTTGTTGTCGCCGGAGATGAGCTTGTTCTCTTCGGTCAGCGAGGCGCCGTGGGTGGGGAACCAGCCGATGGCGCCGACGTTGTCATCGCCTTGGCTGACGCGAAGCACCCGCATGTGGGTGTCGATGCCGAGGGGGTAGTAGTCCTTGTCGCTCTGTGGATTCCGGTCGAACGCGACCCGGGAGCGGTTCACGCTTGCGTCGGTGAGTTCGCTGTGACCGAACGCGACGGTGCCGGGCGCCAGGTTGTCGTGGGCGGCGCTGATCGCCTCGACGAGGCCGTCGACCTCGGCGTTGAAGACCAGCGGCTGGAAGCCGAGAGTGGCCAGGCTGTACGCGTAGTCCTGTGAGGCGCCGCCACAGGCGGCATGTGAGTGCACGGCCGTGAGCATGACGTTGCGTTCGGTGTAGAGGTTGCCGTACTTCTGGCTGAGCCGGACGAGGACGGCGTCGTGCACGGCCTGGAAGATCATGCAGGTGTCGGCGCAGACGAAGACCACCCTGGAGTCGTCCGCGCCGGCGAATACGTAGGCGCGCACGCGGGTTCGCTGGTGGAGCCCCTCCGCGCGCTGCTCGAAACTCGAGTAGCCCATCATCCCGTTCTCGGCGACGGGTCCGGTCATGTCGGACAGGCCGACGCCGACGCGGAAGCCGCCCTTGGCGGGCGCGGTTCGCGCGAGCTCGGTGGTGCGCGGCGCCGCTGCGGTGGCGCGGCCCGCGCCGAGGGCGGCCAGCGCCGGAGTGGCAGCGGCTCCCGCGAGCACGCTGCGTCGACTGATCGAGACCACTGGGATCCTTTCGGGGAATCGGGCACCGTGTTGGTCAAGTGTCCAGAAGACAGCACACACCACCGCGGCCCCGTTGGCAATACCCTTTGCCGGACTTGTCCGGGTGGGGTCAGATCGCCATGCGGTGAGGGCCGATTCGGATCACTCGATGGAGGTGTCGCCGAGCGCCTCGAGGACGCGCCGAAGTCCGTCGGCGGTCTCGTCGACGACCCCGCGATCGACGTCGGCCAACAGCCGCGCGTAGTTCGCGAAGTGGTCGACGATCACGGCGCGACCCAGCTCCTGCCCGCGCTCGGTGAGGCGGATCTTGACGGTGCGCCGGTCGTCGCCGTCGCGCACGCGCTCGACCAGCCCCTTGGCCTCCATGCGGTCGGTGCGGTTGGTGATCGCGCCGGAGGTCACCATCGACGCCTTGATGAAGGCGCCTGCCGTGAGCGCGTATGGGGGCCCCGATCGCTGCAGGGTGACGAGGACGTCGAACTCGCCTGCCTCGAGGCCGTGCTGGGCGGCGGTGACCTTGGCCGATTTGTCCACCAGGCGCGTCAGTCGCTGGGCTCGCGCGAGCAGTTGGACCGGCCAGAAGTCCTCGACCAGGTCGGGGCGCTCGGTCGCCCACTGTTCGAGGATCGCGTCCACCGCGTCGCTCATATCGCTCCCCTCAAGATTTATCTCAACATCAAGATACTTGACGTCGAGAGGGCTGTCTGTTTTTATCTCAACGTTAAGAGAATCAAGGTTGAGCGATATCGACGGTGATGTCGTCGCGACCACCCGAAAGCGCCCGCCCTCGAACCCAGGAGCCGGTCATGACACAGCTCGCCCGCGTACTGCCCACCGAGTCCCGCGCCGCTGGGCCGCAACAGATCTCAGCGCTCTGGCTTGCCCTGCTGGCGAGCCCGATCGCGGCCAGCGCCAACAGTCCGGTCCTGATCCTTCCGGCGATGGCCGATTCGTTCGGGGTCCGAACTGCGACGGTGACCTGGCTCGTCACCGTCTTCGCCTGGGCGATGGCGATCGGCACCCCGCTGATGGCGACCCTGCTGCGCCGTCGTGGAACCCGCCTGACGCTCGCGGTGGGGAGCACCCTGATCGTGGCAGGCACCCTGCTCGTCGCCGTAGCGCCCTGGCTGCCGCTGGCGATGGCCGGCCGTGCGGCCCAGGCAGTCGGTGGCGCGGGTCTGGCGACCGTCGCGATGACCCTCGCGGGCACCGCCCGTCGGATGGGGGCGATCACCGCCGGCTTCGGCATCCTCGGCGCGGTGGGGCCGCTGGTCGGCTCGTTGATCGCCGAGGCGGCATCCTGGCGCGCGGCGCTTGCGATCTCGCTCGTCGCGCTGCTGGCCGTCCCGGCGGTGATCCGGCGCAGCCCGGCCGTCGTCCCCGCCGCCACCGTGCCCTTCGATGGCCGGGGCGCTGCCCTGCTCGTGTGTACGGCGTCCGCCCTGGTCCTCGTGCCCCGCTACCCGGCACCTGCGGTCGCCGCCGCGATCGTGATGGGCGCCGTGCTCGCGGCCCATATCCGCAGTCGCCCCGACGGCTTCGTTCCCGCAGCGCTGCTGCGCAGCCCGGCGTTCGTCGCCTCGACCCTCCTCGCGTGCGCACTCGCTACGTCGTACTTCACGCTGCTGTTCACGATCCCGCAGCTGCTGCGGGAGCGGACCGAATGGTCAACGGCCGCAATCGGTGTCGGGCAGCTGGTGGCCTTGCTGATCGGCTCCGCGCTGTCTCTGGTGCTGGCCGCCGCCGCGGTGCGGATCGGCCGTTCCCGGGTTCTCGCCGTCCTGATCGCCGTCGGGGCGTTGGCCCCGCTGACCGCGGTCATGACCCCGTGGGCGCCGCTGCTGCTGGTGGCGGCCACCCTGGCGGTCTTCGCCACCACCGGCGGTCAGGCCACGCTGGCGGTCTATGCGACCGCTGCCGCGCCGGAGTCCCAGCGCCCCACCACGATCGGTCTGTTCAACCTCTGCTACCAGCTCGGCGGGGCCTTCGGCCCTGCGATCGCGGCCCTGATCGTCCTGGGCTGACCGACGTCCGGATGCGCCGGTCGGTGGGTGTTCACACCACCCGCGCGTCCCCGAAGGTCATCTTCAGATCCGGAATCGACGAGGTGAGCAGGGCACGGCGCGGTAGGCCGAGCGAGCGCAGCTCGTCGGCGATGGGATGGGTGCCCAACGTCAGGTCCGCACCACCGAGCCGGGAGCGGACGCCGGACGGGTTCATCTCCCACTGGGTGTGCCTGGTGACGCCGTCGAGGTGCGAGTAGGCCGCCACCGCGGCGCCCGCCCCAGAACCGGGCACCGTGACGCCCGGTTTGATGCGCAGTTCTGCTATGAGCCTGCCGTCCTGGCTGACCGACGCCCGCTTGGCCGGGCTCGCGTGATCGGCGTCGAAATCCGCCAGCACCTTGGGGAATCCCCAGATCCCGCGACCGGCGGCCATCGTGAACTCGCCGTCGACGGGCAGCTGATGGATCAGCGCGCCCGCCCCGCCCGTCGCCAACGACCGGAGATCCGAGACGACGGAGGACTTGCCGGTGTCGCGATGGCTGCGGACCATGAAGCAGACACCGAACTCGTTGTAGGGGCCCAGGTCTCCGTCCACGTAGTCGACGAACACCAGCACGCACAGTCCGCGACCGGGGCGATACCGGAGGATCTCCAGCCCGGTGTGATCGATCAGCGCCTGCGCCGGGGCGGTCGGGACCGAGTACATGGCCATGAACGCCGTCGCCTGCCGGATCTGCACCGGCATCTCGACGCGCTTGCCGAGAACGTCGTGGGAGGTGGCGCCGTGGGAGGTCACTGCGTCACCACGCCGCGCAGGCCGTCGACGCCGTAGACCTGCTCGAGCATCGAGCTGAAATCGGGTCCGCGCCGCAGCATCTGGCCGCCGTCGACGTTGATGATCTGGCCGGTGATCCAGGTGGACTCGTCGCCGAGCAGGAACCGCGCCAGCGCCGCGATGTCCTCCGGCTCCCCGATGCGGGGCAGGGGAGTGCAGGCCTGGTAGTCCTCGAGCAGCGGCCCGCCCTCGGTGATCAGGGCGACCAGATCGGTGCGGGTGAGCCCGGGCCGGATGCAGTTGACCCGGACGTTGCTGGCACCCAGCTCATCGGCGCCGAGCTGGACGAGGTGGTCGACGCCGGACTTCGAGACGCCGTACGCGCCGAACCATCGGTGGGTATTGCTGCTCGCGATGGAGGAGATCGCGACGAACGATCCGCCCCCGCCGCGGACCAGCTCGCGGGCGGAGTGCTTGAGCGTGAGCATCGTGCCGGTGATGTTGAGCTCCACGGTGCGGCGCCAGGCATCGACGTCGATCTGGGTGACCGGGGCGATGGTCTCGTTGCCGCCCGCGCAGGCCACCACCCCGTCGAGGCGTCCGGTCACCGCCGCGGCGGCCGCGACCGCTTCGACCACCGCGTCCTCGTCGGTGACATCGGCGGCGTGATGGGTGATCGACCCGTCGTGCGCGGGCGTGACCGACGCGGCGGCCTTGATCAACTTCTCCTCGGTGCGTCCGCAGATGGTCACGTGGGCGCCGGAACCGGCCAGCAGGGAGGCGACGCCGAGGCCGATTCCGCTGCCGCCTCCCGTCACCAGGATCGACTTGCCCCGCACAGCTCCCGTACCGATCGCGTCCACCGCGACTCCCTCCGTTGTGCAACCTGTTCTACCACCGCCGGGGCGATTTGGATATGCAATCCCGCCAGCAGGAATAGGCTCGATTCACCCGGTGCGAGCAGGTTCGGAGAACGGCTGAGCGAGGGAGTTGACGGCATGCGACCCGACATCGATCTGGTGGATGGACGGTTCTATGCGGGTGAACGCGGCGACCCGAGGGACGCCTACACCTGGATGCGTGCACACGAGCCGGTGTTCCGGGACAGGGACGGCACGGCGGGCGCCGCGAGCTATGCCGCGGTGATCGACGCCGAGCGGGACGCAGACCTGTTCTCCAACGCCGGGGGGATCCGGCCGGAGGTGGGGCCGCTGCCGCACATGATCGACATGGACGACCCGGAGCATCTGCACCGTCGCAAGCTGGTCAACGCCGGCTTCACCCGCAGGCAGGTCGAGGCCAAGATCGGCGGCATCGGACGGATCTGCGACGAGCTGATCGACGCGGTGATCGACAGGGGCGAGTGCGACTTCGTCCGCGATCTCGCCGCGCCGCTGCCGATGGCGGTGATCGGCGACATGCTGGGTGTGCGGCCGCAGGAGCGGGAGATGTTCCTGCAGTGGAGCGACGACCTGGTCGAGGCCCAGGGCAGCAACGCCTCCGAGGAGATGCTGTCGAAGATGATGGCGGCGTACGTGTCCTTCGTCGAGTTCACCATGCGCACGATCGAACAGCGCCGCCGCGAACCGACCGAGGACCTGACCAGCGTGCTGGTGCATGCCGAGATCGACGGCCGCCGGCTCACGGAAGAGGACATCGTGGCCGAGACCCTGCTGATCCTGGTCGGCGGCGACGAGACCACGCGGCACGTGCTCAGCGGCGGCATGGAGCAGCTGATGCGCCACCCCGAGCAGCGGGACCAGCTCGTCGCCGACCGGTCCCTGATCCCGCAGGCGCTCGAGGAGATGGTGCGCTGGGTGTCACCGGTGAAGAACATGTGCCGCACCGTGACCCGCGACGTGGAGTTCCACGGCACGCGGCTGCGCGCGGGCGAGAAGATGCTGCTGCTGTTCGAGTCCGCGAATTTCGACGAGTCGGTGTTCGAGAATCCGGCACGGTTCGACGCGTCCCGGAATCCGAATCCGCACGTGGCCTTCGGTTTCGGGTCGCACTTCTGCCTGGGCAACCAGCTCGCCCGGCTCGAGGGCAGGCTGATGTTCGAGCGGCTGCTCGAGCGGATCCCGAACATGGAACTGGCGAGCGACCTGCCGCTACCGCGCCGACCGGCGAACTTCGTGACCGGCCTCGAGAAGATGCCGGTCCGCTGGTAGCCGGCGGTCGATGAGCCGGCCCAGGATCAGGAGGTCGCCGCCGGGGGAGTGGCCCACATGTGCGAGAGGAACTGGAAGCTCGGGACGTCGTCGAGGGAGATGATCGACTCGTAGATCCGCTCGTACGATGTCTCCGCGATCCGCCAGCTCCCGTCGTCGTCGCGGTGGTACCGGTCGGTGTAATAGCCGGCACCGCGGATCAGCCTGTTTGCGGCAGGCACGATCACCGTGTCCTCGAAGTTCCACGAGCCGGACGCGTCCGATCCGTCGACCGAGATCTCCGGATGGTTGGCGATGTGCACGGTCGTGATCGCCGGGCCGAGCGCGTCGCGCATGAACCCGGCGACGGCGTCGCGGCCCTGGAAGACGAGCGGTTCGGCGAGCGCATGCGTGCCGTAGTGCGCGACGATGTCCTCGGCGAGGGTGTCCGCGAACTCGTCCCACCGTTTCAGGTCCAGCGCGCGGAAGTACCGGTACTTGAGCTGCCGGAGGTCCTCGAGCGAGCTGAGGTCTTCGAGCGATCGGGGGGCCATTCGCGGAGCTTCTCACAGTCGATCGCGCGGGGTTCGGAATTCGGTCGATCTCGTCCCGACATGCAGAAGGCCGGCCCGGGGAATCCGGGCCGGCCTTCGAGCTCAGTGCAACGGGATCAGGCGGGCAGGCCCGCGGCCGACTCCAGCGACTTCAGGTACCCCCGCGGCTGGCCGAAGAGCTGGGCGCTGCCGTGTGCGCGCTTGAAGTACAGCTGGGCGTCGTGCTCCCAGGTGATCGCGATGCCGCCGTGCAGCTGGATGCTGTCCGCCGCGACCGACTGCAGGGCCTCCGAGCAGTACACCTTCGCGACCGCGGCGTCCGTCGCCGCGGTGGGCGCTCCGTCGACGAGCGAGCGGACCGCGCCGTAGGACGCCGAACGGGCCGTCTCCACCAGGAAGTACAGGTCCGCCATCCGGTGCTTGAGGGCCTGGAAGCTGCCGATCGGACGACCGAACTGCACGCGGGACTTGCTGTACTCGACGGTGAGGTCCAGCGACTGCGCGGCCGCACCGATCTGCTCCGCGGACAGTGCGACGCAGGCGATCTCGCGCACCCGCTCCAGGGCCGCCGAGCCGTCGGCGGTGAGCAGACGGGCCGAGGCGCCGTCGAACTCCACGACCGACAGGGTCCGGGTCGGGTCCATCGCGGGCAGCCTGCGGCGGCTGACCGACTCCTGCGCGGGATCGACCTCGAACAGCGCCACGGCGCCGTCGATCGCGGCGGCGACGACGAGCACGTCCGCGATCGACCCGTCCAGCACGAAGTGGCTCGCGCCGGTGAGCGAGTGCCCGTCACCGGCCGCCGTGGCCGTCACGTCGACCGACTCGGTGTCCCAGCTGCCGTCGGCGCCGGTCCAGCACAGCGCCGCGACGGCGGTGCCCTCCGCGATCCCGGGCAGCAGTCGCTCGCAGGCCTCGGTGTCGCCGCTGGCCAGGATCGCCTGCGCGCCGAGCACCACCGAACCGAGCATCGGTGTCGGGGCGAGCGTGCGGCCGAGTTCCTCGAGCACCAGGTGCGTCTCGATCGCGGATGCGCCGATGCCGCCGAACTCCTCGGGGATCGCGAGCGCGGCGACGCCGACCTGCTGGCAGAGCATCTCCCACAGCGCGGTGTCGTAGCCCTGCTCGGTCTCCGCGGCGCGGCGGACCGCACCGGGATCGGAATGCTTGGCGAGCAGCGCCCGCACGGTCTTGCGGAGCTCGAGCTGCTCCTCGTCGAATGCGCCTACCGCGGCAACCTGGCTCACAGCGACTCCATCACTCGGGCGCGGTGCACAGACGGGGTGCCCCACGCGGTCAGCAGGGCCCGGGTCTTGGTCAGCCACAGGGACAGGTCGTGTTCCTGGGTGTACCCGATGGCGCCGTGCACCTGCAGCGCGATCCGCGATGCGCGGTACGCGGCGTCGCCACACGCGACCTTGGCCGCCGAGATGTCGCGGCGGGCGTCGGCCGAGCCGTCGCGGACGGACAGCGCCGCGCCGTGCAGCAGCGGTCGCGCCATCTCGAGGCCGATGGCGACGTTCGCCAGGTGGTGCTTGATCGACTGCTGGCTGCCGATGGCCTTGCCGAACTGCTTGCGCTGCTTGGCGTATTCGGTGCTGACCTCGAGCATGGTGCGGCCGAGGCCGAGCAGCTGGGCTGCGGTGGCGAGCGCGCCCATGTCGAAGGCGCGCTCGACGTCCGCGTCGCCGAGTGTCTCGGCGGCGGTGACGGAGAACAGCTTCCTGGCCTGGTCGACGGAGCCGTGCTGGTCGCCGACTGTGGCGGTGGACACCGAGTCGCCCTGCACGAGCAGGGTCAGCTCGACGGCGTTCGCGTCGACGGCGAACGGCACCCGCGGCGGGGCCGCGACGGTGGCCAGCGCGCCCTCGGCGAGCGCGGACAGGCGGTCCGGCGCCGCGCCTGCGAGCAGCACCGGTGCGACGGCGATGGTCTCGGCGACCGGACCCGGCACGGCGTGCCTGCCCAGCTGCTCGACCGCGACGACCAGGTCGATGGCGTCGGCGCCGAGGCCGTCGTGCGCCTCGTCGATGATCAGGCCGTTGACGCCGGTCTCCGCCAGGCGCTGCCACACCTTGAGGCCGGGCGCGGTGTCACCCGCGTTCCAGGACCGGATCACGGCGGGCATGTCGGACTTGGCGAGCAGCGAGTCGATGCTGTCCGCGAAGTCGGTGTGCGAGGAGTCGAGTGCGAATCTCATCGGTCCGCCTTAGGTAGGCCGAGCAGCCGCTCGGCGATGACATTCTTCTGGATCTCGTTGGTGCCGGCGTAGATCGGACCGGAGAGGGAGAACAGGTAGCCGTCCATCCACGCGGTGTCGGCGAGCTCGGCCTCGGGGCCGAGCAGGTCGAGCGCGGTCTCGTGGGTTGCCACGTCCCACTCGGACCAGAACACCTTGTTGATGGAGGACTCGGCGCCGAGCTGGCCGCCGCCGGCCAGCCGGGTGACGGTGCCCCACGTGCTCAGCTCGTAGGCGCGCGATCCGATCCACGCGTCGACGACCCGGTCGCGCAGCTCGGTGTCGGACTGGTCGCCGTTCGTCTTCCACAGCTGCACGAGCCGGTCGGTGGCGGCGAGGAAGCGGCCGGGGGAGCGCAGCGACAGGCCGCGCTCGTTGCTCGCGGTGCTCATCGCGACCCGCCAGCCCTCGTTGACGGCGCCGATCACGCCGGACTCCGCGGGGTTCGCCGGGTCGTCGGGCACGAAGACGTCCTCGAGGAACACCTCGGCGAAGCCCGGCAGGCCGTCGAGCTGGTCGATCGGACGCACGGTGACGCCCTTCGACCGCAGGTCGAACATGTAGTACGTGATGCCCTTGTGGCGCTGGGCCTCCGGGTCGGAGCGGAACAGGCCGAATCCCCAGTCCGCGAACGCGGCGCGGGAGCTCCAGGTCTTCTGACCGTTGAGCAGCCAGCCACCGTCGACCTTGGTGGCGGTGGCGCGCAGGCTGGCCAGGTCGGAGCCGGACTCGGGCTCGGACCAGGCCTGGGCCCAGATGTCGTCGGCGCGTGCCATCCGCGGCATGATCCGTGCCAGCTGCTCGGGCTTGGCGTGCTCGAAGAGCGTGGGGGCCAGCAGGAAGATGCCGTTCTGGCTGACCCGGCCGGGTGCGCCGGAGCGGTAGTACTCCTCCTCGAAGATGACCCACTGCTCGAGGGTGGCGTCGCGGCCGCCGTACTCGGCCGGCCAGGACACCACCGACAGGCGGGCGTCGGCGAGGGTGCGCTCCCACTGCCGGTGCGCCTCGAAGCCCTCCGCCGTGTCCATGTGCGGCAGCGGCTCGGCGGGGACGTTCGCCTTGAGGAACGCGCGCACTTCGTCGCGGAATACGACTGTGGCGTCGTCGAATTCGAGATCCACTATTCTTCTCCAGCCTTCTTCATCGCCGCGGCTGCGCCGCGCTTCATTGCTGTGGCGTCCATACCGCCCAGGGGCCCCTTGCCGATTTCGGCGTTGTGTGCGTGCGCGAAGTGGTGCAGACCGAAGACCGAGTCCATGCCGGCCCGCACACCCATCAGGTCCTCGCACTGGTTGACGGCCTTCTTGGTCAGCGCGAGTCCGAACTGCGGCATGGTCGCGATCCGGTCGGCCAGGTCCATCGCGGTGGCCTCGAGGTCCTCACGCGGAACCACCCGGCTGACCATGCCCCACTCGTAGGCGCGCTGCGCGGAGAAGCGATCGCCGGTGAACAGGATCTCCTTGGCCCCGCGCACCCCGAGCACCCACGGGTGCGCGAAGTACTCGACGCCCGGAATGCCCATCCGGACAACAGGGTCCGCGAAGAAGGCGTCGTCGGAGGCCACGATGAGGTCGCACACCCAGGACAGCATCAGGCCACCGGCGATGCAGGCGCCGTGCACCATGGCGATGGTCGGCTTCGGCAGCTCGCGCCACCGCCGGCACATGCCGAGGTAGACCTCCATCTCGCGGGCGAACCGCTGGTCGCCGCCCTCGCGGTCGACGTGGTCCCACCACATGACGGCCTTGTTGTCGTAGGACACGTGGTGGTCGCGTCCGACGGTCCCGATGTCGTGCCCTGCGCTGAAGTGGTCGCCGTTGCCGGCCAACACGATCGCGCTCACCTCTGGGTCCTCGACGGCGCGCTGGAAGGCGGCGTCCAGGGCGTAGGTCATCACGGAGTTCTGCGCGTTGCGGAACTTCGGTCGGTTCATCGTGACGACCGCGACCTTGCCGCGGACCTCGTAGGTGACGACCTCGCCCTCGTCGGGAACACTCACGACTTGCCCTCCCGGAGATCGTTCTTGAGGACCTTGCCGGACGGGTTGCGCGGCAGCGATCCGACGACGACGACCGAGCGCGGGATCTTGAAGTTGGCCAGGTGCTCCTTGCAGTATGCGAGGACCTCCTCGGCCGTGATGGTGCGACCGGGCTTCGCGACGACATAGGCGCGGCCGACCTCGCCCATCCGCTCGTCGGGCACTCCGATGACGGCCGACTCGGCGACCGCGTCGATCCGGGCGAGGGCGTTCTCGATCTCGGCGGGATAGACGTTGAAGCCGCCCGAGATGTACATGTCCTTGAGCCGGTCGGTGATGTCGATGTAGCCGCGCTCGTCCATGACGCCGACGTCGCCGGTGTGCAGCCAGCCGTCCTTGTCGATGGTCGCCGCGGTGGCCTCCGGGTCGTCGAGGTAGCCGAGCATGACGTTCTCGCCGCGGACCAGGATCTCGCCGTTGTCGCCGATCCGGACCTCCATGCCGGGGATGGCGCGCCCGGAGGTGGTCGAGACGGTGACCGGGTCGTCGTCGGTGCGGCACATGGTCACCACGACGGCCTCGGTCTGCCCGTAGGCGGTGAGCACGGCGTCGAAGCCCAGTTCGGACTGCATTCGTTCGACCAGCCGCACCGGGACCGCGGCGGCACCGGTGATGGCGATCCGCAAGCTCGACAGGTCGTACTCGTCGCGGGTGGGCAGGTCGAGGATCGACTGGTGAATGGTCGGGGCGCCCGGCAGGACGCTGACCCGGGCCTCGGCGATCTTCGCGGCGACCTTGGGGACGTCGAACAGCGCCATCGGGACGATGGTGGCGCCGCGCAGGACACACACCATGATCCCGGCCTTGTAGCCGAAGGTGTGGAAGAAGGGGTTGATGAGCAACTCGGCATCGGCGCTGGTGACCTCGGCGCAGGTTGCCCACGCGTCCGCGATGCCCACCGTCTGCCGGTGCGCGCTCAGCACGCCCTTGCTCTTGCCGGTGGTGCCCGAGGTGAAGAGGATGTCGGCGATGTCGTCCGGATCGACGGCCTGGGCGCGGGCATCCGCCTGCTCGGCGGGCACCGACGCGGCGAGGTCGTCCAGCTGCTGCCACTCGATGACGCCCTCGGTCGGCGCCGCCTCGTCGAAGGGTATCCGGATGACGGTGTCCAGCACGTCGAGGTCGCCCGGCCCGGCCGCGCGGGACAGGTCGGCCCAGCGGTCGGTCTTGAGGAACGGGCCGACGACGAACAGGGCCCTCGCCTTCGTCCGGATCACCAGGTCCAGCGCCTCGGTGCCGGTGTAGCGGGTGTTGATCGGGACCAACACCGCGCCGGCGTAGTGCGTGGCGAGGGCGGCGATGACCCAGTGATAGGTGTTCGGGGCCCAGAGCGCGACGCGGTCGCCGGGCTCGATCCCGCGCGCGATCAGTGCCCGTGCCACCGTGCGCACGCGGTCGAGGAGGTCGGAGTAGCTGAGATGGGTCTCGCCGTCGGCGATGGCCTCGGCGTCCCCGAACTCGCGAGCCGCCCTCGCGAGGGCCGCGGGGGTGGTATTCACATCACTGGTCACTGGACTCCTCTACAAAGCAAGTGCTTGGTAGGTTATCCTACCGGGGTGGATGTAAGCCAGGGGCTGGGGACAGCCAAAGACGACGAGCAGTTCGCCGCGACCGTCCGTGAGTGGTTGGCCGACAATCTCACCGGTGAGTTCGCCGGTCTGCGTGGGCTCGGCGGACCCGGACGTGAGCACGAGGCCTTCGAGGAGCGACTCGCGTGGGACCGCCATCTGGCGGCCGCCGGGTGGACCTGCCTGGGCTGGCCGACCGAGTACGGCGGCAAGGGCGCGACGCTGAGCCAGCAGGTGATCTTCCATGAGGAGTACGCCCGCTCGGGCGCACCCGCGCGGGTGAGCCACCTCGGTGAGGAGCTGCTCGGGCCGACGCTGATCGCGTTCGGCACCGAGGAGCAGAAGCGGCGCTTCCTGCCCGGCATCAACACGGTCTCCGAACTGTGGTGCCAGGGCTACTCCGAGCCCGGCGCGGGCTCCGACCTCGCGGCGGTCTCCACCTCGGCGCGCCTCGACGGCGACCAGTGGCGGATCAACGGGCAGAAGGTGTGGACCTCGCTCGCGCACGTCGCGCAGTGGTGCTTCGTGGTCGCGCGGACCGAGCCCGGCTCGCAGCGCCACAAGGGCCTGTCCTACCTGCTGGTCCCGATGGACCAGCCGGGCATCGAGGTGCGGCCGATCCTGCAGCTCACCGGCACCTCCGAGTTCAACGAGGTGTTCTTCGACGACGCCCGCACCGACGCCGACCTGGTGGTCGGCGAGGTCGGCCAGGGCTGGTCGGTCGCGATGGGCACCCTCACCTTCGAGCGCGGCATCTCCACGCTCGGCCAGCAGGTCGGCTTCGCCAAGGAACTGTCGGAGATCGTCGAGCTGGCCGAGCGCAACGGCGCGGCCTCCGACCCCGTCATCAAGGACAAGCTCACCCGCGCCTGGATGGGCCTGCAGGTGATGCGCGCGCACGCCATGCGCACCCTGTCCGCGGTCGACGCCAGCGCCCAGGGCGGCGAGGCCTCGGTGGCCAAGCTGCTGTGGGCCAACTGGCACCGCGGTCTCGGCGAGCTCGCGATGGAGGTCGCCGGTGCGGACTCGCTGCTGGCGGGCAACGGGCCGTTCGGCGCCGACGCCGACCTGAGCGACCAGCAGCGCCTGTTCCTGTTCAGCCGGGCCGACACCATCTACGGCGGCTCGAACGAAATCCAACGAAACATCATCGCCGAGCGGGTGCTCGGACTTCCCCGAGAGGCTCGACCGTGACCACTTCCCTCAAGTCCCCCCTGGCAGTCGCCCCCGCCGAGATCGAGGGCCACAACCTGCTCAAGGGCAAGAAGGTCGTCGTGACCGCGGCCGCGGGCACCGGTATCGGCTTCGCCACCGCGCGCCGGGCGCTGCTCGAGGGCGCCGACGTGCTGGTCTCGGACTTCCACGAGCGTCGCCTCGGCGAGACCGTGGAGAAGCTGTCGGCCGAGTTCGGTGGCCAGCAGGTCGAGTCGTTCGTCTGCGACGTCTCGAGCACCGAGCAGGTCGACGCGCTGATCGCCGGCTCCGCCGAGAAGCTCGGCCGCATCGACGTCCTGGTCAACAACGCGGGCCTCGGCGGCGAGACGCCGGTCGTGGACATGACCGACGAGCAGTGGGACCGCGTCCTCGACATCACGTTGACGAGCACCTTCCGCGCCACCCGCGCGGCGCTTCGCTACTTCAAGTCGGTCGAGCACAACGGCGTCCTGGTCAACAACGCCTCCGTGCTCGGCTGGCGCGCGCAGCACTCGCAGGCGCACTACGCGGCGGCCAAGGCAGGCGTCATGGCGCTGACCCGCTGCAGCGCGATCGAGGCCGCCGAGTACGGCGTCCGCATCAACGCCGTCGCGCCGTCCATCGCCCGCCACGCGTTCCTGGCGAAGGTGACCAGCGAGGAACTGCTCGACAAGCTGGCCGAGGGTGAGGCCTTCGGTCGCGCCGCCGAGGTGTGGGAGATCGCCGCGACCATCGCGATGCTCGCCAGCGACTACACGACCTACCTCACCGGCGAGATCGTCTCCATCTCCAGCCAGCGCGCCTAGGCGGCTCCGCCGCCTGTGCGTGGTTGACGAGTGCTGACACTCGTCAACCACGCACAGGCGCGTAGCGCCTGTGGATAACCCGGCCCGATCTCGTCGATCCGGTCGGTACCCGACGCCAGTGTCGTCGGCATGCCCGCAACGTTCTCGCCCGCAGCGCTCCAGGCCCTCGTCGACCGCCAGTACGGATTGGTCACCGCGGCGCAATTGCACGCCCTCGGATTCCCGCCGTCGCGAACGCGACAGCGCCTCGAGACCGGGAGCTGGCAGCGGGTGCTGCACGGGGTGTACGCGATCACCTCGGGCGCGCTCACTCGCGAGGCAATTCTCGAGGCCGCCCTTCTCTACGGCGGGACCACGGCGCTGCTCAGTCACCGGACGGCCGCGGAGCTGTGGGGGATGGTCCCAGTGAGCGAGGCCGGTCCCGTCCACGTCACAGTTCCCTACGGTGTCTCCGCGATCGGTCAACCCGCGACCGCGGTCGGACACGCGGTGCACAACGATCGCGTGGTGCCCGCGCGGGGGAGCGTCCTGCATCCCGGGGTGGTGGTGCACCGGTCGCGCGCGCAACGGCACATCGGTGCCGGCGACCTCCTGCCACCGCGCACGACCCGCGCGGACACCGCGCTAGACCACGCCATCGCGCAGCCGTCGGCGCGCGAGGCATACGTCAGCCTGATCGGCACCGTCACCAACGCTCGCGTCCGGTTGGACGACGTCCGGCGCCGGATGAACGAGCGGACCCCGCGTCGCTACCGGAAAGCGCTCGAGGCGGCCGTCCGGCTGCTGGCCGAAGGCGTCCAGTCGATGCTCGAGTACCGCTTCGCGGTCGATGTCGAACAGGCCCACGGACTTCCCGTGGCACGCAGGCAGGAGCCGGTGGTGGTCGACGGCCGCACGCTCTGGGAGGACTGCGACTACAGCGAACACGGTGTCCCGCTGATCGTGCGCCTCGACGGCCGCCGGTCGCACTCCGCGCGCGAGGTCGCCTTCCGGGACCGTCGCCGCGACAACGCCGCCGAACTCGCCGATCGGCCACGGCTGGTGTTCGGCTACGAGGAGGTGGTCGTGACCCCGTGCCTGGTGGCCGGGGAGGTCGAGCAGGTCCTGCGCCGCGAGGGGTGGCATAGGCGGGACGAAAACCCGTGTCCCGCCTGTGCGCGGTTAGCGAGTCCTGACACTCGTCAACCGCGCACGGGCGGCGGAGCCGCCTAGACGGTGTAGCCGCCGTCGACGTTCAGCTTCTGGCCGGTGATGAAGCCGGCCTTGTCGCTCGCGAGGAAGCAGACGGCTTCGGCGATGTCGACCGCGGAGCCGAAGCGCTGCAGGGGGATCCGGCTCATCGCGACGGCCTGCGCGCGCTCATCGAGGTCGGCGTTGCCCATCAGGCGTTCGGCCATGCCGTCGGTGAGCATGCCGGGGCCAACGGAGTTGAAGCGGACGCCGTAGCGGCCCTCCTCGGCGGCGAACGCCCGGACCAGCGCCTCGACGGCGCCCTTGGTCCCGGACGAGAGGCCGTCGCGGACGGGAAAGCGGTCGGTGGCCGCCGTGGTCACCGCGACCACCGAGCCGCGCGCCGCGCGGAGCCCGGGCAACAGGGCGTGCACGAGCGCGAAGAACGCGGTGGCCTCGGCTCCGAGATGCTCGGAGAAGGTGTCGGGGGAGACCTTGGACAGGTGGACCATCGGGATGTGCGGGCCCGCCGCGTGCACCAGCACCGACGGATCGCCGAGCTCGGCCGTGATCTCCCGCGCCCACCGTGCGACCCGGTCCCGGTCGGTCAGGTCGACGGCATCGGCACGGGCCCGCCCGCCCGCAGCGGTGATCTCCTCGACCAGGGCGGCGGCGCGCTCGGCGCCGGAACGGTAGGTGAACGCGACAGGGAGCCCCTGGGCGGCGAGCCGCCGGGTGATCTCGATCCCGATGCCGCCCGATCCGCCGGTGATCACGGCGCAAGTGTTTTGCTGCACCCCGATACCCTAACAAGCGCTTGGTTGATACTCTGTCGAGTGTGACCCCTCCGCCGAGAGCTGCCGAAGAGTCTGCCAGCAAGTCCGGCCGCCGCGCCGAACTCCTCGCGCTGGCGGCCGCCCTGTTCGCCGAGCGCGGTCTGCGCGCCACCACGGTGCGCGACATCGCCGACTCGGCCGGGATCCTGTCCGGCAGTCTCTACCACCACTTCGACTCCAAGGAGTCCATGGTCGACGAGATCCTCAAGGGCTTCCTGGACGAGCTGTTCGGCCGCTACCGCGACATCGTCGCGGCCGGTCTCGGATCGCGCGCCACCCTCGAGGCGATGGTGATCGCGTCCTTCGAGGCGATCGACGGTTCGCACGCCGCGGTCGCGATCTATCAGGACGAGGCCAAGCACCTGGTCGGCAACGAGCGCTTCGAGTACATCACCGATCGCAACAAGGAGTTCCGGGGCCTGTGGGTCTCGGTCCTCGAGGCGGGCATCGCCGACGGCAGCTTCCGCCCCGACATCGACGTGGAGCTGGTGTACCGCTTCATGCGCGACACCGTCTGGGTTCCGGTGCGCTGGTACCGGCCGGGAGGCCCGATGACCGCGGAAACGGTCGCCAAGCAGTATCTCGCCATTGTGCTCGACGGGCTCTCCAGCCCACAGTCACGGTCCGATTCGTAGGGAGTTTCCATGCCTGAGGCATACATTGTTGACGCCATCCGCACCGCGGTCGGCAAGAAGGGCGGTGCCCTCTCCGCGGTGCACCCCGCGGACCTCGGCGCCGGGGTGATCAAGCAGCTCCTCGAGCGCAACCAGGTCGACCCGAGCGAGATCGACGACGTCGTGTTCGGCTGTGTCGACGCGATCGGCCCGCAGGCCGGCAACATCGCGCGCACCGCCTGGCTGGCCGCCGGCTACCCCGAGGATGTCCCCGGTGTCACCGTCGACCGTCAGTGTGGATCCAGCCAGCAGGCCGTTCACTTTGCAGCGCAGGCGATCCTGAGCGGAACCGCGGACCTGATGGTGGCCGGCGGCGTGCAGAACATGAGCATGATCCCGATCGCCTCCGCGATGGTCGTCGGCGAGCAGTTCGGTTTCGAGACCCCGTTCAAGGGCTCGAAGGGCTGGGAGCACCGCTACGGCGACGAAGAGGTCTCGCAGTTCCACGGCGCCGAGCTGATCGCCGAGAAGTGGGACATCAGCCGCGAGGAGATGGAGCGCTGGGCGCTGCAGAGCCACGAGCGCGCGCGCAAGGCGATCGCCGAGGGCCGATTCGACAAGGAGATCGTGCCGGTCGGCGAGTTCAGCATCGACGAGGGCCCGCGCGAGACCAGCCTGGAGAAGATGGCCGGGCTCAAGACCCTGACCGACGGCGGACGCCTGACCGCGGCCCTGGCGAGCCAGATCTCCGACGGCGCCAGCGCGACGCTGCTCGCCTCCGAGGCCGCGGTGAAGGCGCACGGCCTCAAGCCCCGCGCCCGGATCCACCACATCAGCGCCCGCGGCGCCTCGCCGATCTTCATGCTCAGCGCGCCGATCCCCGCGACCAAGTACGCGCTGGAGAAGGCCGGCCTGACCATCGATGACATCGACGTCATCGAGATCAACGAGGCCTTCGCCCCCGTCGTGCTGTCCTGGATCAAGGAGATCGGCGCGGACCCGGCGAAGGTCAACGCCAACGGCGGCGCGATCGCGAACGGGCACCCGCTCGGCGCGACCGGCACCAAGCTGTTCGCGACCATGCTCAACGAGCTCGAGCGCACCGGTGGGCGCTACGGCCTGCAGACCATCTGCGAGGGTGGCGGCACCGCGAACGTGACGATCATCGAGCGCCTGGGCTAAAACCTCTCCGCGCAAGCAGATTCGGCCCCGTACCCCTCCTGCCGGAGGAGTACGGGGCCGAACTCGTCGGTGGACCCGGACGACGGTGTCCGTCAGTCGATGGTGCCGATCAGCGCGAACAGTGCGTCGGCGATCCGCTCGCACCACGCGTCCGAGTCCTCGAATCCGCGCGAGACGCCGCGGAGCATGGTGGCCGACACCAGCAGGTCGAAGACGGTGTCCGCGGTGGACGCGGCGGCGGCCGGCTCCGCGTCCGGCTCAGCCAGTTGGATCCGGTCGAGCAGCGCCTTGCGGGCGGGCACCTCGGCCCGCTGGACGAGCCGCTCGTAGACGCCCTCGTTGTGATTCCAGGTGGACATCAGCCCTGGTATCGCGGAGCGGGCGGCCGGGTGCGCGGCGCGCTCGAGGAAACTGCGCGTCCAGGCCAGGAGGTCGGCGTGCAGGTCGTCGGTGCTCGGGGGGAGCGGCACGTCGCCCATGGACTCGAGGCCGAAGATCGCGTCCTCGATGATCATCTCGCGGGTGGCCCAGCGGCGGTAGATCGCGGGCGCGCTGACCTTGGCCCGTCGGGCGATGGCCTGGATGGTGGTCTTCTGGTAGCCCGACTCGACGAGCAGCGCAATGGTCGCATCGAGGACCGACCGGTCGACCTGGGGATCTCGGGGCCGGCCCGGGCCGGCTGCTTCGACTGGGTGGTCTCCGGATCCATTCACATCGCCGGACAATACCGGAGCGGGTTACCCCTGGAGCCAAAATAGTTACGGGGTGACACGGAACTCATCGCGCGCGGGCGGTGGCTCGGGGTTATCGTCGGGATATGTGCCGAAACATCACCGAGCTCCGCGGCCTCGAGCCGGCCGCCACCGCGGAGGAGATCGAGGCGGCCGCCCGTCAGTACGTGCGGAAGGTGAGCGGGGTGCAGAAGCTGTCCGACGCCACCCGAGAGCCCTTCGAGCAGGCGGTCGCCGAGGTCACGGCGACCACGATGCGGCTGCTCGGGGTGCTGCCCTCCCGCAAGCAGCCACCGGCCACGGTGCCGCCGCTGCGCAGGCCCGAGGTCCGCGCCCGGATGGCCGCGGCCGCCGCAAACGACTGAAGGGCACCGCCGGCCGGATGAACCGGCCGATGGTGCCCTTCAGTGTGGGGAGTGCGCTCCCGAGCTCAGGCGCGCAGCGCGCCCAGTGCGTCGATCCGCTTCACGGCGTCCGCCATGATCCGGTCGATCAGTTCCTGACAGCTCGGCAGGTCGTCGACCATGCCGACCACCTGACCTGACGCGAGCACGCCCGCCTCGGTGTTGCCGTCGACCAGGCCGGCCTTGAGCAGCATCGGGGTGTTGGCGTACATGATGACCTGCAGCCAGGTCTTGTCCGTGGACTTCTTCATGTCGAGGCCCTCCTTGAGGAGAGTCGACCACTTCATGCCCGTCATCGCCCTGACCTTGGGAGCGTTCCTGGCCGCGGCGATGAGACCCCGTGCGTAGCTGGACTTCTCGAGGCTGTTGACCAGGTCGGTGTTGAGCACCCGGTGCGGCATGCCATCGACCTTCACGGACACGGTGGTGTCCTGCAGGCCGCGCTTGAGGTACTCCTGCTTGACCGAGTCCGGCACTGCGCTGTCGCTGGTGAGCAGGAAGCGGGTGCCCATCGCGACGCCCGCGGCGCCGTAGGACAGCGCAGCTGCCAGGCCGCGGCCGTCGAAGAAGCCGCCGGCCGCGATCACCGGGATGTCGACCGCGTCGAGCACCGACGGCAGCAGCAGCGTCGTGGCGACCGGGCCGGTGTGGCCGCCGCCCTCGCCGCCCTGCACGATCACCGCGTCGGCGCCCCAGGAGGCGACCTTGACGGCGTGCTTGGCGGCGCCGATGGACGGGACCACGACGACGCCGTTGTCCTTGAGCTTGCTGATCAGGTCCTTCTTGGGTGCCAGCGCGAACGAGGCGACCTTGACCTTCTCGCGGATCAGCAGGTCGATGCGCTGCTGAGCGTCCGTCGCGTCGGCGCGGATGTTGACGCCGAACGGCTTGTCGGTCAGCTCCTTGGTCCGCAGGACCGCTGCCTCGAGCTCGTCGTAGGTCATCGTCGCCGAGGCGAGGATGCCCAGGCCGCCCGCGTTGGACGTGCCCGCGGTCAGGCGCGGGCCGGAGACCCAGCCCATGCCGGTCTGCACGATCGGGTGCTCGATGCCGACCAGTTCGGTCAGCGCCGTGCGCAGGACGGCGGTCATGCCTGGACCTCGCGCTCACGCAGACCGCGCGGGTCGATGACCTCGCGGATCAGGCGCAGCTCCTCGGCGGTGGGCTCGCGGGTGACGCCCGCCTCGGCCAGCCCGGCGACCTCGAAGGAGGTGTTCTCGGCGACCTCGGCCGCGGTGACGCCCGGGTGCAGGCTGAGCGCGCGCAGGGTGTGGTCCGGTCCGCCGAAGTCGAAGACGCCCAGGTTGCTGACCACGCGGTGCAAGTGCAGGTACTTGAACGCCGGGTTCGAGGGATCGACCTTGTCGTAGCCGACACCCGAGACCACGTCCACCTTGTCCACGAACACCCGCGAGGAGTGCTTCGGGACGAAGTAGCTGGTGGCGTGGTTGATGGTGTTGCCGGGGGCGCCGCGGACGCCGAACATCTGGCGGGTCGGCTGCTGCAGCGGACCGAACGCGGACAGGTTCTGGTTGCCGTACCGGTCGATCTGGTTGGCGCCCATGACCACGTGGCGGCGGCCGGAGGCGACGACGTCGAACACCTTGCGGAACGGCATCCAGCCCTCGATCGGGGCCTTGGCGCCGACCGCGGGGGTGTCGGCGAAGATCAGCGCCTCACCGTCGGTGATGAGCAGGTCGGGCTCGGTGGTGAGCCGCGCCAGCCGCGCGCCGATGGTCGCCAGCGTGGACATCGGGCTGGCCATGATCTCGCCCGCGCCCGAGAAGATCTCGGCGCACGCGATCGCGCAGTACTCCGCGCGGGTGATGGTCTCGGTGGAGGTCATGCCTGCTCCTCTGCGAACTTCTTGACGGCGGCCTGGTAGTCGTCCTCGCTGCCGGACAGGTAGGTGTCAACGAAGACCTGCCACGACTCGGGGGTCTTGGCGGCCTCCGCGTAGTGACGCTGGAACTTCTCGTCGCGGCCGTAGCTCTCGCCTGCGAGGGTGAAGTGGGCGCCGTTCGGGGCCTCCACGACGCCGTCGACCATCATGCGGTTGAGGATCAGCTGCTGCAGCGGAACGGCCTTCACCAGCTCCTCGGTCTCGACGATGCGCTCGACGGAGACGTAGCGCTTCTCGGCGGCCATGCAGTACAGGTCGTCGAAGTACGGGTCGACGCCGTTGTAGGCGGCGTTGCCGTGCTTGTCGCCCAGGTTCAGGTGCACGAACGACGCGTCCAGGTTCAGCGCGGGCATCGCGATGAGCGTCTCGGCCTTGCCGGACTCGTCGGCGTACGGCGAAGTGACGGTCTTGAGCTCGTCGCCCCAGAAGTTCAGGACGTCCGAGCCGAGGCCCGCGCGGATCGGCAGGAACGGCAGGCGGGCCGCGGCGGCCTCGAGGCCACACTTGACCATGCCCTCGTCCATCTCGCGGACCTCGATGGCGCCGGTGGTGCGGGCCTTGGCGAACCAGGGGTCGTAGAACGGCGCGGAGTCCAGGGACACGAAGCCGTAGTAGGCCTTCTTGACCTTGCCCGCCGAGCACAGCAGGCCCAGGTCCGGTCCGCCGTAGGTGACGACGGTCAGGTCCTTGATGTCCGAGCGCAGAATCGCGCGCACGAACGCCATCGGCTTGCGGCGCGAGCCCCAGCCGCCGAGGCCGATCGTCATGCCACTGCGCAGTTCGCCGACGACCTCGTCGAGCGACATCCTCTTGTCACGCATTGTCTTTCAACTCCCTACTTGTTCGCGCGCGGCTTGCCGGTGGCGACGAACTCGTCGCGGTGCTCGTCGGCGACGCCGGCGAGGTTCAGCTCGAACGTGAAACCCTGCTCGATCCGGTAGCTGGTGTGCACGTCCATCACGTCGATGCGGTTGATCGCTTCCTTGGCGCGCCGGATGACCCGGGTGTCCTTGGCGGCGATCTCGCCTGCGATCTTGAGTGCACACGCGTCGAGCTCGGCGCGCGGGACGACGTCGTACACGGAGCCGAAGTGCTTGAGCGTCTGGGCGTCGACGTTCTTGGCCGTGTAGTACAGCGTGCGCATCATGTGCTGGGGGACCAGGCGGGCGAGGTGCGTGGCCGCGCCGAGTGCGCCGCGGTCGACCTCGGGCAGGCCGAAGACGGCGTCGTCGGACGCGACGATGACGTCGGCGTTGCCGACCAGGCCGACGCCGCCACCGACGCAGAAGCCGTTGACGGCGACCACGACGGGAACCTCGCAGTCGTAGACCGCGGAGAACGCCGCCGCGCAGCCGCGGTTGGCGTCGATCAGTGCGCCGTGACCCTCGGTGGCCTGCATCTCCTTGATGTCGACGCCGGCGTTGAAGCCGCGACCCTCGGCTCGCAGGATCACCACGTGGGTGCTCGGATCCTTGCCCGCCGCGAGGACGGCGTCGGCCAGTTCGAACCATCCCTTAGACGGGATGGCGTTCACCGGCGGGTAGTCGACGGTGACCGTGGTGATGCCGGCCCCATCGGATTTGGAAGTGATTCCCATCGTGATTCCTTAGGTAGGTCGCCAAACCAAGCGATTGCTTGGTAAGTTAGCACACCTGCGGGTCGGGCTGGAGTTCGCTTTTCGGCGGATGACCCCCGACCCGCAGAGAATCCCTGACAGTGGAGGTACTGGTGGATCTAGGTCTTGACGGCAGCGTGGTGCTGGTCACCGGCGGAGTGCGCGGCGTGGGCGCGGGCATCAGCCGCGCGTTTCTGCGCGCGGGCGCCACGGTGGTGACCTGCGCGCGACGGCCGGCCGACGAGCCGATCGAGGTGGATGGTCGCGGCGTGGAGTTCATCTCCTGCGACCTTCGCGACGCCGAGCAGGTGCAGTCGATGATCGACTCGATCGTCGCCACCCACGGCCGCCTCGACGCCGTCGTCAACAACGCGGGCGGGGCGCCGTACGCCCTGGCCGCGGACGCCAGCCCCCGCTTCCACTCGAAGATCGTCGAGCTCAACCTGCTCGCCCCGCTCCTGATCTCGCAGATCGCGAACGCCGTCATGCAGAAGCAGGACACCGGCGGCTCGATCGTGATGATCAGCAGCGTCAGCGGCAGCCGCCCGTCGCCGGGCACCGCCGCCTACGGCGCCGCCAAGGCCGGCATCGACAGCCTCGCGGCCAGCCTCGCGGTGGAGTGGGCGCCGAAGGTCCGGGTGAACTCGATCGTGGTCGGCCTGGTCGAGACCGAGCAGAGCCACCTGCACTACGGCGGGGCCGACGGCCTCGCCGCGGTGAGCAAGACCGTCCCGCTGGGTCGGATGGCGCGGCCCGAGGACATCGGGAACTGTGCGACCTTCCTGGCATCGCCGCTGGCGTCCTACGTCAGCGGTTCGACACTGACGGTGCACGGCGGCGGCGAGCGCCCCGCGTTCCTGGCGGCGTCGGACGCAGAGACATCCAACAAGCCAGTGATGGAGGAGCAGAAGTGAGTGGATTGGTAGAGGGTCGCGTCGTCATCGTGACGGGCGCGGGCCGCGGTATCGGACGGGCGCACGCACTGGCGTTCGCGGCCGAGGGCGCGAAGGTCGTCGTGAACGACATCGGCGTCGGCGGCGACGGCACCGCGACCGGTGAGAGCCCCGGCGAGCAGGTCGTCGCGGAGATCATCGCCGCGGGCGGACAGGCCGTGGTGAACGGCGACGACGTCGCGGACTGGGACGGCGCGCAGAACCTGATCAAGACCGCCATCGACAACTTCGGTGGCCTCGACGTGCTGGTCAACAATGCGGGCTTCCTGCGCGACCGGATGCTGGTCGGCATGAGCGAGCAGGAGTGGGACTCGGTCATCCGGGTGCACCTCAAGGGCCACTTCGCCCCGCTGCGGCACGCGGCCGCGTACTGGCGCGCCGAGTCCAAGGCCGGACGTCCGGTGGACGCGCGGATCATCAACACCAGCTCGGGTGCCGGCCTGCAGGGCAGCATCGGTCAGGGCAACTACGCGGCCGCCAAGGCGGGCATCGCGGAGATGACCATCCAGGCCGCCGCCGAGCTGAAGAACTACGGCGTCTCCGTCAACGCGATCGCGCCGGCGGCGCGCACCCGGATGACGGTGGGCGCGGGCGGCGCGATGGCCGAGGCGATGGCCGCTCCCGAGGAGGGCTTCGACGCGATGGCGCCGGAGAACATCTCCCCGCTGGTGGTCTGGCTGGGCAGCGCCGAGTCGAAGGACGTCACCGGCCGGGTGTTCGAGGTCGAGGGCGGCAAGATCACCGTCGCCGAGGGCTGGCGGCACGGCCCCGTGCAGGACAAGGGCGATCGCTGGGACCCGAAGGAGATCGGCCCCGTCGTGGCCGACCTGCTCGAGAAGGCGGAGACCCCCACCCCGGTCTACGGGGCGTAAAGCGGCTCCGCCGCCCGTGCGCGGTTGACGAGTGTGTGGACTCGTCAACCGCGCACAGGCGCGAAGCGCCTAGACGGGGGAGCGGACGATGACCGTCGTGCCGGGGAAGTAGGCGGCGAGTTCCGGCCGCGACAGCTTGATCACGGCGGTGCCGTAGCCCTGCTTGCGCGCCTCGGGCGCCACCCACACCGCGAGGTCCACCTCGCCTTCGTGTAGTTCGCCGAACACCAGCCCGACGCACTCCGGCCGGTCGCCGCTGGTGTTCTCCGCGACGAACCATGCCGCGGTCTCCTCGTCGACCCGGTTCAGGCCTGCCCGGCGCTCCTCCTCGATGCGATCCTCCTGCCACGGCGTGCCGTCGGCATCGAGCTGCTCGGCCGAGCGCCGCCGGTAGAGCTCCGCGTCCTCGTCGTTGTAGGTGAACGGGCGCAGCCGCACGTTCGTGCCGGTGCTGAAGGGGCGCTGTTCCGGCAGCCACTTCAGCGTCGCGTCCAGGTTGGTGACCTCGTCGCGGAGGTGGTCGCGCTCGAGCCGGGTCAGGCGCCCGAGCTGAAGACCCAGCACCGCATTCGCGTTGTCCTCGGTCGTCTCGAGGAGCGCGCTCACGCTGCGTACGGCGGCGGCGTGGTCGTCACTGTCGACGATGGCATCGAGGACCTCGTGCCGCATCTCGAGCGCCCGCAGGAGCGCCGAGGCGAGTTCGCGTCGGTCCAGGATCTGATCTTGGGGGCCAGCCGTCATGACGAAATCTCCCTATCCGTTGAGGTGCAACAGCGCGGAGCACGCACCTGCCGGATCGGCAATCCTGCGGGCTCCCCCCAGATTGTCTGTCAACGGGCCCGCAATTGCTACGAACAGACCACGACCGGGATCTTGCGTTCGACCCAGGACTGGTAATCGTCGAACTCGGGGTACATCGCCACGAGCTTGGGCCACAGCTCCGCGTGCTCGGCATCGTCCGCGACCTTCGCGACCAGATGGCGCACGTCGGAACGGATCTGGACCTTCACATTGGGATCGGCCTTCAGGTTCAGGTACCACAGCGGGTTCTTGGGCTGGCCGCCCTGCGAGGCGACGAGCACGACCCGGTCGCCGTCCTCGAGGAACAGCAGTGGGCTCACCCTGGGCTCGCCGCTCTTGCGGCCGGTGGTGGTGAGCAGGCAGATCGGCAGGCCGCTCTTCGCGGCGCTGCCGACCCGCCACTTACCGCCGACACGCCCACCGGTGGCCCGGTACGCGATCACGTTCGTCTTCGACATCCATTTGATGATGATTCGGGTGAACTGCGTATCGAGCATCGGTGGGCGCTTCATGGCCGGATCAGATCCGCTCGATGATGGTGCCGGTGGCCAGCGCGCCGCCGGCGCACATGGTGATCAGTGCGGTGGACTTGTCCGTCCGCTCGAGTTCGTGCA
>NZ_QAOZ01000026.1:0-53080 GCF_003050885.1 Rhodococcus sp. OK611
CGTCACCCTCTGGGGCCAGCCCTTCAGCATCGGCTGACCCCACCCAAGAACGCACCCGGACCACTCGGCCGCGCCCCTCACGCGACCGAACCCGGGTGGCGCCGAGCTCGACGGCGCCGCGGCTCCTGGCCTGCCCCCTGGCCCATGAACCATGGCACCACGATCCGGCCACAACGCGACTGTGCGCGAGGTTCCTCTTCGAACCTCGCGCACAGTCGCGTGTCACAGATCTACCTCAGAACCAGCGAACAACCCGTCGACCGAAGCGTTCACCGCGGCGCTGAGACGTCGGCCTGCATGATGTTCGCGCGACTGAGGACCACCGGGACCCACAGCGCGGTGAGGGCGGCCATCCCCGCCCACGTGAGGATCAGCCCGTATTCGATTCCCGTTGGGCGGATTCCGGGCGGCAGGCTCTGTTGTGACCAGTAGCCGAGCAGTCCGATCACCGTCCCCACACCCGTTCCCATCACCGCTATCTGCGCGATGGCCCATCGTCGTGACCAGGTGCCCAGCAACGAGACGATGACCCCGAAGATCACGACGAACACGATGAACAGCCGCAGTGGCGCGGGCGTCGCGACATGTTCCGGGTTGGGACCTCCCGCGAGTACAGCCCACGCCGGCAGCGACCCCGCATGGGGAAGCGCGAGGCCAAACGTCAAAACGAGGACCACCGCGGTGATCGCCGGGCGGCGCCACCCGGCCACGAACTCTCGGGTGACTCGATTCTCGATCTCGCGGAAGTCGGCACGGTAGTGGGACAGATCGTCGGTCACGACATCCTCCTTGGATCGATACCGAGCGAGGCGACCCACCGGCGATGGTGGGCCGCCTCGACTCATCGGATCAGCCGATGCTGAAGGGCTGGCCCCACAGCGTGACGGTGCTGCTGACGTTCTTCGTGCTGGCGGTGACCTTGACGTAGGAGCGGGCCTGCGCGTAGCCGGCGCAGCCCTCGACACCGATGGTGGAGTCGGCCCAGGTGACGCTGCCGCTCTTGCCCTTGAAGCCGTTGGCGCCCGAGTGCGACTCGCCACCGAAGTCGTCGGCCTTCTCCAGGTCGAGGAGCTTGACGTTCTTGGCCTGGCCGGGAGCGATGGACAGGTTGCCCGCACCCTTGGCGGTCTGCTTGACGCTCTCGCCCTCCCAGTTGGAGGACATGCCGGTGTCGGCGCCGCCCTTGCCACCCAGGGTCAGCTGGCAGGCCACCACGTAACCGGGCTCGATCTTGCCGCCGTCAGCGTTGTCGCCGGACAGTTCGACCTTGGCGCTGCCGGAGACCCACACGTTGCGGTGCAGCGGGGTCGCACCCATCGACGGCGAGATGTTCGCGGACTCACCGGTCATGGCGACGGTGACGACGGTGCCGTCGACAAGCGTCTTGGAGATGGTCCCGCCGGGCAGCGGCACGAAGGTGTCGGCATTGGCCGCACCCGCCGACAGGAAGCCGACCGCGACGGCCGTGGCCGCGCCGACGGCGGAGATCTGCAGCCCGCGACGCAGGCCGTTCGTGCTGGTGTTCATGAATTCCCCTTTGAGGGTTCAGGTTTCAGGTTCGGGGGTGGGCTGGGTCAGCCGATGCTGAAGGGCTGGCCGTACAGGGTGGTCTTGGAGTAGTCGTTGCCGACGATCTCGACCACGGTGTAGGAGCGGGCCTGGGCGAATCCGCCGCAGTTCTGGATCTCGAGCTGGGTGTCCTGGTACTGGACCGAGTACTTGCCGTTCTTCTTGATGTCCTTGCCCGCGACACCGACGAACTTGACCTGGCCGGCGGAGACCGGAACGGTCAGCGAACTGGAGACCGACGGTCCCGAGAGGTCGATGCCTGCGCCGATGGAGCCGCCGAGGCCGGTGATGTCGACCTGGCAGCCCACGATGTAGCCGGTGCTGATCCGCGAGACCCCGTGCGTGGACGAGTTGTTGGTGCCCTTGTCGTTGGTGGCACCGTTGAACGGCCCCGCCTCACCTTCCTTGGTGATGCCCTTGACGTCCGCGGTGACGGTGCCCGAGACCCACGCGGTGCGGCCGGCACCGTTCGCTGCGAGTGACGGCGAGATCAGGGCACTCTCGCCCGTGCGGGAGACGACCGCACCCGGTCCGGCCTTCTGCCCGTCGGGCAGCGGCACGAAGGTGTCGGCGTGGGCCACACCGGTGGACATCAGCCCGATCGCCACGGCGGCGGCAGCGCCCACGCCGACACTACGGAACTTGCTCATCAAATCTCCTTCATAGGCCGCGGCGCATGGGCGCGCGGCACCAAACTCAAATGAAAATGGTTTCCAGTAACCTAGGGAGGGCGGCGGACGCTGTCAAATGCGCCCCCGAGGAAGGGCTTTCGGCCCGGGTCCGCGGCCTTCTGGGCGCACTCCACCGCGCGGGCTCTGGTGAGCACCACGCTGACGGCGGAACGGCGAAGGTACGCGTCAAGATCACCCCTGCTCGGACTGGCGCCCAGACAGGGATGTCGGTTGACGTCGACTAGGCAGACGGCGGCGGGCCGCGGGTGCCGGTGCCCGAGCCGACCAGCAGCCAGCGGGCGAGCGGCGGCGAATCTGCAGGGGCGCAGACCGCGACAGGTACCAGGACCGGCACCTCGGTGAACGGCGCCGGAACTCTCCGGCTCAGTGCCGAAAGCACTGAGACACATCCGCGCTCACCGGCCCGGATCAGCACGGCGGTCACCGCGACGGCGGCGGCGTGCGCGGCGACCATCTGCGGACCGAGCTGCGGCCCGTGCACGTGAACAGCGCCCATCGCGAGCGCGATGTGCCCGATCGCCTGGCCCAGGGTCAGCGCGGCGGCCACGAACAACAGCTGATGTCGATCCACCCGCACGGACGCGATGACCGCACCGACGGCCGCGCAGCCCAGCATCAGCAGGACCACCGAACTCTCCGCGGGAGCCGTGCCCCCGCCCAGCGCGTGAGCGGCGACGCTCACCGCGCCGGAGGTCGAGCCCACGAAGGCACCGCGCATCCGCGCGATCGTCATCCCCTGTGAGCCCACACGCGAAGAATACAAGGCACTACTACAACGGCTAGTACCCAGGATCGGTTGTCGGCGAGGGTATCTACCGGGGCGGTTCGGTCTGGTACGCGTCCACCGCCCGTTGCAGCCGATCGAGCGCCTCACGCAGCTCCGCGATTGCCCTGTTCAGTTCATCGGCGGTCGCCGGATTCGCGACCGCGGGCGGGGGCGGACCCGCCGGTTCCCCCACAGGCGGCGGCGCTGGCGGCGGCCCCGCGCCCGATCCCGGCGCCGTGGCCACGCCGCCGGTGCCCGCCCCGAACACCTGGTCCAGCGCCTCCGCCAGGGTGGGCGCGTATCCCACCCGGACCCCGCCCGTGGCCCCCGGCTCCCGATAGCTGACCAGCAGGCGCGCGAGCTGGGGGAAGGTCGACGTGTTCTGTTCCGACGCGATCCGCTCGGTGAACAGCGGCTCCACGTAGAGCACTCCGCCGTCGGCGATCGGCAACGTCAGCAGGTTGCCGTACTGGATCCGGTTCGACCGCTCCAGCAGGGTCCGCTCCGACGCCACCCGGGTGTCCGAGATCATCGAGTTCTGGATCTGCTGTGGGCCCTGCGTGAGGGTGTCGGTCGGCAGTTCGAGCACGGTCAGCTTGCCGTAGTCCTCGGGATCGGAGTGCGCGGAGATGTAGGCGGAGAGGAATTCGCGCCGGAACCCGACCATGGTGCTGGCCAGCCGGAACGACGGCTCCGCGGTCGCCTGGTCACCCACCAGCACGTAGAACGGCATCTGGTACGGGTTGGACTCGACGGTCGGGTCGCTCGGCACCGACCAGAATGCGTTGGTGGTGAAGAACTCTCGCGGATCATCGACGTGATACTTCGCGAGCATGTCGCGCTGGATCTTGAACAGGTCCTGGGGGTACCGGAAGTGGGCCCGCAACTCGGCGGGAACGGAGCTCTCGGGTTGCACGGTGCCAGGGAAGGCGCTCATCCACGCTTTGAGCACCGGATCCTGCTGGTCGACCTGGTACAGGGTGACCGTGCCGTCGTAGGCGTCGACGGTGGCCTTCACCGAGTTACGGATGTAGGAGACCTCCCCACCCCGCCGCACGGGCGCGGGCTCGGCGCCGACCACCAGGTCCTCGAGCGAACTGCGCTGCGCGTACGGGTAGTTGTTCACCGTGGTGTACGCGTCGACGATCCACACGATCTTCCCGCCCACCACGGCGGGATAGGGGTCGTGGTCGGTGGTCAGCCAGGGGGCCACCAGGTGCACGCGCTCGGCGGGGGACCGATTGAAGATGATCCTCGATCCGGATCCGATCGCCTTGGAGAAGATGATGTTGCGCTCGGAGTACTTGACGGCGAACGCCATCCGGTTGAACCAGTTCCCGATCGAGACACCGCCGGTCCCGTCATAGGTGTAGGTGGAGGTGTCGGTGTCGTACTCGCGTGGCGCGGAACCCTCCGGACCACCGACGACCGCATAGTCGGGGTCGGTCCTCGCGATCAGTTCGCCGAAGTAGATGCGCGGCTGGTCCACTTTGATGACCTGGTGGCCGGAGCCCTGGCTGGCGATGTCGCTGACCGTGTACACCGGATATCCGCTGTTGCTGCTCGAGGTATCCCCCACCGCCTCCCGCACCGCGGCGTTCACCCGGTTCGCCGGCGCCGCGACGAACCCGTCACCGTGGGTGTACACCGTGTGCTGGTTGACCCACTGGGTCTGATTGCCGCTCAGGCTGCTCGGGGTCAACTCGCGGGCCGCGACGACGTAGTCGCGCAGCTTGCCGTCGATCATGTACCTGTCGAGGTCAAGGGTTGCGGGGAACGCGTAGAAGTTCTTGAGCTGTTGCTGCTGGATGAAGGTGTGCGAGAGCAGGTTCGGATCGAGCAGCCGGGCGTTCGCGATCGTCGTCACGTCGGCGGGCACGTCCCGGGGCGATTTGGTGCCGATGCCCGGATACGGCAGGAACTCGACCTTGTCCGCGCCGACGCCGTACGCCTGGCGGGTGGCCTCGATGTTGCGCTCGATGTACGGACTCTCCCGGTCTGCTGCGTTGGGACGGACCGAGAACTGCTCCACGGCCAGCGGCCAGACCGCGCCGACCAGGATCGAGGACAGCAGCAGGAGGATCGCGGCCAATGCCGGCACCCGGAGGTCGCGCAGCACGATCGCGGCGAAGAAGGCGGCGGCGCAGATGAGGGCGATCGCGAGCAGGATCAGTCTCGCCGGGAGCACCGCGTTGATGTCGGTGAAGCCACCGCCCGTGAACGTGGGCTCCTTGCGGCCGCTCGAGAGCAGCGCGTACCGGTCGAACCAATACGCCACCGCCTTGAGCAGAATAAACGTCCCCGCGAGCACGGCCAGCTGGACACGGGCGGCCCGGCTGATTCCGCCCTCGCTCCAGGAGATGCGTACCCCGCCGAACAGGTAGTGCGTGGTCAGGCTGGCCAGGAAGGCGAACACGGTCGCCACGAACAGCCAGTTCAGGACCGACCGATAGAAGGGCAGGTCGAAGACGTAGAAGCCGACGTCTAGACCGAACTGCGGATCCGTGACCCCGAACGCCCCGCCGTGCAGGAACAGCTGAACCGTCTCCCAGCTCGACTGCGCGATCAGGCCGCACAGCAGCCCGAGGACGATCGGGATGCCCAGCCCGAAAAGGCGCGGCCTGCGCCGCACGAAGTCGCGATAGATCCGGATCGGATCGTCCTCGGCCCGCCCAGGCAGGAACACCGGTCGGGCGCGAAACGCCAGCAGCACCGCGAGGAACACGGCGCCGCCGACGAGCACCGCCACCGCGGCGAACAGCAGCAGCCTGGTCACCAGCATCGTCACCCAGACGGTCCGGTATCCGACCTCACCGAACCACAGCCAGCTGGTGTACATGCCCACCAGCACGGGGAGCACGATCAGGGCCGCGAGCAGGCCAACCGCCGACAGCAGCAGGATCCGGCCGCGCCGGGACAGCTGCGGTAGACCTTCGACCGGCCGATTGCCCACTTCCCACGCTCCAGGTCCGAGCGCGTCGCGGCCTACCGGCCTGTTCTCACCAGCGTCACCGCCGACGTGTGTCCGTTTCGCCCCATTCTACTGGCGCGAACCCGGACCGCGGTGTGTCGCCGCCGCCACCGCCGAGTGTGCACCTGCCGACGCAAACCCCCAGGTCGAGCGACGGCAGCTGCACACTCGGCGGGGTCAGGAGTCGGCGAGCAGCACGTCCGCGTCGAAGCAGGTGTGGGTGCCGGTGTGGCAGGCCGCGCCCTCCTGGTCGACGATCAGCAGCACGCTGTCGCCGTCGCAGTCGAGCCGCACCTCGTGCACGTACTGGGTGTGCCCGGACGTCTCGCCCTTGACCCAGTACTGCTGGCGGGACCGCGAATAGTAGGTTCCCTTGCGGGTTTCCAGGGTGCGTGCGAGCGCCTCGTCGTCCATCCACGCGACCATCAGCACCGCGCCGGTGGCCCGCTCCTGGGCGACCGCGCTGAACAGGCCGGCGTCGTTTCGCTTCAGCCGGGCGGCGATTGCGGGATCGAGACTCATCGGACCACGATACCTTCGGCCCGCATGGCGTCCTTGACCTGCGGGATCTCCAGCTCGCCGAAGTGGAAGACGCTGGCCGCGAGCACCGCGTCCGCGCCCGCCTGCACGGCAGGGGCGAAGTGGTCCACCGCGCCCGCGCCGCCGCTGGCGATGACCGGAACGTGCACCGCGGCCCGTGCGGCCCGGATCATCGGCAGATCGAACCCGGCCTTGGTGCCGTCCGCGTCCATCGAGTTCAGCAGGATCTCCCCCACCCCGAGCTCGGCGCCGCGCAGCGCCCACTCGATCGCGTCGATCCCGGTGCCGCGCCTGCCGCCGTGCGTGGTGACCTCCCAGCCGGACGGCGTCGGCTCCTGCCCCTCTGGCACGGTCCGCGCGTCCACCGACAGCACGATGCACTGCGACCCGAACCGCTGGCTGAGCTCGCGCAGCAGCTCCGGGCGCGCGATCGCGGCGGTGTTGACGCTGACCTTGTCGGCGCCCGCCCGCAGCAGGCGGTCCACGTCCTGCTCGGTGCGCACCCCGCCGCCGACGGTGAGCGGGATGAAGACCTGCTCGGCCGTGCGGGTCACCACGTCGATCATGGTCCCGCGGTCCGAGGTGGACGCGGTGACGTCGAGGAAGGTCAGCTCGTCGGCGCCCTGCGCGTCGTACAGCGCCGCCAACTCCACGGGATCGCCCGCGTCGCGCAGGTTCTCGAAGTTCACGCCCTTCACGACGCGGCCCGCGTCCACGTCCAGACACGGGATGACCCGAACCGCCACCGTCATTGCGTCAGCCTTCCTGCCGGTAGCCCCGGGTCCCGATCCAGGTAGTCACCCGGATCGCCCAGAGCCACAAGAATATTCAACACCTCTTCGTGCACCCCCGGCGCCGCGGCGAGCACCGAGGTCGACCCGATGTGCCAGGGCGCACCCGCCAGGTCGGTGACCACACCGCCCGCCGCTCGCACCAGGGCGACGCCAGGCGCGTTGTCCCAGGGGTTGTGACCGAACACCACCGACGCACCGAGCGCGCCACCGGCGGTGAAGGCCAGGTCGGCGCCGGTGCTGCCGTGGATCCGCAGCCTCCTGCTCACCCGACTCAGTTCGCCGAGCGCCCGCACCCGATAGGGCCCGGGGATCGGTCCCCTGCCGTCGACGTTGAACGCGCCGAACCCGACCAGCGAATCGGACAGCGAGGCTCTCGCCAACGGCGGCAACGCCTCCCCGTTGCACAGCACCGGGCCGTCGACAACCGCCGCGTAGCGCCGGCCCATCCCGGGCAGCCAGGTCAGGCCGAGCACCGGGACCCCGTCGTCGAGCAGCGCGAGCAACATCCCTGCGGTCGGCAGGCCGGACGAGTAGTTCAGCGTGCCGTCGATCGGGTCCAGCACCCACACCGGCCCCTCGGTCAGGTCCGGTCCGCCGAATTCCTCACCGTGCACACCGATTCCGGTCAGCTCGGTCAGTTCCGCGCTGAGCCGTCGTTCCAGCTCGAGATCGAGCTCGGTGGCGAAGTCGCGGGCGCCCTTGCTCACCGCGCTCGGCGCGCCGACGCCCTCGAGGAAGCGCTCCTGCGCCGCGTCCAGCAGGCCGCTCGCGATGGAGAGCAGCTCGTGCGGGTCGCGGGGCAGGCTCATGTCCGGCGCTATCGCGAGACCGCGGCGAGCGCTTCGGGGAGCGTGAACCGCCCGGCGTACAACGCCTTTCCGACGATGGAGCCCTCGACGCCCAGGTCGACGAGTCCGGCGATCGCGACGAGGTCCTCGATGCTGGAGACGCCGCCGGAGGCCACGACCGGCGCCTTGGTGGCGCCGCAGACCTGGCTGAGCAGCTCCAGGTTGGGACCGGTGAGGGTGCCGTCCTTGCCGACGTCGGTGACGACGTAGCGCGAGCAGCCGTCCCGATCGAGGCGCTCGAGGGTCTCGAACAGGTCGCCACCCTCGGTGACCCAGCCGCGTCCACGCAGCTGGTAGCGGCCGTCGACGTTGCGGACATCGAGGCCGACCGCGATCCGGTCGCCGTACTCGCCGATGGCGCGGGCGCACCACTCGGGGTTCTCGATGGCGGCGGTGCCGAGGTTGACGCGCGCGCAGCCGGTGGCCAGCGCGGCCCGCAGCGACTCGTCGTCGCGGATGCCGCCGGACAGTTCGACCTTCACGTCGAGTTCGCCGACCACACCGGCGATCATGTCGCGGTTCGAGCCGCGGCCGAAGGCGGCGTCCAGGTCGACCAGGTGCACCCACTCGGCACCGTCGTTCTGCCACGCGAGCGCGGCATCCCGGGGGGATCCGTAGCTCGTCTCGCTGCCGGCCTCTCCCTGAACGAGGCGAACAGCTTCACCGTTGGCAACATCTACAGCAGGCAAAAGGACCAGGCTCACGTGCGCCTACCCTAGTCCGTCATCGCGGCGAGCCGGTTCCCGGGTCGCCGCCCTGTTCGCCCGCGCTCTGTTCGTCGTCCGCGGAGTCGTCGAGAGCGCGCCGGGTCATCCGGGTGGAGACGAGGCCCATCGCCGCGATCGCACCCGCAACCCCGGCGAGGACGATGACCAATCCCACGACCGGTCCCGGCTTCAGCACCGCCAGCAGGACGGTCGCGAGCGCGAGGACCGCGGCGGCGGAGCCGAGCGAGAACAGGGCGAGACGCCCCATCGACAGGCCGCGCCGCTGCCCGGTCACAGGCTGCGGACCCAGTTCTCCAGCAGCGCGGCACCGGCGTCACCGGACTTCTCCGGGTGGAACTGGGTGGCCGAGAGCGGCCCGTTCTCCACCGCGGCGAGGAACGGCCCGCCGTGGTCGGCCCAGGTCAGCTTCGCGGGCGCGATCAGGTCGGAATCGGCGAGCTCCCACTTCTGCGCGGCGTAGGAGTGCACGAAGTAGAAGCGGGTGTCGGCGTCGATGCCGTCGAACAGCACGCTGTCCGCCGGGGCCTGCAGGGTGTTCCAGCCCATGTGCGGGAGCACCTCGGCCTGCAGCATCTCGACGGTGCCCGGCCATTCACCGCAGCCGTCGGCCTCCACGCCGTGCTCGACGCCGCGCTCGAACATGATCTGCATGCCGACGCAGATGCCCAGGACCGGCCTGCCGCCCGCGAGCCGCTGGCCGATGATGCGTTCGCCTCGGACCGCGCGCAGGCCCTCCATGCAGGCCGCGAAGGCACCGACGCCGGGGACCACCAGTCCGTCCGCGGCCAGGGCGACGGCGGGGTCCGAGGTCACCTCGACGTCCGCACCGACGCGGGCGAGGGCTCGTTGGGCCGAATGCAGGTTGCCGGAGCCGTAGTCGAGGAGGGCGACGGAGGTCATGCGGCAACTCTATCGGCCCGGACCCACGCCACCGGAATCACCAGCGCGATGGCCGCAGCCGCGATCACGAACACCCACGTGTAGCCGGCGAATCCGGCGACCACGCCGAGCGTGAGCGCACCGATCCCCGTCCCGGCGTCGTAGCTGATGTTCCAGGCGGCGCTCGCCGCGCCGAGCCTGGCCGGCCCGGCCCCGGTGAACAGCGAGACCAGCGCCTCGTTCTGGCAGGCGCCGAAGCCGAGCCCGAACGCCACCGCGCCCGCCATCAGCAATCCGACCTGGCCGTCGCCGATCACGCCTGCCGCGAACAGCCCGGCACCGAGCGTCGCGCAGGCCAGCGCAGGCACCATCGACCGGCCGTGCCCGATCCGGTCGGCCAGTACGCCCGCGGCGTACCGCCCGACCAGGATCGCCCCGCTGACCACCGCGAGTGCCACGCCCGCGATCGCCGCCCGGTCCTCGACCGCGATCGGGAGCAGGCTGGTGACCCCGCCGTAGGCCGAGGCCACCACGACCATCGCCAGGCAGGGCACCAGCAGCAGGCGAAGCGGCAGCCGTCCCCGCGGGCCGGCCCCCACTGGCCGTGGGATCGACGGCAGCGCGGCGATCGAGGCGATGGACAGCAACGGCACCAACGCCGCGAGCACGAACACCAGCGAGGACTGGCCGCGGCCGAACAGCGCCAGACCCAGTGGCAGCGCGACCATCTGGGCCAGCGAGATGGCGATGCCCTGAGCTCCGGTGGCCCGGCCGAGGATCTCCTTGGGCGCCAACTCCCCGATCAGCGCGCTGCCCGCCACCGTCACCAGGCCGAAGCCGATTCCGCGCACCGCCGAGATGATCAGCGCGGGAACGGCTTCGGTGGACAGCAGGAAGGCGAGCGAGGGCAGACCGAGCAGCAGGCAGCCGACGGCGAGCACCCACCGGTACCCCCAGCTCCGCAGCAGGGTCGGCGTGCAGAGTTGGGTGGCGACGGTGGTCGCCATGAAGACCGCGGTGCTCGCGCCCGCGAGCGCATCCGAGCCGCCCGCCTGCTTGATCGCGAACGGGACCACCGGCAGCAGCAACGACCACCCACCGAAGGTGGTCGCGGCCATGAGGAACGCCACCGGCAGCCCGCGGGTACGCCAGAGTCCGCCGGGTGCCGTCGCCCCGGAGACCGCACCCATCAGATCAGCCGCAGGACCCCGCCCGCGGCCGCGATGATCGCCAGCGCGAGCAGCACGCCGGAGGCGAACTTGTTGACGGTCCACATCGAGTACGCGCCGCCGAGCGCGAATCCGGCCGCGATGAACAGGACGTAGATCAGCGCGTCACCCATCTACAGCGCGCCCTTGGTCGAGGGCACCCCGGACACCCGCGGGTCCGGCTCGACGGCCTCGCGCAGCGCGCGGGCCACGGCCTTGAACTCGGCTTCGGTGATGTGGTGCTGGTCGCGGCCGTAGAGCACACGCACGTGCAGCGCGATCCGCGCGTTCGAGGCGATCGACTCGAACACGTGCCGGTTGATCACCGTGGCGTATGGAACGCCCGGGTAGCCGCCGATGACGGCGTGCAGCATGTGCTCCGGCTCGCCGGTGTGCACGCAGTACGGGCGGCCGGAGACGTCAACGGACGCGTGCGCGAGGGTCTCGTCCATCGGGATGAACGCGTCGCCGAAGCGGCGGATGCCGCGCTTGTCCCCCAGTGCCTGACCGAGCGCCTGGCCCAGCACGATCGAGGTGTCCTCGACGGTGTGGTGGGCCTCGATCTCGATGTCGCCCTCGGCCTTGACCGTCAGGTCGAAGCTGGCGTGGCTGCCGAGCGCGGTCAGCATGTGGTCGAAGAACGGCACGCCGGTGGAGATGTCGACGATCCCGGTGCCGTCGAGGTTCAGCTCGACGGCGATGGAAGATTCCTTGGTGGTGCGCTCGACCTTCGCGATCCGCCCGGTCATCGTGTCTCCTCAGTGATCTCCGTTGTGACAAGCTCCGTTGCGACGAGCTTCTTGCTCACCCGCAACAGCTCGTCGTTCTCCGCGGCCAGGCCAATGGTCGCACGCAGATAGCCCTCGATCCCCACATCCCGGATCAGCACGCCCTCGTCGAGGAACCGCCGCCAGGTGGCGGCCGCATTCGAGAACTGGCCGAACAGCAGGAAGTTCGCGTCCGACTCGATCACCCGGAAGCCCATCGCCGTGAGCTCAGCGGACACCCGGTCGCGCTGCGCGGCGAGCTCCGCCACGCTGGCCAGGGTCTCGTCCGCGTGCCGCAGCGCCGCCCTGGCCGCGGCCTGGGTGATCACCGAGAGGTGATACGGAAGACGCACCAGCAGAAGCGCTTCCACCACGGCAGGCGCCGCCGCCAGGTAGCCCAGCCGACCGCCCGCGAAGGCGAAGGCCTTGCTCATCGTGCGGCTCACGACCAGCTTGGTCGGGAACTCGTCGATCAGCGTGATCGCGCTCGGGCCCGAGGAGAACTCGCCGTACGCCTCGTCCACGATCACGATGCCCGGCGCCGCGGTCAGGATGCGACGCAGGTCGGACAGCGGAACACTGTGCCCGGTGGGGTTGTTCGGGCTCGTGACGAACACGACGTCCGGCTTCTGCTGGGCGACGGCCGCGATCACCGCCTCCGGGTCGAGCGAGAAGTCCGACCGCCGGAACACGGGCAGCCACTTGGTCTCGGTGCCGTCCGAGATGATCGGGTGCATCGAGTACGACGGCACGAAGCCCATCGCGCTGCGACCGGGCCCACCGAAGGCCTGCAGCAGCTGCTGCAGGATCTCGTTGGATCCGTTGGCCGCCCACACGTTGTCGACGGTCACCGCGACACCGGTCTGCCGGGTGAGGTATTCGGCCAGGTCGGTCCGCAGCGCCACCGCGTCGCGGTCCGGGTACCGGTGCAGCTCGGCGGCCGCCTCCCGAACCGACTCCGCGACATCGTCGATCAACGCGCGGGTCGGCGGGTGTGGGTTCTCGTTGGTGTTGAGCTGCACGGGCACCGTCAACTGCGGTGCGCCGTAAGGAGACTTGCCGCGCAGGTTCTCCCGGATGGGTAGCTCGTCGATGCTCGCCGCCGAACCGGGTACCGGACCGCCGCTCACCGAAGCGCCTCGACAGCGGTGCCGTCCGTCAAACCCTCGAAGCGCAGCCGCACTGCCTCGCCGTGCGCGGGCAGGTCCTCCGCGTTCGCGAGGGCGATCACGTGCCCGGAGACGTCCTTGAGGGCGGCCTCCGAGTAGTCGACGACGTGGATGCCGCGCAGGAACGTCTGCACGCTGAGGCCGGACGAGTGCCGCGCGCAGCCCGCGGTGGGCAGCACGTGGTTCGAGCCGGCGCAGTAATCGCCCAGGCTCACCGGCGACCAGGCGCCGACGAAGATCGCGCCCGCGGACCGGACCCGGCCTGCCACCTCGGCGGCGTTCTCGGTCTGGATCTCCAGGTGCTCGGCCGCGTACGCGTTGACCACGCGCAGGCCGTCCTCGACAGAGGAGACCAGCACCGTCCCGGACTGGCTGCCCGCCAGCGCCGTCGCGACCCGCTCGCTGTGCTTGGTGAGCTCGAGCTGGGCGGTGAGCGCGTCGTCCACCGCGTCCGCGAGTTCGACGCTGGTGGTGACGAGCACGCTTGCGGCCATCACGTCGTGCTCGGCCTGGCTGATCAGGTCGGCGGCGACGTGCACCGGGTCTGCGGTGTGGTCGGCCAGGATCGCGATCTCGGTCGGTCCGGCCTCGGCGTCGATCCCGACCAGCCCGCGGCACAGCCGCTTGGCGGCGGTGACGTAGATGTTGCCGGGCCCGGTGATCAGGTCGACCGGTGCGAGTTCGGCCCCGTCGCCGACGGCAGTGCCGTCCCGTGTCACGTCGGTGCCGCCGTAGGCGAGGAGCGCGACGGCCTGGCCGCCGCCGACCGCCCACACCTCGTCGACGCCGAGCAGCTCGGCCGCCGCGAGGATCGTCGGGTGCGGCAGGCCACCGAAGGCGGCCTGCGGCGGAGACGCCACGACGAGCGACTCGACGCCCGCGGCCTGCGCCGGGACGACGTTCATCACGACGGACGACGGGTAGACCGCGTTGCCGCCGGGCACGTAGAGCCCGACCCGGTCCACCGGCACCCAGCGCTCGGTCACCGTGCCACCGGGCACCACCTGCGTCGTGGTGTCGGTGCGCCGCTGGTCTGCGTGCACGAGCCGGGTCCGCTCGATCGCGACCTCGAGGGCGGCGCGCACCGCCGGATCGAGCTCGGCCAGCGCCTTGGTCAGCTCGGCGCGCGGCACCCGGACCCGGTCGGGGCGGACCCCGTCGAACTTCTCGCCGAACTCGAGTGCCGCCTCGGCGCCCCGGTCGCGGACCGCCTCGACCATCGGGCGCACCTGATGGAGCACCGCGTCCACATCCACTCCACCTCGGGGCAGCGCGGCCCGGAGTTCGGCCGTGGTGGGTGTTCGACCGCGCAGATCCACGCGGGCGAGCTCGGTGCGGGCAGGCATGAGGGTCCCTTCAGAGGAATGGGTTTGTACTGATTATTCAGGATAGGTCCACGCCATTTTCCGCTGGCCGCCGCGACCGCGGGTTTCGTTCGTCGCCGGCCGTGCGCGGACACCGCTGCGCGTACGCTGACAAGGCGGTTCGTGGAGAGGATCGACCATGACTCACGACGCGCGATCGATCGCAGAACAGAACACGGCATTGCCCCCGGATGACGGCCGGGAACGATTCGCGGGCTACGGGGTGATGGGGGCGCCGTTCGCCAGCGGACACTGCCTTGCGCTGCGGCATTTCCCTGCCAGTTCGGTCGGCGCAGGCTACGACTCGGTGTGGCATCGGGACCCCGCGGGCGAGTGGACGATCTACAGCAGCGTTCGGCCCGAGGTCAGCTGCGCCCGATACTTCGGCTCCGCCACCGAGGACGCGCGGACCGCGGACATCTCGGTGAGGTGGACCGGTCCGGCCGCCTTCACGGTCACGGTGGACGACAGGCTCGTGTGGGAACTCGAGCTGGGAAAATCGGCGGCGACGACCGCGATGACGGGCCTCGGTCGGCTGATGCCCGCGGCGCTGTGGCGAAGCGATGCCGTCCTCTCGCTGATGGGGCGCGTGGCCGGACCCGCACTCGGGGTCGGCCAGGTCCGGCTGACCGGCAACTCCGCCAACGGCCAGCGATTCCGGGCGAACCCCCGGATGCTGTGGACCATCGACGAAAGCCGGGCGACCATCGACGGGGTCGATCTCGGACCGCCGGGGCCGCTGCCCGAACAAGCACACCTGGGCGACTTCTGGATCCCACAGCGAGGGATGTTCGTCGTCGGCGAGGCCTACTTCGACGGTTGACGCGACGATCTCCGTCCAGCGAGAGCACCGACAGCCAGCAGCGCGACGATGAGCGCGCACGATGCGGGCACCCAGTTCCCGAAGCGGTCGAACACGGTGTCCTCCCCCGCCATCGGCACGTCGACGATCAGCACGCCGCTCTCGGCGGCCGGCATCCACGCGAGCCGGTTGCCCCGGGCGTCGAAGGCCGCGGAGACGCCGGTGAGCGCGGCCGCGGCCACCGGGCGTCCGGTCTCGGCGGCCCGCAGCGCACCGAAGCTCGCGAGCTGTGCGGGCGCCCAGCTGCCCTGGAAGGTCGCGGTCGACGACTGGTAGACCAGGAGCGCGGCGCCATTCCTCGCCTGTGCGCGGGCCAGGTCCGGGAAGGTCTGCTCGAACGAGATCAGCGGCCCGATCGCCAGACCGTCGACGTCCATCACCACCAACTTCTCGCCGGCCTCACGGTTCTGGCCCGCCGCAGCGGTGACCCGGGTGAGCCACCCGAGCTGGTCGCGGAACGGCACGTACTCGCCGAACGGCACCAGCCGGGTCTTCCGGTACTCGGCCTCGATCCCGTCCCGGCCGATCAGGGTCGACGTCTTCGCGATGGCTCCGCTGCCTGCGACCCGCGCATCGACGTTGACCAGCAGCTCGGCCCCGACGGAGCCCGACAGCGCGGTGAGCCGATCGAGCACGTCGGGCCGGGCGGTGAGGTCCTCGCCGACACTGCTCTCTCCCCACACCACGAGATGCACCGGGCGGCTCAGCCCGCGGGTCAGCTCTTCCTGGCGGATCTGCAGGTCGTCGTGCACGATCCCCGGTTGCACGAGCGCCACGGGCACGGCCGGGGCATGGGGCAACTCGGGTCGTGTCGCGGACCAGAGCGGACCGGCGGCGACCGCCACGAGGGCGGCCGCCGCGCCGACATACCGCGCCGTTCCGCGGCCGACGAGAAGGATCGCGAGCCCGACATTGGCCGCGACCACGGCGAAGCCCACCAGCCAGACCCCGCCGACCGACGCGAGTGCCAGCACGCTCGGCCTACGCCACTGCGTCGAACCGAACAGCGACCACGGCCCGCCGAGCCAGTGCCAGGACCGCACGGTCTCGATCAGCACCCAGCCGGCGGGCACTCCGACCACGGCCAGGGCCGCCCGCGCCGGTGTCTCGGCGCCGCGCAGCAGGGCTCGCGCCAGGATCCCCCACCCGGTCCACAGCAGCGCGAGCAGACCGATCGCGAAGGGGAAGAAGTAGACCAGGTTCGGCGCCAGCCAGTACTGCGTCGCGGCCAGGAACCCGACACCCGCGAGCCATCCGCGCAGCGCCGCCTCGCGCGGGGTGTCCGCAGTGCCAAGCAGGAGCAGGACCGGTACCAGCGCCACCCAGGCCAGGAGATCGAGACCCGGTGCGGGGAAGGCGACCAGCGGCAGTGCCCCGGCGATCAGGACGGCGCCGCGGGCCGGCCAGCGCGAGCGCACCGTTCAGACGGCGGTGAGGGCAGGGGCCTCGGCGGCGGGTGTGCAGGTGCGGATGAACTCGCCGACCCTGGCGATCGCCCGCTCCGCCTCCGGGATCAGACCGGCGGCCGCGTGGAAGACGTGCACCTGACGATCCCAGACCTCCAAGGTCACCGATACCCCGGCCGCCCCCAGGCGCTGCGCCATCAGCTCCGCATCCGGGTAGAGGATCTCGGTCGAGCCGACGTGGATCAGCACCGGCGGCAACCCCGCCAGCACCCCGTTCACCGGGGAGGTTCGCGAGTTCGCGCCCGCCCTCGCGGCCGCCACGTCCGCGAGTGCGAGCAGGACCGAGCGCGGGATCAACGGGCAGCCGTCGGCTGCCGGGTGCGCCAGCTTGGTCGACGGATCGATATCAGTGAGCGGCGAGAGCGCGACGAGCCCGGCCGGGGTGGGCAGGCCCAGTTCGGCGATCGCGATGGCGGTCGCGAAGGTCAGGTATCCGCCGGCGGAGTCGCCCGCGATGACGATCCGCTTGCCCTCGAATCCCTGCTCCAGCAACCACCGGTACCCTGCGACGCCGTCCGCGATGGCCGCGTCGATCGGATGCTTGGGCAGCATCCTGTAGTCGACAGCGAGCACCGGCACGCCTGCCGCGCCGGAGATCCGTGAGACCAGGTTCCGGTGGGTGTTCAACCCACACGTGAGGAAGCCGCCTCCATGCAGGTACAGCACCACCGCGTCGCGCATCGCGTCGCGGGCCTGGAGCCATTCGGCGCCACAGTGCTCGAGGCGGATCCGGCGTCGGCCCACTCCCCGGCCCGGCGGAACGATCCTGGCCGCGAGGTCCAATGCGCCCGCGGGCCACAGGGGACTCGGCCAGCGGGCCCACACCTCGAGCGCGGGCTTGACGGTGAATCGGATGGACTCGGCCAGGATCCTGGACCGGAGGCTGGCACCGGCGATGAACCGCGGCTCCGCGGCGACCGCGATCCGTGGGGATCGCGTCGATCGTGCCCGGCGGACGGACCGCCCCGACGGCGATGTGTTCGCAGTCATGTGAGCTCCCGGCATTGCGCCTAACTACCACTGCCGAAAGTTCAAAGGCAGTTGAATCATGGTACGTGATCCAGAACACATTTACGAGGACGTAACAATCCCGACCGCAGGTCAGCAGGTCAAGGCGGGGGTCGCTGGGCGGGTCACACAGCCGGTGGCCGCGGCGCGTGTACCGGATTACCGTGGAGTCGAGGGTTCGGCCGCGAAGTGGCTATGCGAGCGACCGGGCCCCCTTCGAACGTTGATCGCGGGAGTGGAAATGATCGCGTTGGGCCTGTTCGCGCTGGCGGTGGGCATCCTGCTGATCGTGGTCGAGGCCCATACCCCGACCGCGGGGATCCTCGGAGCCGCGGGCGCGCTCCTGTCCGCCGCGGGCGTGTGGATGCTGTTCGCCGCCGATGGCGCCGGGTCGGTGATCGCGGTCCCGGTGACGGTGGGTGTCGCGGTGGTCGGGCTCGGCGTGATGACGCTGGCCGGCCGAAAGGCGCTGGTCGCGAGGCGCCTGCCCGTGCACAGTGGGCCCGAGTCGCTGATCGGCACGAACGCCGTCGTCCGGAACTGGACCGGATCGCACGGTCAGGTGGAGACGGCGGGCGGGCTCTGGCGCGCCAAGGTGGAGTTCGGGTACGAGCAGGATCCGGAGCCGTCGGAGGGCGAGTCCGTCGTGGTCGAGCGGATCCGCGGCCTCACGCTGTCCGTGCGCCGCCGCGAACCGTGGGAGTGGTCGCCGTGACCGCTGTTCTCGCCCTTCTCGTCATCGTCGTCCTGCTGCTGTTGGTTCTCCCCGGCACCTCGGTCCGGATCCTGCGCGAGTACGAGCGCGGTGTGGTCTTCCGGCTGGGCCGGGTACTCGACTCCAAGGGCCCCGGGCTGGTCCTGCTGGTCCCGGCGGTCGACCGGATGGTGCGCGTCGGCCTGCGCACGGTGACGCTGAAGATCCCCGTCCAGGAGGTGATCACCCGCGACAACGTGCCCGCGAAGGTCACCGCCGTCGCGTATTTCCGGGTGATCGACGCCGACAGAGCGATCGTCGAGGTGGAGGACTTCCTGCTCGCGACGCTGCAGATCGCGCAGACCACGCTGCGCTCGGTCCTGGGCAAGGCCGAGCTCGACTCCCTGCTCGCCGAGCGGGAACGGTTGAACGAGGACCTGCAGAAGGTGATCGACCAGCAGACCGAACCCTGGGGCGTGAAGGTCACCACGGTCGAGATCAAGGACGTCGAGATCCCCGAGAACATGCAGCGGGCGATCGCGCGGCAGGCCGAGGCGGAGCGCGAACGGCGGGCGAAGATCATCAACGCCGAGGGCGAGTTCCAAGCGGCGGAGAAGCTCGCACTCGCGGCCGACATCATCAGCCGCAATCCGACGACCCTGCAGCTGCGCTACCTGCAGACGCTGCGGGAGATCGGCGGCGAGCACAACTCGACGATGATCTTCCCGCTGCCGCTCGACCTGGTCCGGCCGTTCCTCGGCGAGGACAGAAAGAGCTAGTTCGTCGCGGGTATCTCGAATTCGCCCTGGCCCGCGAAGTCCACCTGCCGCCGCGCGTTGGAGAGCGCACTGACCACGCAGGTACCGATCGGGCCGCCCCGGTCGAACATCGTCGCGGTGCCCACGGCCAGACCGTCGGAGCTGATGTGGTCGTCCGCCTCGATCCCGACGTCGGGCCCCTCGGGCAGCCTGGCCAGCACGAGGGTCAGGTCGACGTTGATGAAGCCGACGCCCTCGCTGCCCCAGTTGGTCATCAGGCTGGTCGGCTCGCCCGCCATCGCGGCCCGCTCGAACTGCGACGGCTCCGCCCCGGCCACCACCGGAAGATGCCTGGCCCACATGCGTTTACGGCTGACACCCTGATGTTCGAACATCGAGGTGGACCAGCCGTCGGGGTGCGAATCGCTGCCGAAGTACGGCGGCGTGAGCGCGTCGGTCGGCGGGGCGATCGAAGCCGGCGGCGGTGACGGGCGGCGATCGCGGGTCCAGACCTCGCCGGGCGGCTGCTCCGACGGGCGAAGGAAGACCGCGGACGCGCGCGCGACCGTCTCCCCGTCCTGGAGCAGCTCCGCGTCGGCGACCCGGATCCGCTTGCCCTCGCGCACCGTCGTGGTCGCGGTGGTCAGTGGCCGGGTCCGCGCCGGACGGAACAGGTCGACCGTCAGCCTGGTGGGCACGAATCCGTCGCCGCCGTGGCCGTTTTCGAGCGCACGGGCGAGAAGTCCGCACAGCGCCACACCGCTGGCCATGTCCGGTGACCACCGGCTGACCGCGAAGGGCAACGCAACGTATCCGTCGGGGGTCGTGTCGAAGAAGGCAAGCGGAGAGTTCACGAGCAGCGCCTCTCGGGTCGGCGGGTCCGGCCCCCATCATGGGTGGCCGCGGGCCCGCAGCGATGCGGAATCGTTGACACCTCGAACGTAATTCATCGGCGAAACGACCCCACGAGCGGACCCCGCTGCCCTACCGTGCGACGCGTGACCCGAATCGCCCGGATCCTCGCCCTCGTCCTCGCGGTGGCGGCGGCTCCGCTGGTCACCGGATCACCCGCCCAGGCCGCCCCGGCCGGACTGGGCGCCGATTTCGAATGGGGCGTTGCCACCTCCGGCTTCCAGTCCGAGGGCTCGCCGCCGGACAGCAACTGGTCGCGCTACGTGTCGTCGGGCAAGACCCACGACCCATACGGCTCCGGGCCCGACTTCCGGCACCGCTACCGGGAGGACATCGCCCGCGCGGCGGCCCTCGGCGTCGACGTGTTCCGCTTCTCCGTCGAATGGGCCCGGGTCCAACCCACCCCGGACGGCTGGGACGAGGCCGAGTTCGCCTACTACGACGACGTGATCGACGAGATCCGCGGGCACGGCATGAAGCCGATGATCACCCTCGACCACTGGGTATACCCGGGCTGGATCGCCGACCGCGGCGGCTGGGCCGACCCGGACACGCCGGCCCGCTGGCTGACCAACGCCGAGCGGGTGGTGGAGCGCTACGCCGGCGCAGGGGCCGACTGGATCACCTTCAACGAGCCGACGGTGTTCGTGCAGAAGGAGCTGACCTTCGGCGGCATCTCGCTGCCCGCGGCCCCGCAGATGCTGGACCGGATGGTCGGCGCGCACCGCGCCATCTACGACACCATCCACCGCCTCGACCCCGACGCCCGCGTCTCGAGCAACGTCTCCTACATCCCCGCCGCGATGGGCGCGGTGGACTCGGTCTTCGCCGACCGGGTCCGCGACAAGCTGGACTTCCTCGGCCTCGACTACTACTACGGCGTCTCCCTGGACAACCTGACCGCGGCGGCCGCCGTGTCCGACGCCTTCTACGACATCCGGCCGCAGCCGGACGGGATCTATCACGCCGCGATGTACTACGCGCGCAAGTACCCGGAACTGCCGATCTACGTGGTGGAGAACGGGATGCCCACCGACAACGGCGCGCCGAGGCCAGACGGGTACACCCGCTCGGATCACCTACGCGATCACGTCTACTGGCTCGGCCGGGCGCGGGCCGAGGGCGCCGACGTGATCGGCTACAACTACTGGTCGATCACCGACAACTACGAGTGGGGCACCTACCGGCCCCGGTTCGGTCTCTACACCGTCGACACATTGACCGACCCGACGCTGACCCGCAGGCCAACCGACGGCGTCGCCGCATACCGGGAGCTGATCGCCGCCGGCGGCGTGCCGGCGGACTATCGGCCGGTGATGGCGCCCGCGTTCTGTTCGCTGGTCAGCCCGCCGCAGAGCTGCCTGAGCCCGACCGGCTCCTAGCCGCGGCCGTCAGGCGTATCGCCGCTGCAGACCCTCGAGCGTCTCCGAGATCCCCTTCGCGTTCTTCTGGGGAAACCCGATGAGCTCGAAGGACTTTGCCAGCTTGGAGCCGGTGTAGTCGAAGACCTCGGTGACCTGTGTCTGCGGCACCGGCGCGTCGGCAGAGAAGACCTCGGCGAACTCCCAGCGCCACCGGTGCCCGAATGGGTGCCGCCACTCGATCAGCCTGCCGTCCTCGAACGCCGTGACGGTGCTGGTGATGCGGTAGGGGAAGCCGTACATCCGCATCGACATCGAGAACTTGTCGCCCCGCTCGAGTCGGGCGGGCCCCGAGACGGAGGCCTGCACGGTCCCCGAGCCGTCCAACTCGTGATGTCGTCTCGGGTCGGCGACCAGGCCGAACAGTTCGTTCACGGGGGCATTGACCAGGACGCGGCGGGCCACCCTGCGGGGTCCCAGGTCTACGGGCTCGACAGACAGTGCGGGCATGGCCACAAGATACGCGTGGCGGCCCCGTCCTATGCTCCAACCGCGGGCACGCGCGTCGCGTGTCGCCCGCTCCTCGTAGGTGAAGGTGGAGTTCTCATGGCCTGGCAGGTGTGGTTCGCGTTCTTCGGCGCCGCGTGGGTGATCAGCCTGTCCCCCGGCGCGGGAGCGATCGCGTCGATGTCCACCGGCCTCAGTCACGGTCTGCGCCGCGGCTACTGGAACATCCTCGGCCTGCAGATCGGGCTGTTGCTACAGGTGGTCATCGTCGCGGCCGGGGTCGGCGCCCTCCTCGCCAGCTCGGCGCTGGCGTTCACCGTCATCAAGTGGTTCGGCGTCGCCTACCTGGTCTACCTCGGGATCCGGCAGTGGCGGGCCGCGCCGACCGAGGTGTCCGCGGAGACCGATACCCGCCGCCACTCCGCCGCCGCCCTGGTCGCGCGCGGGTTCCTGGTCAACGCCAGCAACCCGAAGGCTGTGGTCTTCATGCTGGCCGTCCTCCCGCAGTTCCTGAACCCGGCAGCACCCCTGGTCCCGCAATACGCGATCATCGCCGCGACGATGATCGCCGTGGACGTAATGGTGATGACCGGCTACACCGGGCTGGCCGCGCGGGTGCTGCGGATGATGCGGTCACCGAAACAGCAGCGGGTCACCGGCCGGGTGTTCTCCGGCCTGTTCTTCGCCGCGGCAGCGTTCCTGTCGCTGGTGCGGCGGGGCGCGACGGCCTAGCCGCGATACGGCCGCCAGGCCGTCAGGCCTGCGGGGCTCCGATGTTGACCATCCAACCGATGCCGAACTTGTCGGTACACATGCCGAACTCATCGCCCCACATCTGCTTCTCCAGCGGGACCGACACGGTGCCTCCGTCGGACAGCTTCGCCCAGTAGCCACGCAGCTCGTCGCCGTCGTCGCCGCTCAGGCTCACCGCGATGTTCTCCCCGGGCTTGTGCTCCATCCCGGGCGGCGTGTCTGCCCCCATCAGCGTGTATCCGCCGGGGGTCTCCAGCATGCCGTGCATGATCAGGTTGGCCTCGGGGGCATCCGGTGCGCCGAACTCACCGAAGGTGCTCAGGTTCAGGGTTCCGCCGAACACACCCTGGTAGAACTCCATGGCCTGCCTCGCGTTGTCGGCGAAGCTGATGTACGGGTTGAGACGAGAGCTCATCTGGTTCTCCTTCATCCGTCGCACGTTCGGTCTCTTGCAGACTAGCGCGGCCCGGCGACAGGAAACGGCTACATGTCCAGGCCGAGATCCAGCACCGTCACCGAATGCGTCAGCGCACCGACCGCGAGATAGTCCACCCCGGTCCGGGCGAAGTCAGCCGCGACGTCGAGCGTGAGCCCGCCGGAGGACTCGAGCTTGGTCCGCGGCGCCACCGCATTGCGCCGCTGGACCGCGGTCTGCGTCTCCCAGAGCGCGAAGTTGTCCAGCAGCACCAGCTCGACATCCTCCGCGAGCACCTGGTCGAGCTGGGCCAGGCTGTCCACCTCGACCTCGCACTCGATGTCCGGGGCCGCCGACCGCACCGCGTTCAGCGCGGCGACCACCGAGCCCGCCGCCGCGACGTGGTTGTCCTTGATCAGCGCCGCGTCCCCGAGGCCCATCCGGTGGTTGACCCCGCCGCCCATCCGGACCGCGTACTTCTGCAACGCGCGCAACCCAGGGAGGGTCTTGCGGCTGTCGCGGATCCGGCAGTCGGTGCCCTGCACCTCCTCCACCCAGGCCGCGGTGGCGGTCGCGATCCCGGACAGGTGGCACATCAGGTTGAGCATGGTGCGCTCCGCGGTGAGCAGGTCCCTCGTCGGGGCCAGCACGGTCAGCACCGACTCCCCCGGCCGCACGACGGCACCGTCGTCTACGCGTGCCAGCACCTCGTAGTTTCCCGCGCCGACCACCTCGTCGAGCACCAGCAGGCCCACCTCGATCCCGGCCACCGTGCCCGCCGCCCTGGAGACCACGGAGGCCTTGGCCACCGCGCCCTCGGGCACCGTCGCCACCGAGGTGATGTCGGGGCCGTACCGCAGGTCCTCGCCCAGCGCCACCCGCACCAGGGTGAGGATCTCGTCGCGGTCCAGGCCGTCAGCCAGCGTGGTCATCGTGCTCCTGTCGAAAGTCGTCACAAGGGTCGTCTGTCTCTAGTTCGGGGCCGTCACGAGTTCGGGCAGCTCGAGTTCGCCGTCCGACCCCAGCCGGACCTCGATGCTGTGGCGCAACGATTCCGAGGCCTCAGGGAAGTCGCTGCGAGTGTGGCAGCCCCGGCTCTCGGTCCGTGCGCGGGCCGCCAGCACCAGGGCGGCGGCCGTCACGGTGAGCGCGGCGTCCTCGAGACCCGTCGCATCGGCCGGGACGAGCTGCACCGACCCGGCGAGTTCGCTTGCCGCCGTCGACAATCCGGCCCCGTCCCGGACCACCGAGGCGTGCGCGGTCATCAGCGCCTGCATCCGATCGCGGGCGACGTGCGGCCGCGACCGCAGGTCCGCTGAGCCGACCTCCACCGGCAGTCCGGACCGCTCGACAGCCGCGATGCCTGCCCGCTCCCCGACCACGAGCCCCTCGAGCAGGCTGTTCGACGCCAGCCGATTGGCGCCGTGCAGACCGGTGCGCGCCACCTCGCCCGCCGCGTAGAGCCCGGACACCTCGGTGCGCCCGTGCACGTCGGTCACCACCCCGCCGCACGCGTAGTGCGCCGCCGGGGCCACCGGGATGAGCTGGTGCGCGGGGTCGATCCCCGCGGCCAGGCAGGAGGCGGTCACCGTCGGGAACCGCTCCGCGAACCCGGCGAGCCCGCGCGCGTCGAGGTACACGTGGTCGGTGCCGAGGCGGCGGATCCGGTCCGCGATGGCGCGCGAGACCACATCACGCGGCGCCAGGTCCCCCATCGGGTGCACCCCGGCCGTCACCGAGTCACCGTTGCCGTCCACCAGGATCGCGCCCTCGCCGCGCACGGCCTCGCTGATCAGAGGCCGCCGGCCGATGCCGCCGGGGGTGAACAGCACGGTCGGGTGGAACTGCACGAACTCGACGTCCGCGACGGCCGCACCGGCGTCCAGCGCCAGCGCAATGCCGTCGGCGGTCGCGCCGGGCGGGTTGGTGCTGCACGAGTACAGCTGCCCGAGCCCACCGGTGGCAAGCAGCACCGACGGCGTGTGGATCACGCCGAGCCCCTCGTCTGAGAGCACCAGCAGACCCACCACACCGCGATCGTTGGTGACGACCCGCGCGGCCGCCGCGCCGAACAGCACGGGCAGGCCCGCGGCGTTGAGCGCCCGCTGCACCTCGGCGCCGGTGGCGTCGCCGCCCGCGTGGATGATCCTGCGGGTGCTGTGCCCGCCCTCGCGGGTGCGGGAGACCGCGCCGTCGCGACCCCGGTCGAAGACCGCACCGAGGTCGGTGAGCGCGGCGACGGCGTCGGCGCCGCCCGCGACGATCGAGCGCACGGCATCCTCGTCGCACAGCCCGGCGCCCGCCGCACAGGTGTCCGCCACGTGGGAGTCGACCGAGTCCGTGCGCAGGTCGCCGACGACCGCGATGCCGCCCTGCGCGTACTGCGTGGCAGTGTCGGTCGGTCCGCCCTTGCTCACGGTGAGCACCTTCAGGCCGCGCAGCGAGGCGGCGCGGGCCGCGGTCAGTCCCGCGACCCCGCCGCCGACGACCACGAGGTCGGCGTTCGCCTCCCAGCTCGCCTCGCCGGCAGGCGTCATTACTCGCCGCCGCCCGGGTTGCCGATCTCGATCATCCGCTGCACGGACTTGCGCGCCCGCTCAGCGGTGGCCAGGTCGACGTGCACCTCGTCCTTGCCCTCGATCAGGCAGCGCAGCAGCGCGGCCGGGGTGATCATCTTCATGTACGGGCAGGAGGCGCGGTCGTTGACGGCCTGGAAGTCGATCTCGGGCGCGGCCTTGCGCAGCTGGTGCAGCATGCCGACCTCGGTCGCCACCAGCACCTGCTTCGCCTTGCTCGCGCGGGCCGCGTCCAGCATGCCGCCGGTGGACAGGATCTTGACCTTGTCCTCGGGTACGAAGCCCTCGCCCGCGAGGTACAGCGCGGAGGTGGCGCAGCCACACTCCGGGTGCACGTACAGCTCGGCGTCAGGGTGCGACTTGGCCTGCGCGGTGAGCTCGTCACCGTTGATGCCGGCGTGCACGTGGCACTCGCCCGCCCAGATCTGCATGTTCGTCCGGCCGGTGACCCGCTTGACGTGCGCGCCGAGGAACTGGTCCGGCAGGAACAGCACCTCGCGGTCGGGGTCGATCGAGTTCACCACGTCGACCGCGTTGGACGAGGTGCAGCAGATGTCGGTCAGGCCCTTCACCTCGGCCGTGGTGTTCACGTACGACACCACCACCGCGTCGGGGTAGTCGGCCTTCCACGCCCGCAGGTCGTCCGCGGTGATCGAGTCGGCCAGCGAGCAACCGGCGCGCTCGTCGGGGATGAGCACGGTCTTGCTCGGGCTGAGGATCTTCGCGGTCTCGGCCATGAAGTGCACGCCACAGAACACGATGGTGTCCTCCGGCGCCTCGGCGGCGATCCGGGACAGCGCCAGCGAGTCGCCGACGTGGTCGGCGACGTCCTGGATGGCGGGCAGCTGGTAGTTGTGCGCGAGCAGCGTCGCGCCGCGCTCCTTGGCGAGGCGCCGCACCTCGGCCGCCCACTCCGGAGTGGCCTCCACACCTGTGTAACCGCCGGGTGCGTCCGTGATCGAACCCGCACCTGCCCACAACGTCGATGTCATGGCCTTGCTCCTTCACCGTGGATCCGGTCGGTCTGCGCCGGATCTGCCATCCGATTCCCCGCACGTGCGGGTTTCGATTCTCGGGGTTTTCGACTTAGGATCGAAAACATGCCCCATCGTAGCACCGTCCACGAAGTGCTCACCGCGGTCTTCCAGGTTCGCGACTTCGACGGCCGCCCCGAACTGGCGGTCCTTCTGTGGCAGCGGGCCCTGGACCCGCAGAAGGGCACCTGGTCGCTGCCCGGCGGACAGCTCTGCGACCACGAGGACCTGATCACCTCGGCACGGCGTCAGCTCGCCGAGAAGGTCGACGTGCGCGAGGTGGCGCACCTGGAGCAGCTCTCGGTGTTCAGCGATCCCGCCCGGGTCCCCGGCGACAGGCGGATCGCATCGACCTTCCTCGGGCTGATCCCCCTGCCCTCCGATCCGCACCTGCCCCCGGACACCGCCTGGCACCCGGTCTCCGCCCTGCCCGAGATGTCGTTCGACCACGGCGTCGTTGTCGCACACGCCAGGGCGCGGTTGGCGGCGAAGCTGTCGTACACCAACATCGCCTTCGCCCTTGCCCCTGCCGAGTTCGCGATGTCGACCCTGCGCGAGATCTATTGCGCCGCACTCGGCTACCAGGTGGATGCCACCAATCTGCAGCGGGTGCTCGGCCGCCGCGGGGTGCTCACGCCAACCGGCACCACCGCGCCGTCGGGAAAGGCGGGCGGTCGTCCGCCCGCGCTCTATCGGTTCGCCGAGTCGCGACTGCGCGTCACCGACGAGTTCGCCGCCCTGCGACCGCCGAGCTAGGCCTCCAGCCGACTGTGCACCTGCTGGGGCATCGACCCTGGACGACCGCCGGCAGGTGCACTCTCGTCGGGAGCCGGGGCGGCACCGAGGTCGTCGCGCGGGCTCATCGAGGCGAGCACCAGGTACACGAAGGCCGCCACCAACGGCTGCAGGATGAGCACCATCGCGGTGCCCAGCCCAGGCGAGACGGGGACAATCTGCCCCTCGACGGCGTCGGGGAGGTCGGGGAACCGGAGCCCCGCGACCCCGAGGCCGACAACCGCGGTGGTGGCGGCACCAACGGCCGACCCGATCAGCAGGCCGATCAGCACGACCGGACCACGCACCGAACGCCACAGCCAGGCCGCCGACGCGCTCAGCACGCCCACGGTCAGGCCGGCGCACAGGAACAACGCGACCGCGTCGAACTGGTGTCCGCTCTCGGAGGTCAGCGACGCCGCGCGACCGCCGGAGATCACCAGGAAATGCTGTGCGGGCACGAGCAGCCCCCACCCGATCCCGGCGAGCGCACTGGCCGCGACCACCGCCACCACAATGCGCGCGGCGGCACGGATCTCCGACCTGTCGACGGCCACGGTCAGCGCTGGCCCAGGTAGCTGGAGTCGAGGACGCCGTGCCGGGAGCACTTGGCCCACCACCCGTCGGGACTGATCTGCACGATCATCCGCCTGCCGCAGTCCTCACAGAAACGCGGCGGCTCCAGGCCGAGCTGAGCCGCGGCCGGGATGGTGTCGTCGAAACCCGGCACCACCCGTCGACCGGTGAACGGGTTGTAGCGCTCGACGATCTCGTCGACGGGCGCGGCATTGCTCAGCTCTTGAGGGAACGTCACGTATCCAACCCTAGATGGTGTCGTTGAGAACCTTGATCGGCATCTGCAGCTCGCCGAGCAGGTCGAGGTCCTGTTCCGCTGGGCGGCCCAGCGTGGTCAGGTAGTTACCGACGATGACGGCGTTGATTCCGCCCAGGATGCCCTGCTTGGCACCCAGGTCACCGAGGGTGATCTCCCGGCCGCCCGCGAACCTCAGGATGGTGCGCGGCAACGCCAGCCGGAATGCGGCGACGGCACGCAGCGCGTCGCTTGCGGGCAGCACCTCGAGGTCACCGAAGGGGGTGCCCGGGCGCGGGTTCAGGAAGTTCAGCGGCACCTCGTCGGGATCGAGCTCGGCCAGGTTGGCGGCGAACTCCGCGCGCTGCTCGAGGGTCTCGCCCATGCCGAGGATGCCGCCGCAGCAGACCTCCATGCCGGCCTCGCGGACCATCTTCAGGGTGCCCCAGCGCTCCTCCCAGGTATGCGTGGTGACCACGTTCGGGAAGTGCGACTTGGAGGTCTCGAGGTTGTGGTTGTAGCGGTGCACACCCATCGCGGCGAGCTGGTCGACCTGCTCCTGGGTGAGCATGCCCAGCGAGCACGCGATCTGGATGTCGACCTCGTTGCGGATGGCCTCGATACCGGCCGCGACCTGCGCGAGCAGCTTCTCGTCCGGTCCGCGGACGGCGGCGACGATGCAGAACTCGGTGGCGCCGGACTTGGCGGTCTGCTTGGCGGCCTCGACCAGGCTCGGGATGTCGAGCCACGCGGCGCGGACCGGGGAGGCGAACAGCCCGGACTGCGAGCAGAAGTGGCAGTCCTCGGGGCAACCGCCGGTCTTGAGGCTGATGATGCCCTCGACCTCGACCTCGGGCCCGCACCACTTCATCCGCACGTCGTGGGCGAGGCCGAGCAGGTCCTCGAGGCTCTCGTCCGGCAGCTGCAGCACGGCGAGCGTCTGCTCCTGGGTGAGTCCCTCACCGCGCTCGAGGACCTGTTCCCTGGCGACGGCGAGAATGTCTGTGCGGGCGGGGGCCTGGGTCACTGCAACTCCTCGGGGGCTGGACACGGTGCCGCAGAAAAGCCGCGGCGGTGCCGCAACTTGAACGCTGCGGCGGTTCCGCAACTTGAACACCGTGCAAGTTGAACGGCGTTCAGGTTAGGGTCGTGGTGGAATGGTGTCAAACGCCACACGACAACTCAGGGGATGACGAACAGTGCAACTGCGACGCGGTGACGTCCTCGGTGGCGCGATCGCCATCCTCGACGAGTACGGCCTCGGGGACCTCACGATGCGCAGGCTGGCCACCTCGCTCGGCGTACAGCCGGGGGCGCTCTACTGGCACTTCCCGAACAAGCAGACGCTGCTCGCCGCCATCACCGACGAAATGCTCGCCCGGGTCTCCGCACCGCTCGACGCGCACGACTGGGATGCCCGGCTGGCGGCGTTCGCGCACCGGATCCGCGACGCCCTGCTCGCGCACCGCGACGGCGCCGAGCTCGCCGCCGCGTCGTACTCGGCGCGGCTGGCCACCAACGACGCCAGGGACACCCTCGCCCGCGCCTGCGTCGAGGCAGGCCTGCCCGACGACGAGTCCGAACTCGCGGCCGACACGTTGCTCTACTACATCCTCGGCCAGACCATGGACGAGCAGTCCCGCATGCAGATGGACTCGCACGGCGCCCTCGTCGAGGACGCATCCCCGCTCTACGACAGCACTAGCGGCACAGCACGTTTCGACTACGGGCTGAGCCTGTTCGTGGACGGTGTGCGCAGCCGGCTGCACGCGGCGGTCCGGGACTAGGTTACGTCTCGCGGTCGAGTACCGCGCTCGAACTCCCTTCACTACCAACGGAATAACTGGTTTGCGCGAGGTTTTCGCACCTGCCATCATCCTCGGATGAAGATATCGAAAGTTGCGGTGCTCGGTGCCGCTGCGGCGCTGTCCGTCGGACTCGCCGGCTGCGGTTCCGCCGAGGAATCTGCGTCCGCCGCCACCTTGGTCGCATCGACCAGCGTCGCGGCCTCGTCGCCCGCATCGATCGACTACACGAGCCTGCTCATCGAGCCGAGTGACATCGACGCCGGCTGGACATTGGTGTCCACCAAGCCGGAGCAGGACGGCATCACCGGCAATTTCGGCAACAGTGAGGACACTGAGGCAATCAGTACGTCTGTCATCGTGCACGAGGATTCGGAGACCGCCGCCGCAGCCGTCGCGGCGGCAAAGGACGCCGTGTCCCAGGAAGCCGGAGGCGCGACCTTTTCTCCCGCCGACGTCGGTGTTGGCGGCGGCATACTGAATGACCAGAGTGGGACGACCGTCGTGGTTTTCGGTGAGGGCAGGGCCTTTGCGTTCCTCGAATTCAACAGCAAGACCGGTGAACGCGTTCCGGCCGAAGTGGCAATCGAGATCGCGAAGGTACAGGACGCCACCATCAAGGCGGGCGTGAAGTAAGTCGGACCCCTCGGTGGCGGTTGGGAGCGGGCTGACGCCCGCCCTCAACCGCCACTGCTGCTCAGGCCTCCGCCCGGTCAGATCCGCGGCGTGAGAGCGACCTTGCGGATCTTGCCCGCGGGCGTCATCGGCAGGCCGTCGACCACCTCGACCCCGTCGGGCACCTTGTACTTGGCCAAGGCGAGCCTGCACCGCTCGAGCAGCGATTCGATGTCCACCGTGGCGCCGGGCGCGGGCACCACGAAGGCGTACCCGCTCTCGCCGAAGGTCTCGTCGGGCACCCCGATCACCGCAGCCATCGCCACCGTCGGGTCCGCGACCAGCACATTCTCGACCTCGGCCGGGTAGACGTTGTATCCGCCCCGCACGTACATCTCCTTCTGGCGGCCGAGCAGAGTGACGTGCCCGTCCTCCGACATCGACGCGATGTCGCCGGTGGCCAGCCAGCCGTCGGCGTGGAAAGTCGCGGCCGACTCGTCCGGCAGCTGCCAGTAGCCCGCCGCCACGCACCCGCCCCGAACCTGCAGTTCGCCGGCCTCGCCCGGGCCGAGCGGGTTGTTCCTGTCGTCGACGACACGGCCCTCGAAGTCGCCGGTCATGGTCCCGATGCTGCGGCCGACCGTCTCCAACGAGTCACCCGGCGGCGAGATCACGCACGCCCCGGATGTCTCGGACATGCCGTAGAGGTTCGCGATCCGGACGCCGTCGAATCGCGCCGCCACCTGCTCGGCCAGGGCAGGCTCGAGGTTGGACCCGCCGACCACACACAACCGCACGCTCGACATGTCCACGCCGGCAACGGAGTCCGTGCCGAGCACCATCTTGTACATGGTCGGGACGCCGACGAACATCGTCACCCCGGCACCGGCCATCGCGTCGACCACCAGGTCCGGGTGGAACCTCGGCAACAGCGCGATGGCGCCGCCGGTGACCAGGGTCGAGCCCAACGTGCACGTCAGCCCGCCGACATGGTTGAACGGCATGACGCCGAGGATCACGTCCGCGGCCGTCTGCTCGAACCGCTCCGCCTGGGCAGCGGCCGAGGCGAGCAGGCTGGCGTGAGTGATGGTGGCACCCTTGGGCGTCCCGGTCGTTCCCGAGGTGTAGAGGATCACCGCCGGATCCGCGGGGCGGACGCCCTCGGCGGCGCAGGCGAGCAGCGCCGGATCGGGCTCGGTGGCGGCGAGGTCCGACCATCGCGCTCCACCAGGAACCTCGTCACCACCGAGGAACACCAGATGCTCGACCGTCGGGATGTCGGGACGCAGCTGGTCGAGAAACGGCCCGAACTCGAATCCGTTCGACTCCGCGTCGCAGATCAGGGCGCGAGCCCCCGACTGCGTGAGCATGTGGGTGAACTCGCGCTCGCGGTAGACGACGTTGAGGGTGACCAGCACGGCGCCGATCTTCGCCGCGGCGAGGTGGGCAACGATCCAGTCAGGCGAGTTCGTCGCCGCGATGGCGATGCGGTCCCCGCGGCCCATACCCAGACGCAGCCACCCGGTGGCCACACGGTCCGACCGCGCGTCGATCTCGGCGTAGCTGATCGCCTCACCACCGAAGTGGACAAAAGTCGCCTCGGGCGCTGTCGCGACCCGGGCCGCGAGCAGCGCGGGAATCGTGGGAGAGTTGCCAATTCCGTTGTCCATCAAGCATTCCGATCAGTCGTCGGGAGGGCGCCGGCACCACCGACGCCACCCCCACCCGGAGTCGGGCGGCGTGACGGCGATCACACCGGGCAAGCTTGCGCCACTGTAAGCGGACCTAACGAACTAAGCAAGCATGCTTGCTTGTTTTCCGCCCCTCCCCACGCGCGGCCCGCATTGCGCCCACAATGGGTGAATGGTCGGCCGGTTCGATCTCGGTACCCATCCGTCGGGGCGTTTCGCGCGCTCCGCGGGCGCGATGCTGGTCGCGGCGCTCGTCGCGGCGGCACTGACGCTGACCCTGCCTGCGCACGCCGCACCCGCTGGACAGCCAGGCACCGTCGTCTCGTCGGGACCTCTCGTGCGTGAGTACTGGATCCCCGACGCGGCGGACGCCCACCTGGTGACCTACTGGTCCACCGGCCCGGGCGGCAGGCCGGCGCTGAGCACCGGCGCGGTCTTCATCCCGCCGGGCCAGGCCCCGCCCGGCGGCTGGCCGGTGGTGTCCTGGGGGCACGGCGCGATCGGGCTCGCCGACGAGTGCGCGCCCACGGCCACCGGGGTGCTCGGCGGCGGATACCTGACGCGCTGGCTGACACAGGGGTACGCCGTGGTCGCCACCGACTACGTGGGCCTGGGCACCCCCGGGATCCATCCGTATCTCGACGGCCGATCGCAGGCCTACAGCGTCGTCGACATGGTCCGCGCCGCCCGCGCGATCGTTCCGTCCCTCTCCCGCAAGTGGGTGGCGCTCGGTCAGTCTCAGGGCGGCCAGGCCGCGATGGTCGCCGCCTCGCTCGCCACCTCGTACGCCCCTGAACTCGACTACCGCGGCGCCGTCGGCCTCGGGGTGCCGTCGAACATCGAGAACCTCGCGCCGCTCGGTGGCCCGGCCTTTCCGGAGCTCCCGCTGACCGGCACCACGGTGTTCATCTCTTACATGCTGGCCGGGCTGCGGGCCACCCGCCCCGATATCGACGTCGACGGCTACCTCAGCCCGCTCGGCCGCGAGGTGCTGGACCGGGCCGAATCGCTCTGCTACCCCGAGGCGGCGGAGGCGTTCGCGGGGATCTCGATCGGCGAGTTGCTCTCCCGGCAACTGGACGACCCGGTGATCCTGTCCGCGCTGCGCGAGATGCTGGAGATCCCGACCCGCGGATACGACCGCCCGTTCTTCATCGGGCAGGGCATGCTGGACGAGGTGGTCCCGGCGCCGCTGACCCTGAAACTGGTCGCGGACCTGACCGGCAATGGAGAACAGTTCACCTTCCGGCCCTACCCGGCAGGACACCTCGGGACGATGCGGTTGTCGCTACCCGACGCGACGGACTTCGTCCGCGAGGCCTTCCGGGTGCCATGAGCCCACGGGCGCCGAAACCCTCAGTCCCCGTGTAACGCCCGGTGCAGCGTGGTCGTCGCGAGCAGCATCGCGGCGCGGGCGGCGTGCGTGTCGGCCAGCGCGTTGAGCATGACGAAGTCGTGGATCATGCCCTGGAACCGCACCGCGGTGACCGCCACGCCTGCGGCGCGCAGCTTGTTGGCGTAGGCCTCGCCCTCGTCGCGCAGGACGTCGGCCTCCCCGTTGATGACCAACGCAGGCGGCAGGCCCGCGACCATCTCCTCGGTAGCGCGCAGCGGCGAGGCCAGCACCTCGGCGCGCTGGCCCGGATCGGTCGTGTACTGGTCCCAGAACCAGGCCATCGCGCCCGCGGTGAGGAAATAGCCGTCCGCGAACTGGCGGTAGGACTCCGTGTCCTGGCCTGCGTCGGTCACCGGATAAAAGAGCACCTGCTGGCGGAAGTCCGGACCGCCGCGCTCCTTCGCCATCAGGGTGAGGGCGATGGTCATGTTGCCGCCCACGCTGTCGCCCGCCACCGCGAAGCGGGTCGCGTCGAGACCCGCCTCGGCGCCCTGTGCGGCTATCCAACTGGCGGTGCCGTAGATCTCCTCGATGGCGGTCGGATACTTCGCCTCGGGCGAGAGGCTGTAGCTCGGGAACACCACGGCCGCATCAGCGCCCACCGCCAGCTCACGGATCAGCCGGTCGTAGATGTGGGTGTTGCCGAAGACCCACCCCGCACCGTGGTTGTACTGGATGACGGGCAGCGTCCCGCTCGCGCCCTTCGGCCGAACGATGCGGACCGGCACCGCCCCCGACGGTCCGCCAGGGATCACCCGGTCCTCGGTCTCGACCGGCGGCGCGACCGTGTCACCCGCCTGCACCTCGTCGAATTTCATGCGGCCCTCTGCCACGGGCAACTCATAGATGAACGGCGGCACCGCCGTCGCGTCCGCGAACTCCTTGGCGTCGCGCTCGAGAACCGGCTCGTTGGACATCGGAGCTTCCTTCCCTCGTCGAACATGGTGCCCGCCGACCGGGTTCAGCTGTCGCCGCGCCGGAACAGTTTGTTGCCCAGCCAGACGATCGGGTCATAACGCCGGTCGACGACGCGTTCCTTCATCGGGATCAACGCGTTGTCGGTGATGCGGATGTTCTCCGGGCACACCTCGGTACAGCACTTGGTGATGTTGCACAGGCCCAGTCCGTGCTCGTCCTGCGCGGCGTCGCGTCGGTCGGCGACATCGAGTGGGTGCATCTCCAACTCGGCGACCCGCATCAGGAACCGCGGTCCGGCGAAGGCCTGCTTGTTCTCCTCGTGGTCGCGCACCACGTGACAGGTGTTCTGGCACAGGAAGCACTCGATGCACTTGCGGAACTCCTGCGATCGCTCCACATCCACCTGTTTCATCCGGTACTCCCCCGGCTTCAGCCCCGGAGGCGGCGTGAAAGACGGGATCTCCCTGGCCTTCTGGTAGTTGAAGGACACGTCGGTGACCAGGTCCCGGATCACCGGGAAGGTCCGCATCGGGGTGACGGTGATGACCTCGTCCTCGGTGAACGTGGACATCCTGGTCATGCACAACAGCCGGGGTCTGCCGTTGACCTCCGCCGAGCACGATCCACACTTGCCCGCCTTGCAGTTCCAGCGCACAGCCAGATCCGGTGCCTGGGTGGCCTGCAAGCGGTGGATGATGTCGAGGACCACCTCACCCTCGTTGACCGGTATCGAATAGTCCTGCAGATCACCGCCGTCCACGTCCCCGCGCCACACCCTGAAGCTCGCGTCGTAGGTCATGACGGGCCCTCACTTCCCATTCGGGCCGAGTCCGGGTGATCGGCGAGTTCGGCGTCCGTGTAGTACTTGGCCAGTTCCCCGAGATCGAACAGCGCCAACAGGTCCGCGCGCATCGGCTGCTGAGGTTCGGGCGCGACCGTGACATCGGGCACCACGGTGCCCGCAGCGGTGTCGGCGCCGCCGACCACGCTGCACACCAACAACGTGCCCCGCCACCCCGAGTCCATCGCCGGGTGGTCGTCCCTGGTGTGCCCGCCCCTGCTCTCGGTCCGCATCAACGCCGCCTTCGCGACGCACTCGCTGACCAGCAGCATGTTCCGTAGGTCCACCGCGAGGTGCCAGCCGGGGTTGAACTGCCGGTGTCCCTCAACCGTGACGCCGGGGATCCGCCGCCTGATCTCCTCCAGCTTCGCCAGCGCCTCCCGGATCTCGCCATCCGTCCGGATGATGCCGACGAGATCGTTCATCGTCTGCTGGAGCTCGGTGTGCAATGTGTACGGGTTCTCCGCGGCCTCGCCCTCAGCCGGCGGATCGAACGGTGCCAGCGCCATCGCCGCGGCCGCGATCACGTCGGCCTCGTCGATCACCGGCCTGCGCTCGAGCGACTCCAGGTAGTCCGACGCCCCGAGGCCGGCTCGACGACCGAAGACCAACAGGTCCGACAGCGAGTTCCCGCCGAGCCGGTTCGACCCGTGCATGCCGCCCGAGCACTCCCCCGCCGCGAACAGGCCGGGGAGGCTGGACGATCCGCTGTCGGGGTCCACCTCGATGCCGCCCATCACGTAGTGACAGGTCGGCCCGACCTCCATCGGCTCCTTGGTGATGTCGACGTCGGCGAGCTCCTTGAACTGGTGGTGCATGGACGGCAGCCGACGCACGATCTCGTCGGCGGGCATCCGGGAGGCGATGTCGAGGTAGACGCCCCCATGCAGCGTCGACCGCCCCGCCTTGACCTCCGAGTTGATCGCCCTGGCCACCTCGTCGCGCGGCAGCAGGTCCGGCGTGCGGCGGTTGTTGTCCGGATCGGTGAGCCAGCCGTCCGCCTCCTGCTCGGTCTCGGCGTACTGGCCTTTGAACACCGGCGGGATGTAGGAGAACATGAACCGTTCGCCCTCGGAGTTCTTGAGCACCCCACCGTCGCCGCGGACCCCCTCGGTCACGAGGATCCCCTTCACGCTCGGCGGCCACACCATCCCCGTCGGGTGGAACTGCACGAACTCCATGTTGATCAGGTTCGCGCCCGCGCGCAGGGCCAGCGCGTGCCCGTCGCCGGTGTACTCCCACGAGTTCGAGGTGACCTTGAAGGACTTGCCGATCCCACCTGTGGCCATCACGATCGCGGGCGCGTCGAACAGGATGAACCGCCCGGATTCGCGCCAGTAACCGAACGCGCCCGCGATCCGGCCGTCCTCCCGCAGGAGCTCGGTGATGGTGCATTCGGCGAACACCTTGATCCGAGCCTCGTAGTCGCCGGTCTCGGCGAAGTCCTCCTGTTGGAGGGCGACGATCTTCTGTTGCATGGTGCGGATGATCTCCAGGCCGGTGCGATCCCCCACGTGCGCCAGCCGCGGATAGGTGTGGCCACCGAAATTGCGCTGGCTGATCCGGCCGTCCTCGGTCCGATCGAACAGCGCGCCATAGCTTTCCAGCTCCCACACTCGGTCGGGCGCCTCGCGCGCGTGCAGCTCGGCCATCCGCCAGTTGTTGAGGAACTTGCCGCCGCGCATGGTGTCCCGGTAGTGCGCCTGCCAGGAGTCCTTGGAGTTGGCGTTGCCCATGGCGGCCGCGCAGCCGCCCTCCGCCATCACCGTGTGTGCCTTGCCGAACAGCGATTTGCAGACCACCGCGACGGAATGACCGCGTTCACGTGCCTCGATGACCGCGCGCAGTCCCGCGCCTCCTGCGCCGATCACGACGACGTCGTAGGTGTGCCGTTCGACCTCGGCCACGGGCGGCCCCCTTTGATCTCGGTTGCTCCTTGGATCGATCAGTGCTTGAGCTCGATCAATGCTCGAACTCAATCAATAAAACGCAGGTCGGAGATGGTGCCGCTGGCGACGAGCATGATGTAGAAGTCCGTGATCATCAGCGTCGCGAGCGTCGTCCAGGCGAGCTGCATGTGCCGGGTGTTGAGCCGGCCGACCAGGGTCCAGAGCCGATACCGGACCGGGTGCGCCGAGAAGTGCTTGAGCCGGCCACCGGTGATGTGCCTGCACGAGTGGCAGGACAGTGTGTACGCCCACAGCAGGATCACGTTCACCAGCAGGATGACGTTGCCGAGGCCGAAGCCGAACCCACCGCTCTCACCGTGGAAGGCGGCGATCGCGTCGTAGGTGTTGATCAGCGAGACGATCAGCGCCGCATAGAAGAAGTAACGGTGCGAGTTCTGCAGGATCAGCGGCAACCGCGTCTCGCCGGTGTACCGCTCGTGCGGCTCGGCGACCGCACACGCGGCGGGCGCCAGCCAGACCGAGCGGTAGTAGGCCTTGCGGTAGTAGTAGCAGGTGATCCGGAAGCCGAGCAGGAACGGCAGCACCAGGAAGCCGAGCGGTATCCACATCGGCAGCTCTCCGATGGGTGTACCGAAATGGCTGGACCCCGGCACGCACGAGTCGCTCAGGCACGGCGAGTAGAACGGGGTCAGGTAGTGGTATTGGTCGACCCAGTAGGCGGTGCGGACCCAGGACCGGATGCTCGCGTACACGACAAAGGTGGCCAGCCCCAGAGTCGTCAGCAGTGGGGCCAGCCACCATCGGTCCGTCCGCAGGGTGCGCGCGGATATCCGCGCGCGCGAGGATCCGGTGACGCCACCGGACACCCGTGCCGGCGCGCTCACCGGCGCTCGTGGGGATGACCGCCTACGCCCTCGTCGTCCGCGCCGAGCCACAGCGTCTGGTCGTACGGGGTGTCCGGCACGGGCACCCGCTCGTGCTGCCCGCCGTGCGCCATCCGGGGAGGCGACTCGTCGAGGTCACCCGCGTCGAGTTCCAGTCGCTCCACGTCATTGGCGAGCCTGCGGACCGCAGCCGCGTCGCCGTAGACCGTGCGGAGCGAGCCGACGCACTGCCGCAGGTGCCCGATCGTGCGTTGCAGCTCCATCATTTCGGTGGTGGACATTCGAACCTCCGAGACCCGATGATGTGATTGCTATCACACTACGGTAAGCGCATGGCCACGACCCCGCATCCGACTCGGCAATTCGTCGGAACCGCTCCTGAATCGGGCGCCGTGTCGGACCGACAGAAGGGTGTTCGCATGGTGTCCCAGCGTGGTCGTCGAGCCGCTCCGCAGGATCCGATCCCCGGGCTCGACCTGCCCGCGGGATTCGATTTCACCGATCCCGATCTGTACGTGACGGGTGTGCCGCACGCGCAGCTGGCCGCGCTCCGTGCGCACTGCCCGGTGTGGTGGAACCCGCAGCCGCCCGACGTCGGCGGCTACCGCGACGAGGGCTACTGGGTGGTGACCAAGCACGCCGACATCCGGGAGATCTCGCGGAACTCCGAGCTCTTTTCGAGCTGGGAGAAGACCGCCATGGTCCGGGTCGAGGATGACATCACACCGGAGAACGTCGAGATGCAGCGGCTCATCATGCTGAACAAGGACGCACCGGAGCACACCACGCTGCGCAAACTCGTCGCCCGCGGGTTCACTCCACGGGCGATCTCGAACCTGCGCGCGACCCTCGCGGAACGCGCCGAGAAGATCGTCGCGTCCGCCGCGACGGCGGGCAGCGGCGACTTCGTCTCGCAGGTTGCCTGCGAGCTACCGTTGCAGGCCATCGCCGAACTCATCGGTGTGCCGCAGGAGGACCGCCGCAAACTCTTCGACTGGTCCAACGAGATGACCGGCGGCGACGACCCCGACTACGACACCGACCCGCTGACCGCCTCCGCGGAGATCCTCGGGTACGCCTACCAATTGGCCGACGCCCGCCGTCAGTGCCCGGCCGAGGACATCGTGACGACCCTGATCCAGGCCGATATCGACGGCGACGAGCTCACCCCCGAGGAGTTCGGGTTCTTCGTGATCCTGCTGACGGTGGCGGGCAACGAGACCACCCGCAACGCCATCACCCACGGGATGATCGCGTTCCTGGAGAACCCGGACCAATGGGAGTTGTTCAAGCGCGAGCGGCCGGCCACGACAGCCGACGAGATAGTCCGATGGGCGACGCCGGTGACGGCGTTCCAGCGGACCGCGACCGCCGACACGGTGCTCGGCGGTCAGCAGATCCGCAAGGGCGACCGGGTCGCGATGTTCTACGCCTCCGGGAACTTCGACGAGGACGTGTTCGACAATCCGACGAGGTTCGACATCACCCGGGATCCCAACCCGCACCTGGGCTTCGGCGGCTCGGGCGCACACTTCTGCCTCGGCTCGAACCTCGCCCTGCTCGAGATCGACCTGATCTTCAACGCACTGGCCGACCGGATACCGGACATCTCCCGCCTCGGCGACCCACAACACCTGCGCTCCGGCTGGCTCAACGGGATCAAGCGGTTCGACGTCGACTACGGCAGCGGCTGCCCCGTCAAGCGCTGAGCGAGCGCCGGATCGAACCATCCGGGCGCCGCGGCCACGAATGCCTCGCGTTCGAGCACGGCCGAGCCGGCCGGAACCGACCCGAGCAGCGGTACGCCGGTCACCTCGGCGAGCTCCTCGAGGTTGCAGCGGGCGGCGAGGTCCGGCTCCGACGGCCACGAGCCGATGACCAGACCAACGCAGGGCACCTCGGCGGATTCGAGCGCGCGCACCGTCAGCGCGCTGTGGTTCAGGGTACCGAGTCCCGCGGCGGCGACCACGAGGACCGGGGCGCCGAGCTCCCGCGCCACGTCGACGAGCGTGAAGCCGTCCGCCCCGAGGCGGACCAGCAGCCCGCCCGCGCCCTCGACGAGGGTCAGGTCGTGGGTGGCGTCGAGCGCACGGGCCGTGGCCACCACCTCGGCACACTCCAGCTGGGGCATCCCTGCGCGGCGGGCGGCGGTGTCGGGGGCGAGCGGCTCCGGGTACCGGGCCAGCTCGACCACCTGGTCCACGCCCGAAAGCCGCTGCACCTCGGCCAGATCCCCCGGCTCGCCGACGCCCACGCCGGTCTGCGCCGGCTTGCACACGGCCACCGTGCGACCGGCGGACAGCGCGACCGAGACGAGCGCGGCGGTCACCACGGTCTTGCCGACGTCCGTCGAGGTCCCGCTGATGAGCAGCACGCTCACGCGGGCGCCCCGGCGAGGATCTCGGTGAGAACGGTCTCGATGGTGGCGAGCTCGTCGGGGGTGATGGTCGCCCGCGCGGTCAGGCGCAGCCGGGAGGTGCCCTCCGGCACCGACGGCGGACGGAAGCAGCCGACGTGCAGCCCGCGTTCGCGACAGGCCTGGGCCGCGTCGAAGGCCCGCTGAGCGTCGCCGAGCACCACCGAGACCACCGCGGACTCGGGCTCCGGGACGCCGGCGATTCGCGCCAGGTCCGCGGCCCGGCCGAGGACGGCGGCCGCCCGTTCCGGTTCGCGTTGCAGCACCTCGAGCGCGGCCCTCGCTGCGCCGACCGCGGCGGGCGCGAGCCCGGTGTCGAAGATGAAGGGGCGGGCGGCGTCGATCAGGTGCGCGCGGATCCGGGCGTCGCCGAGCACCACGCCGCCCTGGCTGGCCAGCGACTTCGACAGCGTCGCGGTGACCACCAGGTCCGGCTCCCCCGCCAACCCGACCTCGTGGACGAGCCCGCGCCCGCCGTCGCCCCGCACCCCGATCGCGTGCGCCTCGTCCACCAACAGCACCGCACCGTATTCCCGGCAGACCCGGTGCAGCTCGCGCACCGGCGCCAGGTCGCCGTCGGCACTGAACACCGAGTCGGTCAGCACCAGGGCACGCGCCTCGGTCCTGGTCGCGAGCGCGTCGCGGACCGCGTCCACGTCGGCGCGCTGGCTGACCTGCACCCGAGCCCTCGACAGCCGGCAGGCGTCGACGAGCGAGGCGTGGCTGCCCGCGTCGGAGACGATCAGCGAGCCCTTGCCGGACAGCGCGGTGACCACGCCGAGATTCGCCGCGTACCCCGAGGAGAACACCAGCCCGGACTCGGCGCCGACGAACTCGGCCAGTTCACGCTCTAGCAGTTCGTGTTCGGTGGTGGTCCCGGTGACCAGGCGCGAGCCGGTCGCGCCCGCACCCCAGCGGCGCAGCGCCGCCATCGCGCCGTCGATCACCTCCGGGTGTCGGACCAGACCGAGGTAATCGTTGGAGGCCAGGTCGATCGTCGCCGGGGCAGGCGTGCGCGGCCGCAGCTCACGCCGCAGCCCGGCGTCACGGCGCTGCTGCGCGACGTCGTCCAGCCAGCTCAGTGCGTCATCGTTTCCCACGATGACGCACCATACGCCAGGACTTGAACGGCGTTCAAGCCATGGCTGATCACTCCCCCGGCACAGTCGCCCTTGCCGCCGCCACCATCCCCGCCGCGATCGCCGCGACCTCCTCGGGGGTGCAGATGTACGGCGGCATCGCATAGATCAGCTTTCCGAACGGCCGCAGCCACACGCCCGCCGCCACCGCCGCGTCGGTGGTGAGCCGCATGTCCACCGGCCGCTCCATCTCGATCACGCCGATCCCGCCGAGCACCCGCACGTCCGCCACACCGGGCAGGTCCCGGGCAGGCTCCAGCCCGGCCGCCAGCCCGGCTCCGAGCGCTGCCACCTCAGCGCTCCATTCCCTCGAGAGCAGCAGTTCGACCGCCGCGACGGCGACCGCGCAGGCGAGCGGGTTCCCCATGAACGTCGGGCCGTGCATCAGCCCACCGGCCTCCCCCTCGCTGATCGCCGCCGCGACCGCGGTGCTGCACAGCGCGGCGGCGAGGGTCATGTATCCCCCGGTCAATGCCTTGCCGACGCACATGATGTCGGGTGCGACACCGGCGTGGTCGGCCGCGAACAGGGCCCCGGTGCGGCCGAACCCGGTAGCGATCTCGTCGAACACCAGGAGCAACTCGTGCTCGTCCGCGAGGCGACGCAACTCGCTCAGGTAGCGCGGATCGTGGAAGCGCATGCCGCCCGCGCCCTGCACGACGGGCTCGACGATGATCGCGGCCAGCTCGTCCCGGTGCTCGATCAGGATCCGCTCGAACTCGGCGACATAGGCCGGGTCGAACTCGCTCGGCGGGATCGGTGCGAACACCTGCCGGGTCAGCACGTCCGTCCACAGCGAGTGCATGCCGCCGTCCGGGTCGCACACGCTCATCGGCGCGAAGGTGTCGCCGTGGTAGCCGCCGCGCCAGGTCAGCAGCCGATTCTTCGCGGGCCGGCCGAGCGCCCGCTGATACTGCAGGCACATCTTCACGGCGACCTCGACGGACACAGACCCCGAGTCGGCGAGGAACACCTTGTCCAGCCCCGCCGGGGTGATCTCGACGAGCAGCTCCGCAAGCCGGGCGGCCGGCTCGTGGGTGAGGCCGCCGAACATGACGTGGCTCATCCGCCCGAGCTGGGCGGTCGCGGCGGCGTCGAGCACCGGGTTGCGATACCCGTGCACGGCCGCCCACCACGAGCTCATCCCGTCGATCAGTTCCGTGCCGTCGGCCAGCGTCAGCCGGACCCCGCTCGCACTGTCGACCACCAACGCGCTGGTGGACGCCGGAAACGCGCCGTACGGATGCCAGAGGTGCTCGGCGTCGATGTGGGAGATCTGATCTGCGGTCAGCGGGGCTCGGGACACACCAGGACCCTAGCGAGCCGCCTCGCGCTACCCGTGCCGGACCGGGCAGCCGCCCTGATAGTCCACCTGAAGCTCCTTGATCCCGTTGATCCACCCGGACCTCAGCCGGCGCGGATCGCCGATCCTGCTCAGGTCCGGCATGTGGTCCGCGATCGCGTCGAACATGATCCCCACCTCCATGCGGGCGAGATTCGCGCCGACGCAGTAGTGGGCGCCGGTGCCACCGAAGCTCAGGTGCGGATTGTCTGCCCTGGTGATGTCGAAGTCCATCGGGTTCTCGAAGACGTCCTCGTCGAAGTTCGCCGACGCGTAGAACATCACCACCCGGTCGCCCGCCGCGATCTCCTGGCCACCGAGCACGGTGTCACCGAGGGCGGTTCGCTGGAACGCCGTCACCGGTGTCGCCCAGCGGATGATCTCGTCGACGGCGGTCGCGGGCCGCTCCCGCTTGTACAACTCCCACTGGTCCGGGTGGTCGAGGAACGCCATGATCCCGTGCGTGATCGCGTTGCGCGTGGTCTCGTTGCCCGCGACGGCGAGGATCAGCACGAAGAAGCCGAACTCCTCGGAGGTGAGCGCCTCACCGTCCACATCCGCCTCGACGAGGGTCGTCAGCAGATCGCCTGCCGGACACTGCTTGCGCTGCTCGGCCATCAGGTACGAGTACCCCAACAGCTCCGTCGTGGCGGTGACCGACGCCGACGCGAACTCCGGATCGTCGTATCCCATCATCTGATTCGACCAGTCGAAGATCTTGCCGCGATCATCCTGCGGGACACCGATCAGCTCGGCGATCGCCTGCAGTGGAAGTTCGGAGGCCACCTGCGTCACGAAATCGCCTGTGCCGCCTGCCGCGGCCTGCTTCACGATCGATTCCGCGCGCGCCTGCAACGCCGGGCGCAGGTCTGCGATCGAGCGCGGGGTGAACGCCCGGGAGACCAGCTTCCTGAGCTTGGTGTGCTCGGGCGCATCCTTGTTGAGCAAGAGGTTCCGCAGCATCTCGATCGTCTCGCGCGGGGTGCCATCGGCGAACCTGGGGATCGCCGAGTTCTGCCAGGTGGAGTAGATGGCGCCGTTGCGCGACACCTCCTTTACGTCGGCGTGCTTGGTGACGGCCCAGTACCCACCGTCACCGAAGCCGCCCTTGTCGGGCGACTGAGGGCTCCACCAGACCGGCGCGGTCCTGCGGAGGTCCGCGAACTCCTCGGCCGGCAGCCGGTCTGCGTACACGGCGGGATCGGTGAGGTCGAAACCGTCCGGGATGTTCGGTGTGCGCACTGCAATCTCCTCGTCCTCGGGGTGAGTGTCATGACGAGCGTCACACGGCGAAAAGGGCTAGTGCTTGGCAGATTTCGCCAAGCTCATCACGGTGATTTGTGCGACCCGCACACCGGGATCCCGATCACCGGCCGAAGGTGTCGAAGCACTCCAACGCCAGCTCCAGCGGCAGGCGGTTCGACGACAGGTCCCGGCCGAGGACCTCCTCGACCCGCTGGATGCGGTAGCGAACGGTGTTCTTGTGCACGCCGAGACGCCGCGCCGCGGCCTCGTGGTTTCCCCAGCAGGACAGGACCGCGCGGACGGTGTCGCGTAGGCGTTCCGAGGCGGCGTCGTCCCCCAGCATGCCCCGGAGCTCACGTTCGACGAGCGCGGACCGAGCGGCGGGATCCTGCGACACCAGGGACACGACCTCGACGTCGCGGTAGCGGGTGAGCGTGCGGCGTTGCCTGCCGTTCTCTGCGATCGACCGGGCGGCCCGCGCCTCGCGATGACTGCTCCGGAATCCGTCGATCCCGGCGCCCTCGCCACCGACCGCGATCCGGACTCCGGCCGGGACCAGCGCGGCGTGCTGTGGATCGGTACCAAGACGATCCCCGTCGACCATCCAGGCCCACAGTCCCCTGGCGCCGGACGGCACGCAGAGCAGGTCGGTGGCGGATACCGCCCTGGCCAGCCGGAGAACGATCGGCTCGAGGTCGGCGACGGGGTCGAATCCCGGCGCCGCGTCCTCCGCCCACACGATGAGGGCGGTGTGCGACCGGTGTAGCGGGTACGCCATCCGAGCGGATGCGTGAGCGACGTCGACGGTGGTGCCGTCCAGGATCTCCCGGACCGTGCCGATGCGCTGCGAGAACGCACCTCGCAGCAGGCTCTCCCGCTCGCGGGTGTACGTCGTGTTGAGCTCCTCGAGCATCGTGTTCATCAACTCGCTGGTCTGCTCCCACATCATCGTCATCAGCGCCACCGCGAAGTCGCTCGGCAGATCCTGCTGGGCGACGAAGTCGGTGGCGAACCCGAGCACGGCGCGATGGCAGGCGTGGTCGAACTGGGACAGCACCCGGAGTTCGAGGCCGCGGCGGGCGATGGTCCGGGCGAGCGCGTGGCACTCACCCGAGACGGTCGGCGTCGCGCGGGCACCGTCGACCGGGATCTCCGTGCCGAGGAACACCCGGAACTGGCTCCGGATCGCGACCTTGAGGTCGCGCTGCAGCTCCGCGTCCGCCGCCAGCTCGGGGACGTCCGCGCAGATCGACGAGTCGAGCCGGTCGATGAACCCCTCGAAATCGGCGCGACTGAACGTCGAGCTCACGTACTCGCGCATCCACCGAGCTGCGGACCCCGGACTGTCGATCGACCCCATGCGGACATTGTGTGCAGATCGCACAATCCTTCGACGTCGTATGGCATGAATGTTCAAACAGACACGGATGAATTGTGCGAATCACACATATCCAGTGAGGGTGCCCCTGTGCCGCGGGACCGCGACGTCGACAGGAGGGCTCGCTCGGCGCGGGCTAGGGTCGAGTCATGGCACACACGGAGAGCCCGGCCATCGCGGTGTGGCCGGGCAGCGCCTATCCGCTCGGCGCGACCTACGACGGCGCGGGGACCAACTTCTCGCTGTTCTCCGAGGTGGCCAACGCGGTCGAGCTCTGCCTGATCGCCAAGGACGGCACCGAGACCCGGGTACCGCTCGAGGAGGTCGACGGCTTCGTCTGGCACGCCTATCTGCCCGCGATCGCACCCGGACAGCGCTACGGCTTTCGCGTACACGGCCCGCACGACCCCGACGCCGGTCAGCGCTGCGACCCGGGCAAGTTGCTGCTGGACCCATATGGCAAGGCGTTCGACGGTGCGTTCGTCCCCCAAGCACTTCGTGCAGGGGGTGCCCCCAGCGATCCAGCGCTGTACACGTTCGGCTCGGACTCGCTGGGACACACCATGACCACCGTGGTGATCAACCCGTTCTTCGACTGGGCGTCCGATCGTGCGCCCCGTCGGCCGTACCACGACACGCTGATCTACGAGGCGCACGTCAAGGGAATGACGGCCACCCATCCCGCTGTCCCGGAGGAGCTTCGGGGCACCTACGCCGGTCTCGCGCATCCCGCGATCATCGACCACCTGCGCGGCCTCGGGGTCACCGCGATCGAGTTGATGCCCGTGCACCAGTTCATGCACGACCAGACCCTGATCGATCTCGGACTGCGTAACTACTGGGGCTACAACACCTTCGGATTCCTGGCCCCGCACGCCGACTACGCCGCATCCACCAAGGCGGGCGGCGCGGTCACCGAGTTCAAGGCGATGGTGCGGGCGTATCACGAGGCGGGCATCGAGGTGATCCTGGACGTGGTCTACAACCACACCGCCGAGGGCAACCACCTGGGCCCGACGATCAACTTCCGCGGCATCGACAACGCCGCGTACTACCGCCTCGTCGAGGGCGACCTCGCGCACTACATGGACTACACGGGCACCGGCAACAGCCTCAATGCCCGGCACCCGCACACCCTGCAGCTGATCATGGATTCGTTGCGGTACTGGGTGACCGAGATGCACGTGGACGGGTTCCGCTTCGACCTGGCGTCCACCCTCGCCCGCGAACTGCACGACGTGGACCGGCTGTCCGCGTTCTTCGACCTGGTGCAACAGGACCCCATCGTCAGCCAGGTCAAGTTGATCGCCGAGCCGTGGGACGTCGGCGAGGGTGGCTACCAGGTGGGCAACTTCCCGGGACTGTGGACCGAATGGAACGGCAAGTACCGCGACACTGTCCGCGATTACTGGCGAGGCGAACCGTCGACCCTCGGCGAGTTCGCCTCCCGCCTGACCGGCTCGTCGGACCTGTACGAGGCCACCGGCCGCAGGCCGAGTGCCAGCATCAATTTCGTCACCGCGCACGACGGCTTCACCCTCGCGGACCTGGTGTCCTACAACGAGAAGCACAACCAGGCGAACGGCGAGGACAACAACGACGGCGAGAGCCACAACCGATCCTGGAACTGCGGGGTGGAGGGTCCGACGGACGACCCCGAGATCCTCTCGCTGCGGGCCCGCCAGCAGCGCAACCTGCTGGCCACCCTGATGCTCAGCCAGGGCACCCCGATGCTCGCGCACGGCGACGAGATGGGCCGGACCCAGCACGGCAACAACAATGTGTACTGCCAGGATTCACCGCTCGCCTGGATGGACTGGTCACTGGCCGAGACGAACGCGGACCTTGTCGAGTTCACCCGCAACGTGATCGCCCTGCGCGCCGCACATCCGGTGTTCCGTCGCAGGCGGTTCCTCGAGGGCGGCCCGATCCGGTCCGGCGAGCAGATCCGCGACATCGCCTGGCTGACACCGGCGGGCGAGGAGATGACCACGGAGGATTGGGGTAGCAGCTTCGGCCGCTCGCTCGCGGTGTACCTCGACGGCGAGGGCATCCAGGAGCCCGATCAGCGCGGCAGGCGCGTGGTCGACGACTCGTTCCTGTTGTGTTTCAACGCCCATGACGAGGCGCTCGAGTTCACCATCCCCGACGACGGCGACGGCGCGCACTGGGCGGTCGCGCTCGACACCGCCACCGGCACCGGACTCGTGGACGCGGTCGTCGGCGGCGGCGGGACGATGAAGGTGGCGCCGCGGTCGGTGGTCGTGCTGCGCTCGGTTCCGTGACCGTGCCGGCGATCACCGGGACGTACCGGCTGCAGCTGCGCGGGGACGCGTTCACCCTCGACGACGCCAGGCGGTTGGCGGACTACCTCGACGATCTCGGCGTCTCCCACCTGTACCTGTCCCCCGTCCTGACCGCGGCCGCGGGGTCGACCCACGGCTACGACGTGACCGACCCGGCTTCGGTGTCACCCGCGCTCGGGGGCCGGGAATCCCTTGTGGCGTTGGCGTCCGAGCTGCGCGGCCGGGGCATGGGGCTGATCGTGGACCTGGTGCCCAACCACGTCGGAGTGGCCGACCCGAGGCAGAACCGCTGGTGGTGGGACGTACTGAAGCACGGCGCCGGGTCCGATTACGCGTCGTTCTTCGACATCGACTGGGCCCAGGGACGATTCGCGGTGCCGGTGCTCGGCGACGACGAACCACTCACGGTCGACCGCACCGGCCCGGAGCCCATGCTCGCCTACTACGACCACCGCTTCCCGATCGCGCCGGGAACCGATGGCGCCGACGCGACGGCAGTGCACTCGCGGCAGGCCTACGAGCTGGTCGACTGGCGCAGCGGCCGTGTCGGCTACCGGCGGTTCTTCACCGTCAACGAGCTGGCCGCGTTGCGCCAGGAGAACCAGGAGGTGTTCGAGGCGAGCCACCGCGAGCTCCGGACCTGGGTGTCGGACGGCCTCGTCGACGGGGTGCGGATCGATCACCCCGACGGGCTCACGGACCCGGCCGGCTACCTGCGCCGCCTGCGGGAGCTGCTCGGAGCGGACCGGTGGCTGGTGATCGAGAAGATCCTGGCCCCCGGCGAACCCCTCGACCCCGCGCTCCCGGTGGACGGCACTACCGGCTACGACGCGCTCGGCGAGCTGACCGGGGTGTTCCTCGACCAGTCGGGCGAACGGGAGCTGACGGACCTGCACCTGCAACGCACGGGCGACCGCGGCGACGCCGAATCGCTGCGGCGGTCCGAGCGCGAACTCAAGCGCGAGGTGCTGCGCGGCGCGCTGGCCCCGGAGGTCCGCCGCGTGGTCGGCGCGATCCGGCGCGACTCCCCCACCGACGTCGAATCCGAGGCACTGACATCGGCCGTGGTGGAGACCGTCGCGCGGGTCCCCTACTACCGCACCGACTACGGCCCGACGTCGGGTGCGCTCGGCGAGGCGATCGGCGTGGTGGCCGCGGAGCATCCGGAGCTCGCCGGGGCGTTGTCGGCGCTGTCCGCGGCGGATCGCGCGGAGGGCGACGCGGCGGCGCGGCTGCAGCAGGTGTGCGGCGCCGCGATGGCCAAGGCCGTCGAGGACCGCCTGTTCTACCGGACCGCACGGTTGATCTCCGCGCAGGAGGTGGGCGGCGACCCGGGCAAGTTCGGTGTGTCGGTCGCGCAGTTCCACCTCGCGCAGGCCCGGCGGGCTCGGGACTGGCCTGCCGCGATGACCACCCTCTCCACCCACGACACCAAGCGGGGCGAGGATGTGAGGGCCCGGATCGGCGTGCTGTCGCAGGCGTCGGGGCTGTGGTCCCGCTCGGTGCGCGCCTGGGAGGAGCTCACCCCGAGCCCGGACCCCGCCACCGGACTTTTCCTGTGGCAGTCGATGTTCGGGGTATGGCCGGTCGTCGGGAACCCGGACGCCACGGTGCGCGAGCGGCTGCACGCGTACGCGACGAAGTCCGTGCGGGAATCCGGCGTCCGGACGTCCTGGGAGCGCGTCGACGCGACCTTCGAGTCGCGGATGCACGCGTGGATCGACGACGCGATCGACGGTCCGGTTGCGGCATCGATGTCGGATCTGGTCCGAACCCTCGCGCCGCACGGCCGGGTCGACTCCCTCGGGCAGAAGCTGCTGCAGTTGGCCGGGCCGGGCATCCCGGACGTGTACCAGGGCACCGAATTGTGGGAGGACTCGCTGGTCGACCCGGACAACAGGCGGCCGGTGGACTTCGGCGTGCGGCGGCTGCTGGCGGCCGACCTGCGTCCGGTGTCGGCTGTCGATGCGGTCGCGAAACTGACGGTGACCCGGGCGGCGCTGCGCCTGCGGCGCGAACGCCCGTCGAGCTTCGTCGGTGGCGCCTACGCACCGGTGACCGCCGACGGTGCGGCGTCCGCCCATCTGGTCGGGTTCCTTCGCGGCGAGGACGTGATCGCGGTGGCCACCCGGCACAGCCTCGCGCTGTCCCAGCGGGGGTGGCGCGGAACCTCGGTTGCGCTGCCGCCCGGCACCTGGACCGACCGACTGAACGGGCACGTGTTCACCGGCACGGTTCCAGCCGAGGAGTTGCTCAGCCAACTGCCGGTCGCACTGCTCGCCCGCGGCTGACCAGCGCTCCGTCCACTGACCGGGACGATTCGGCACACGATGACAGAATTTCGCCTAACGTGATCTGTAACACGTTCACACCGCACGCGGGAGGCTCACAGCAATGGCGAATCGGTTCGAGGGCAAGGTCGCATTCATCACCGGCGCAGCGCGCGGTCAGGGCCGGGCGGAGGCGGTCAAGTTCGCGCAGGGCGGCGCCGACATCATCGCGCTCGATGCGTGCATCGACTTCGACTCGACGCCCTACGCGGGCGCCACCGAGGAGGACCTCGCCGAGACCGTCCGCCTGGTCGAGGAGCAGGGCCGCAAGATCGTCGCCACCAAGGCCGACGTCCGCGACTTCGCCGCCGTCACAGCCGCGCTCGACGCCGGCGTCGAGGCCTTCGGCCGCCTGGACTACGTGGTCGCCAATGCCGGCATCTGCTCGGCCGCACTGTCCTGGGAGATCACCCCGGAACAGTGGCAGGAGACCATCGACGTCAACCTGACCGGCGTCTTCTTCACCTGCAAGGCCGCCATCCCGAAGCTGATCGAGCAGGGCGAGGGCGGCTCCATCGTCGTCACGAGCTCGGTCTCCAGCCTCAAGGGCGCACCGTTCTTCGGACACTACGTCGCCAGCAAGGCCGGCATCGCCGGACTGACCCGGACCATGGCCAACGAGCTGGGCATGCACAGGATCCGCGTCAACAGCGTGCACCCCTACGGCGTCGCCACCGGCATGGTCATGTCCGACGTGCTCCCGCTCATGGAGCGCTTCGCCGAGACGCTCGCCCCCGCATTCATCCCGTCGCTGCCCGACGGATTCAGCCAGCCCGAGGACGTGGCGAACGTCGTCGCCTTCCTCTGCTCCGACGAGGCGCACCACATCACCGGCATCAACATGCCGATCGACCTGGGCAACGCCGCGCGCTGACCCGACCACTCCAACGAACCGCCGACCGGGTGATCCCGGCCGGCGGTTCGTCTTTGCAACGGGAATCCGGCGATAGGCTGCCGTCGTGACCCCGCAAGAGGCATACAAGTCCGACCTGATCGATCGGCTTCAGGTGCTGCGCGAAACGGTGCTGTGGAAGCTGGACGGCCTCACCGAGTACGACCTACGACGCCCCCTGACTCCGACCGGCACGAATCTCCTCGGGCTCGTCAAGCACCTGGCAGCCTGCGAATTCGGCTATTTCGGTTACGTTTTCGGCCGCCCGGCCCCGATCGAGCTGCCATGGGACGTACCCGGCGCCCAAGAGAATGCCGACCTGTGGGCCACGCCCGATGAATCGACGGACTTCATCGTGGACGGCCTCTACCGACGCTCCTGGGATCACGCCGGGCAGACCTTCCACGCGCTCGACCTGGACGCGCCGGGCTCCGTGCCCGGATGGCCCGAACCGCGCGTCACCCTGCACCAGATCCTGGTGCACAGGAACATCGAAACGGCCCGGCACGCCGGGCATGCCGACATCGTCCGCGAGATGATCGACGGCACCGCGGGCATGACCGAGGACAACGACAACTTGCCCCACGCTACCGCCGAACTCCGTCGCGCCCACTTCGAGCGAGTCCAGGCCGCCGCCGAGACGTTCCTCTGAACTGAAGTCGGTTTCTTGTCGGACCTCCGGCGTAGAATCGAATGTATGTTCGAGAACGGTGGCGGGGTCGGTGAGGTGAGGTCCGGTGTGGAGGCGGAGGCCGCCTCGCTGCTGGCCGACGTCGCCGCCCTCGACGAGGTCGTTAGGTCGTGTCGGGCGGAGAATCGGTTCGCGGCGCGGAAGGTGTTGGCGGCGGGTCGGTTCTGGGAGTCGTGGATCGAGCGCGATGTCCGGTTGGGGTCGGGTGACATCGTGGACTGTGGCAACGGTGCGGTCGCCGAGTTGGCGGTGCGGATGGGCTGCTCGAAGACGGTCGCGGAGTCCCATGCCTCGCTGGGGATGGACCTGCGGTTGCGGCTGCCCCTTGCCCGGGCTGCGTTCGAGTCCGGTGAGTTGGATCTGCCTCGGGTGCGGGCGATCAGTCGTGAGACGACGGGGCTGAAGCCGGAGACGGTGGCCGCGTTGGAGCCGGGGATCGTGGCGGCGGCGCGGCAGCTGACGCCGGGCCCGTTGGCCGGTGAGATCGGGCGGCTGGTTGCGGAGTTCTCGGCGGAGGAGGCGGCCGCGCAGCGGGAAACCGCGCAGGAGTTGGGGCGCCGCATCGTCAAGCGTTCCCGCGGAAATATGTCCACCATCGAGGTGAATGTGTCGCCGGAGGAGGCCGAGCAGGTGATGCAGCTGGTCGCCGAGTTCGCGGCCACGGTCTGTCCGCATGACAAGCGCGGCAAGCGGTGCCGGTTGGTGGATGCGGTGTTGGCGATGATGCATGGCGAGCCGTATCTGCGGTGCAGCTGCGACCGCACTGACTGCGCGCAGGCGGGCCGGGCCGCGCTGCCGGGGCGGCGGGCGCCGCTGACGCAGGTCACCATGGACGTTGCGACGCTGGTGGGGTTGTTGTCCGAACCGGCGTATCTGCACGGGCACGGGCTGATCGACCCGGAGCTGGCCCGCAGGCTGGCGGCGGACGGGACGTGGCAGGCACTGCTCATCGAGGCATTGAACCTGGCCGAGGAACTAGGGCTGGTCACCCATCGGGAGGACGACGGGACCGACAACGGCAACCACGGCGCCGCCGACTGCGACGGGGCCCACGA
>NZ_QAOZ01000027.1:0-44342 GCF_003050885.1 Rhodococcus sp. OK611
CGCCCTCACCCACATCGTCCGCAGCTTTCTCGACTCCGGGCAGGCACCCAGCGAAGGCGGCGAACGACCCCACATCAACGTCTTCGTCGACGCCGCCGACCTCGCCGCCACCACCGACAACCACGATCACCACAGCCACCACCACCGCGGTCGTCGCCGCGGACCGGCCTGGATGCCCTGGTTGGGGCCCATCTCACTCGACCTCGCCGCCCAGATCTCCTGCGACGCCGACATCACCCCCATCACCATGGACGCCGACGGCAATCCACTCGACGTCGGACGCACCACCCGTCTCATCCCCCGCAAGCTTCGCCGCGCCCTCAATGCTCGGGACTGCGGCTGCGCCTTCCCCGGCTGCGGACGACCCGCCGCCTGGACCGAAGGCCACCACATAATCCACTGGTCCAACGGCGGACCCACCAACCTGTCAAACCTGGTACTGCTCTGCCGCTTCCACCACACCACCATCCACCGCGGCGACTGGACCGTGACCATCAGCAAAACCGACGGCCACCCCTGGTTCACCCCACCCACCTGGATCGACCCCCGACGACAACCCATGCCGGCACACAACCGGCGCAACCAACTCACCTTCGCCGCCTAAAAGACGAAACCGGCAGGGCACCGCCCGACACCACCCAGAAACGGGTTGACATGGCGCCGCGTCCTACCCCAACGACACGGGGCGCCACCGTGATTCGGTGGCGCCCCGCTCGGTTACGTTCTGAGCAATGTGTTGCGGCGATCGATTGCCTAGCAGGAGCTCCCCATGCACGGCTTCTCGCCGGCGAACAGCTTCGCGATGAACGGTGTGCTGTCCGGCACCGAGGCGGCCACCGTGCCGCCGTGATCGGTCGGGTAGGTGCGGAACGCGAACTCCACCCCGTTCGCGGTCAGATCGGCGACCAGCTTCAGCGTCAGCGGGATCGGGACGTCCATATCCTGCTGACCCTGTGCGATGAGCAGCGGGCGGTCATAGCCGCTGGTGGGGACGGTGAGGATCGAGCGGACCGCGTCGATGAACTCGGGGGTGTCCACCGACCGTGAGAGCAGCTGCCCGATCCCGACGTCGGCGTACTTGGTCCGCGCGTCGCCGTAGCAGATCGAGGTCTCCACATCGGCGAGAATGCTGCGACCGAGAGGGCTGAGGTACGAGTCGATGTCGACGTCCGGCCGCGCGGCCCGCAGCCCGTCGAGGACGTTGGCGATGTACACGGTGGTGCCCTTGAGCGGCAGCTTCGGGAACGCCGGGCCGCCCAGCGGCAGCAGCATCTCGATGTTCGAGGGCGCGCTCGTGGACACCGCGCCACGGTAGTCCAGCTCCGGGGCGTAGCGGGTGGCGATGTTCGCGGTGAACAGCGTCGCGTGACCACCCTGCGACTGCCCCGTGGCGACCCACTTCTTCGACAACTCGGGCGTGACCGCCCGGGCGGCGCGCACCATGTCGATCACGCTGTGCGCGGCCGAGCGCCCGTCCAGGTAGGGATGCACGCCGGGGGTGCCGAGCCCGACGTAATCGGTCGCCACCACCGCGTAGCCCTGCGCCAGCCAATGGCCGAGATGGGTCACCGCACGCTCAGGCGGCGGATTGACGCTGGGCGCGCACTGGTCCGCGACCCCGGTGGTGCCGTGCGCGTAGGAGATCACCGGCCAACCGCCCTCGGGCGGCGTCCCCTCGGGCAGGTAGACGGCGCCGGTGCTGAGCATCGGCTTGTCCTGCGGCCCCTGGGACCAGTACGTCAGCAGCGATGCAGTCGCGGTGCCCGGCAGCCAGCGATCGTGCGGCAGCTCCTCGCTGCTCACGACGGAGCCCGGGGCCTCGCCTTCGCCGGCGACAGGCGCGGCCACGGCCGGCGCCACGGCCCATGTGGCGGCGACAAGAGTCACGCCCGCGGCCACCAGGGCGGTACGAAGTCGGTGGGTCATCACGCTCTCCTCACGGCAGTGTGCCCGGTCACATTCAGCGCCGGGCACACAGACCATAAAGTTAGACCTACCGATCGGTCAAGCAATCTTCCAGCCGCGGACCCGCGCCGCGAGATCGTCGACGAGGAACGCGAATGCCCGGTCCACCCGCGGACGGTCACCGGTGGCGAGCAGGTCCATCGACAGGCCCCTGATCTGGGCAAGGATCAGGGTGGCCACCTGCGACACCTGCTCGTCCGGGCAGCCGGCCCCGCGTAGGCCGTGCTCGAGGGCGACCAGCCACTGGCCGACGAGTTGCTCGAGGAATCGCTCGTGCCCAGCCGGGTCGAGCAGGGCCTGCACGTAGATCTCTAGCATCACCCGGAATCGCGGCAGCGTCTCGGGCGCCGTCCGCGCTTCCCACCAGGCAGTGAGCAAGGCAATCGGATCGGCACCCGACTCGGCCAGCAACTCCGCGGGGATCGACTCCCCCCGCATCCCCTCGATCACCTCGGCGAGCAGGTTCTCCTTGCTGCCGAAGTGGTGCAGCAGCGACGCATGCGACACCCCGACCGCCTTGGCCAGCGGGCGCATCGACAACTCCCCGACCCCGTTGGCGATCACGTACTCGGTCACCGACGCGAGCAGCTCGTCCCGCCGGCCTGCGTACCGCAGGGTGCGCTTGTCCACGCGATCGGACTCGGGCACCGCGTCAGCCCATCGGGTCGTCGGGCCCGGCACTGGCGAAGGGCTCGAAGGGCGGCACCAGCAACCCCCACCGCACGCATCGCCAGCCACCGTCCGCGGTCGGCACCAGCTCCACGGTCTGGGTGTTGTCCAGGTGCGTGTTCGCGGAGAAGGCGCCGTTGATGCCCGCGAGATGCGCCGCGACCAGCCGGATCGCGGCGCCGTGACTGACAACCAGCACGTCGCCGGAACCCGGCTCGGCGTCGTCCGCCGGCTCCTCGAGGAACTCCTCGCGCAACGAACGCAGCACCGGCACGTAGCGCTCGAGGATGTCGTGCCCGGACTCACCGCCCGGTACCCGCACGCCGAGGTCGCCGGCGTGCCAGGAGTGATAGACCTTCATGAACAGCTCGTGCGACTCGCGGTCCGAGCGGTCCTCCAACTCCCCCGCCTGCGCCTCGTGGATGCCCTCGCGCACCTGAGTCGCGATGCCCGATTCCCGCTCGACGAACTGAGCGGTCTGCCTCGCCCGCAATGCAGGCGAGGCCACCAGGGCGCGCGGCGCCGTGCCTGCCACCGAGAGCCCGAAGGCCTGGGCCTGGCTCTCCCCGAAATCGGTGAGCCGGGCCCCCGGCAGCCGGGTGTCCAGCCGCCGTTCGACATTCGCCTCGGTCTGGCCGTGGCGCACCAGGATCAGCTTGCCCATGCCGTCACCTCCCGTCCGATTCGCCGGACCGTATCCGGCGCAACCACTCTGTCGCCTCCTCGTCCGACGGCGGCCGCACCCCACCGGGGGTGGCGGCGGGCCACGAACCGAGGAAGCGGACGTCGTGCTTGCGATGCAGGGCCTTGAGCGCCTCGGCCACCGCGGTGTCCTCGAGGTGCCCGATGCAGTCCAGGAAGAACCTGTAGGTGCCGAACTCGATGCGGGTCGGACGGGATTCGATCCTGGTGAGATCGATTCCCCGAGTGGAGAACTCCGCCATCGCACTCACGAGGGAGCCGGGTTCGTTGTTGAGCTGCAGGACCACCGCGGTGCGGTCCGCGCCGGTGGCCGCGGGGACCTGAGCCGGGCGCGTCACCAGGACGAAACGCGTTCGCGCGCCGTCGAAGTCGGCCACCGAATCGGCGAGAACGCTGAGCCCGAGTCGTTCGCCTGCCAGCGCCGTGGACACCGCGGCATCGGCGATCCCCGCCGCGACATCCTCCGCTGCGCCCGCGTTGGAGGACGCGGACTCGATGACGGCATCCGGGAGCTTGCGCTCGATCCACATGCGCACCTGCGCACCCGCGACCGGATATGCGCGGATGGTGCGCACCTGGTCGAGGGTGGTCCCGGCGCGCCCGAGGATCGTAAAACTCACGTCCAGTTCGGTTTCCGCGACGATCTGCAGCCGCTCGTCGGACGCCAGCGCGTCGAGGGTCGGCGGCACCGGCCCCTCGACCGAGCTCTCGATCGGGACGACAGCACCGTCGACGCGGCCCTCCCGGACCAGCGCGAGCGCGGCAGGCGGGCTGAGTGCGGACACTCGCTCCACCGGACCGTCGAAGGCCCCACCCGATTCCATCTGGGCGAGGGCCATCTCGGTGAACGTTCCGGACGGTCCGAAGTAGGCGATACGAGGCACACGACAAGGTTACTCACCTGCCGCGATACGAGCCGGGGTTCAGGGCGCAGCGGTGGCCGTGATCCCGTGTGCCGCGAGGTGGCGCTCGACCTCCTCGGCGTCGTCGACCTCGATGCTCAGCAGCACCGTGCGAAGCGCCTCGGCGGCGTCCTGGTTCAGCCCGGCGACCCGGGTCGGGTCGGGGGCGACGAACGCGGCCCGGACGTCGTCGCCGCGCAGGGCCGCGACCGTGGCCGCGAGGATCGCCAGCGCCTCCGCCCCGGAGGTCGCCCTGGCCACGAAGCCCGCGTGGGAGTGCGCGAGGACCGCCAGGAAGTCGGCCACCTCGTCGGGGCTCGCACCCGCGCGCAGCCCGGGGTGCGCCCCCGCATCGGCGATCCGGGTGGCGACCTCGGCCGCCCAGCCGGCCTCCGCGTCGTCGTCGGGGGCGACGAACACCGCCAGCGGCGCCGACAGCGGGTGCGGGTTCGACTCCCCGGGTTGCGTCAGCTCGATGGCGTCGTCGAACTGTTCCAGGCTGCAGTCGATGTCGAAGCGCGCGACCGCGGGCCCGTCCGACGCGAGGGTGTCGGGCGCGACGTCGAGCGACACGACGACCGAATCGTCCGAGCCCGAGCCCGAACCGAGCGCGCTCGCCGCCAGCACCGGGGGACCGAAGATCGCTCCGAGGCGCCTGCGCGACACCGCGGCCGCGTCCGGGCATCGCTGCGAGAGCAGGCCCTTGAAGGGCGGCTGCCGATCGTTCGGCGTCGGCGGATGAAGGGTGAGCAGGGTGGACACGGCCCCAACCGTAGTCGCCGCGGGCGGAGATCTTGCGGGCCATCGGGTCCTGCCGTAACTTAGGCATGGCTAACCTACTGCGATCGGCATCTCCGTTGCCCGGACCGAACGAAGCGAGCGCCACATGACTGCTGCCACCACCACCCAGGGTCCGTCGACCGCGGAGCGGGTCCGCAGCGCCTGCGCCCGAGCCCAGCAGGCGGTGCTGGCCATCGACGGCAGCGATCCCGTCGAGGTCTCCGTGCACCACCTGCGGGCCTGCGGCGACGTCGTTCTCACCGTCCGCACCGACTCGGTGGCCACCGCACTGACCTGGCAGGCGGGGCGAGCCGGGCTGCCTGCGGTGCTCGAGCTCACCGACCTGACCCCGCTCTCCCTGCGGGAACCGGTGCGGTCGCTGGTCTGGCTGCGCGGCGCCCTGCACCCGGTGCCAGCCGAGGCCTCCCGCGCGCTGGCGGCCGCCGTCGCCGACGAGCGCCCGGACCCCGCATTGCTCGACGTCGGGCACACCACCACCCTGTTGCGCCTGATCCTGGACTCGGCGGTCGTGGCGGATTCGCACGGCGCGGAGCCGGTCCCGGTGGACGCGCTGCTCGCCGCCCGTCCCGACCCGTTCTGGGAGGTCGAGGGCCCCTGGCTCGAACATCTGGAGTCCGACCACGGCGAACTCGTCGACCAGCTCGCCGGCCGATTGCCGCGAGCGCTGCGGACCGGCCGCGTCCGCCCGCTCGGCATCGACCGCTACGGCATCCGGCTGCGGGTCGAGGGCGAGAAGGGCGACAGCGACGTGCGGATGGCCTTCGCCCAGCCGGTGGACGACGTGTCCGAGCTGAGCCGCGCCCTGCGCCTGCTCGTGGGCTGCCCGTTCGTGAACGGCCTGCGCGCCCAACGCTGACGCGCGGCATACCCTCACCGGTGTGACCCGGTTCGACGCCTGGCTCCGGCCTACCCCGCCCCCGCAGACCGAACCGCCGCTCGACGCCGCGGGCCGTCGCGCACTGTGGCTCGAGATCACCATCGTGCTGCTGGTCACCTTCGGGCTCAGCGGACTGTCCGGCATCCTCTCGCTCATCGAGGACGCGCTCGCGCCCGGCGGACTCGCCGACCAGACGGTCGCACTGAACGCCTCCCGATCCGAGCACGGCTGGATCGACCTCGGCCGCCAGCTGCTCGGCATCGTCAGGCTCTGCGCCTGGGCCGCGCTGGGCCTGTACCTGCTCTGGCGCAGCGGCCTCGGCCCCGCGAAGATCGGGCTCGGCCGGCCGCGAGCCCGCGCCGACCTGCTGCCGGGCGTCGGGCTGGCCGCGCTGATCGGACTGCCCGGACTCGCTCTCTACCTGATCGCCAATGCCATCGGCGCGAACCTGACCGTGCTGCCCAGCACCATCGAGGAGCACTGGTGGCGGCTGCCCGCACTGCTGCTGTGGGCGCTCGCGAACTCCGGCGCCGAGGAGGTGCTGGTCGTCGCGTACCTGATCTCGCGACTACGCAGGCTCGGCTGGAGCGAGAACTCGTCGCTGCTGGCCTCCTCACTGCTGCGCGGCAGCTACCACCTCTATCAGGGCCTCGGCGGCGGCATCGGCAACATCGCGATGGGCCTCGTCCTCGGCCGATACTGGCAGCGGACCAACCGGCTGTGGCCGCTGATCGTCGCGCACTGGCTGATCGACGCGGTCGCCTTCGTCGGGTACACCGCCCTGCGTGGCCACGTCTCCTGGCTGCCGTGACCAGTAGAGTCGAGCCGTGAACGGCGAGGATCCCCAGTACCGCGACCCCCGCGATCCGCGGGTGGGCCGCGGCGCGCCGCCGCGCGGACCGCAGCCCCAGCAGGGCCGTCCGGTCCCCCCACAGCAGGGCCGTCCGGTCCCGCCGCAACAGGGCCGTCCGATGCCCCCGCAGCAGGGTCGCCCGCTACCGCCGCAGCCGCGGCAGGGTCAGCCGATGCCCCCGCGGCGGGTGCCGCCGCCCCAGGGCCAGGGCAGGCCGATACCCCCCGGCCCCGAGGGCACCCAGGTGATCCGCCGCGACGGTCGCCGCGCCGAGCCGACGCAGGGCGCGCGTGCCTGGTCGCAGGCTCCCGAGCCGTCGCCGCAACACGGTGTCCGCCCGGGCGCGACCGAGCCGACCAGGGCCCACCGCCCCCAGGGTGGGTCGCCCTACGCACCGCCCCAGAAACCGGAGCCGTACGCCGACCCGTACCGCAGACAGGCCGACCGCGTCGGCCCTCCGGTCCAGCCGCCCCGCCGAACCGGTCCGGCGGCGCCTCCCCCGCAGCCACCCCGGCCGGCGAAGACCCGCCGGAAGGCGAACTGGGGCCGCCGAATCGGGCTCGTCCTTGCGGCACTGCTGGTCCTCGTCGGCGGCTCGGTCGTCTACCTGGATCGCGGGCTGAACCGGGTCGATGCGCTCGCCGACTACCCCGGCCGGATCGGGGACACCCCTGGAACCAACTGGCTGCTGGTCGGATCGGACAGCCGTGCCGGGATGACACCCGAGGAGGAGGCCGCGCTGGCGACCGGTGGCGACACCGGAAACGGCCGAACCGACACCATCATGGTGGTGCACATCCCCAAGAGCGGCGCCGCGACGATGGTGTCCATCCCCCGCGACTCCTACGTGAGCATCCCGGGCGAGGGCAAGAACAAGGTCAACGCGGCCTTCGCGATCGGCGGTCCCCAGATGCTGGTGCAGACCGTCGAGGAGGCAACGGGCCTGCGGATGGACCACTACGCGGAGATCGGGTTCGGCGGGTTCGCCGGCATCGTCGACGCGATCGGCGGCGTCAACCTGTGTGTGCCGTACCCGATCGACGATCCGCTCGCGGGCATCAACCTGCAGCCGGGCTGCCAGGACCTGAACGGGGCGCAGGCGCTCGGCTTCGTGCGCACCAGAGCCACCCCGATGGCGGACCTGGACCGGATGAACAACCAGCGGGCCTTCATGTCCGCGCTGCTCGCGCAGTCGACGAGCATCGGCACCCTGATCAACCCGTTCCGGCTGTGGCCGCTCGTCACCAAGACGGCCGACACCATCCAGGTCGACGAGGGCGACCACCTGTGGAACCTGGCGGGCCTGGGATGGGCGATGCGCAGCGACCTGGTCACCACCACCGTGCCGGTGGGCGGCTTCGAGGTCCTCGACGTCGGCGACGTTCTGTTGTGGGACCGCGAGCGCGCCTCGTCGTTCTTCGAGGCCCTCGCCGAGGATCGACCCGTTCCCCCCGAGCTGTTGACGACGGGCTGACGGCCCGCGCCCGACGGCCACCCGGCACTGAGCGAGCTCACCAACTCCGGCGCCAGCGCCGGTAATCTTCACGACCATGACCAACTCCCGGCAGCGCAGCGAGTTCCACGACCTCCTCAGCGAACAGGTGCGCAACGAGTTCACCGCCTCGCAGCAGTACATCGCGGTCGCGGTGTTCTTCGACGGGTACGACCTCCCGCAGCTGGCGGCGCGCTTCTACGGGCAGGCCGACGAAGAACGCAACCACGCGATGATGATGATCCAGTACCTCATCGACAACGACCTGGAGGTCACGATCCCCGGGATCGACGCCGTGGTCACCGAATTCGACTCGGTGCGCGCGCCCGTCGAATTGGCGCTCGAGCAGGAGCGGCAGGTCACCGACCAGATCACCAAGCTCGCCCGCACCGCCCGCGACACCGGCGACTACCTCGGCGAGCAGTTCATGCAGTGGTTCCTCAAGGAGCAGGTCGAGGAGGTCGCCTCCATGACCACCCTCCTCACCATCGTCGATCGGGCTGGCGAGAACCTGTTCGCCATCGAGGATTTCGTCGCGCGGGAGATGAAGTCGCCGGTGGCGGCCGATTCAGGCGCTCCGAAACCGGCCGGCGGCGCCATTTAGGCTCGGCTCAATTAGGTTTCACTCAATTAGGGAATACTCCCCTCAATAAGGTTCGACTTGGATGACATGCAGCCTGACCAGCGATATTGTTTCGCCGCATGAGCGATTCCGCAGACACTCAACGGACCAAATTCCATGCGCTCCTGCACGATCAGATTCGCAACGAGTTCAACGCCTCGCATCAGTACATCGCGACGGCGGTCTTTTTCGACAACGCGGATCTCCCCCAGCTGGCCAAGCATTTCTATTCGCAGGCCGTCGAGGAACGCAACCACGCGATGATGATCGTCCAGTACTTCCTGGATCGGGACATGACCGTGGAACTGAGTGGCGTCGACGCGTCGAAGTCCTATTTCGAGAACACCCGCGAACCGATCGCGCTGGCCCTCAAGCAGGAGCAGGTGGTCACCGAGCAGATCATCCAGCTCGCGAGCACCGCCCGCGAGGAGGGCGATTACCTCGGCGAGCAGTTCATGCAGTGGTTCCTCAAGGAGCAGGTCGAGGAGGTCGCCTCCATGACCACCCTGCTCGCCATCGCCGATCGGGCAGGCGACAACCTCTTCCACCTCGAGGACTTCGTCGCCCGCGAGATGAACAGCGTGGGCGACACCTCGGGTGCGCCGCCGGCCGCGGGTGGGTCGATCTAGACCCGGTCGAGCCGGACGCGGCATCGCGGCCGAGGATGTGTGCAGCACACACCCTCGGCCGCTTCGCGTTTCAGTGGATCCGGGCGGAGACGACCAGCGCCCGGCACAGCGCCTCCAGCGCCCCGGCGAAGGCGTGCTCGGCGGGGGCTCCGTACCCGACCACCAGCCCGTCCCGCGGGGCGTCGCGCGCATCCGGGTGCCGGAAGGTCGACAGTGCGCCCACCGCAAGGCCTTCCCCGGCAGCGGCCGACAGGGCCCGCGCCTCGGTGCCCGGCGGCAGCTCCAGCACCGCGTGCAGACCCGCCGCGATGCCCGTGACCCGGACTGCCGGTGCCCGATCCGCGAGGGTGGCCACCAACTGGTCGCGGCGCCGGTGATAGCGGCCGCGCATCAGCCGGATCTGGCGGTCGTATCGACCGGAGTCGACGAAGTCCGCGAGCGTCAGCTGATCGGGCACGCTGACCCACCGCTCCCAGATTCCCTTGACCTCCAGCACGGGGTCGACGAGGCGGTCGGGCAGCGCCATCCAGCCGAGGCGCAGCGCGGGCGAGAGACTCTTGCTCACCGAGCCCAGGTACACCACCCGCTCGGGATCCAAGTCCTGCATCGCCCCGACCGGCTGTCGGTCGTATCGGAACTCGCCGTCGTAGTCGTCCTCGAGGATCAGCCCTCCCGACCGGCTCGCCCAATCAACCGCCGCCGCACGGCGTTCCGGATGTAGCGGACCACCGATCGGGAACTGGTGGGCGGGCGTGAGCAGCGCGGTGGCCGCCCCCGACCGCACGAGCTCGTCGACCCGCGCGCCGTCCGAGTCGACGGACAGCGGCACCGTGCGCACCCCCGCCGAGCCGAGCAGCTCCCGGTGCACGTGCAGGCCATGGCCCTCGACCGCGACGGCCCCACCCAGCAGTGGGGCGAGCAGGGTCAGAGCGTGCGCGGTGCCCGCGCAGACGACGATGCGGTCCGGGTCCGCGCGCACGCCGCGGGCGCGGGCCAGGTAGTCCGCCAGGGCGTTTCGCAGCTCCGGCCGTCCCCTCGGATCGCCAGGGCCGAACGCGTCGCTCGGCGCCGCCGTCAGGGCGCGCCGCGTCGAGGCCAGCCACGCGGTCCTCGGAAACGAGGCCGCGTCCGGGGAACCCGGCATCAGGTTGTGCGCGGGCCGGACAGGCGGGGCCGGCCGCGGCGTCCGAAGGTCGGCCGCGGGCGCGGCCCTCGGGGCCACCCGGGTACCCGAGCCCCGGCGGGCGGTCAGCCAGCCCTCCGCGACCAGCTCGGCGTACGCGTCCGCGACGGTGTTCCGCGCGATGCCGAGATCCGCGGCCAGCGTGCGCGAGGGCGGTAGCAGTGCACCCGGCGCCAACCGCCCGGAGCGGATGTCCTCCCGGAGGGTGGCCATCAACGACGAGCGCAGACCTCCGCGACCGCGGAGGTCGAGGTGTAGATCCAATCCAGAATTGGCCCATGATTCCACCTCCGAATTGAACCACTCATTCGGTCCATTACCCGCCTAGAGTCATTCCCATGACGACAACCGAGACAGCACAGCGGGTCAACATCTTCAAGCAGTCCCCCGAGGTCTACCAGGCGATGATCGCCCTCGACGCCGCTGCCAAGAAGGGCCTCGAGCCGGTCCTCGTCGAGCTCGTGCTCACCCGTGCCTCACAGATCAACCACTGCGCCTGGTGCCTGGACATGCACACCCAGGACGCCCGCAAGGTCGGCATCAGCGAGCAGAAGCTCTACCTGCTCAATGCCTGGGAGGAGGTGCCGGGCCTGTACACCGAGCGCGAGCGCGCCGCCCTTGCCCTCACCGAGGCGGTCACCGTGCTGACCGACGGCTTCGTTCCGGACGAGGTGTACGCGCGGGCCGCCGAGCAGTTCGAGGAGCGGGAGCTGTCCCAGCTGATCGCCGTCATCTTCACCATCAACGCGTGGAACCGGATCGCGGTCAGCACCCGCCGCGTCCCACCGATCCGCTGAGCGCGCGCCCCTGAGAGGAATCGAGAAGTGAAAGCTGTTCGGATCCAGGAGAACCGCGGAGCGGACAACCCGAATGCCCTGGTGCTCGAGGAGGCGCCGTACCCGCAGGCCGCCACCGGCGACGTGATCGTCCGGGTGCGCGCCGCCTCCTTCGTCCCGGACGAACTCGACTGGCCGGGGACCTGGACGGACCGGGCAGGCGGTGACCGGACCCCGAGCATCCCGGCCCACGAGGTCGCCGGTGTCGTCAGCGAGATCCCCTACGGCACCACCGGTTTCGAGGTCGGCGACCGGGTGTTCGGTCTGACCGACTGGCATCGCGACGGCGCCGCCGCCGAGTTCGTGGCCGTGGAGGCCCGCAACCTGGCCGCGATTCCGGAGTCGATCGGGTTCCGGGAGGCCGCCGCCCTCCCCCTGGCGGGCCTCACCGCCTGGCAGGGACTCTTCAGGCACGGCGGACTGACCTACGGCGACGCGTCCGGGCGGACGGTCGTGGTACACGGGGGCGCGGGCGGCACCGGCTCGCTGGTGGTCCAGCTCGCTCATGCCTCGGGGGCTCGGGTCATCGCGACCGGCCGGGCGGCGGGCGAGGAGGCGGCCCGCGGTCACGGTGCGGACGACTACGTGACGCTCGACTCCGGTGGCCTCGACGAGACCCGGTTCGGTCCGGTGGATCTGGTGTTCGACACGATCGGCGGGGAGGTCCTGGCTCGCTCGGCCGCGCTCGTGCGGCCCGGCGGCACCCTGGTGTCGATCACGGCGCCGCCCCCGGTCACGCCGGTCGACGGTCGTGCGGTCTTCTTCATCGTCGAGCCCGACAGGCAGGAGCTCCGGGAACTCGCGCGGCTGGCGGAGCGGGGCGTACTACGCCCCCACGTCGGCGCCGCCTATCCGCTCGCCGAGGCACGGACCGCATTTCTCGCCAAGCGACGGGGCATCCCCGGCAAGGTCGTCCTCGACGTCTGACCAATGCGGCTGCGCCGCCCGTGCGTGCTCATGGAGTCCAGGGACTCGGTAAGCGCTCACGGGCGGCGCAGCCGCGTCTGATCAGCGGAGGGTGACCTGGCGGGCGCGCAGACCGTCGCGCGAGCGCAGCTCGTCGGAGGTGAGGGGCGCGTCGACGGCCAGCGCGTCGGCCAGCCGCACTCCGAGCTCGGCCGTCGCGGGCGCCCACTCCTGGGCGTGCCGCTCGGGGTCGAGATCGAACACCGGCACCAGCAGCCCGTGGGTCCGGAACGAACCGGCGTACCGCGATCCCTCGCCGAGGTGCAGTCCACCGGCCGCATGCACGCGGGCCAGGGCCAGCATCAGCTGGTCCTCGTCCTCGGGCCGCACCCAGCGCAGGTGCGCCTTCTCCCCCGCGTCGACCCACCACGCGGCGACGATGCCCTCGCCGTCGAGGCGAGCGGACGGCATGATCACCGAGTTGGCCTGCTCGACGGTGGCGGCGACCTCCGGGGCGGGCGTGACGCCCTCCGGGATCCACCAGTTGAAGTCCTGGTACACGCTGATCTCGAGCAGCGTGCCCGCCTCGATCACGTCACCGAGGCGCGGTCCGCCCGGCTGGGCGTCGGTCGCGGCGAGGGACTGCCCCGGCTCCGCGCCTGCGGCCCAGTTGACGGCGGCGGCCAGATCGGCCGAGAGATCGGCGGACTGGCCGGGCACCTGCAGGCCGACGAAGCCTGTTGCGGCGGCGGCGGTGCCGCCAGATGTCGCGGTGGTTTCGTCGCGGACGAGGCCCGCCACCGCGCCGGGCAGCACCGTCGCTGCCACGACCGTGCGCTCGCCGCCGGTCAGCGGCAGCGTCGCCGTCGCGGACGGGACGAACTCGCGCATCGCGACGAGATCGCACTCGGCTGCCAGCCCCTCGAACGGGCGCGGCACCGCGGCGGCCGCGGCGCTCTCCTGGGCGGCGCGGCGCTCGGCGAGCTTCGCCGCGCGGTTGCTGCCGGGCTTCGGACCACTGTTTCTTTTGCTCTTACCCACGTCCGGAAACCTACACGTCGCGGCCACTGGGCGAGCCACTCCTCAGTCCGGCCGTAGACAGGTCCAGTGGTGCGGAATGCGCTCACCACCCCGGTACTCTCGATCCGACCGATTTGCGATCGACAGATGTGGCAGGCAATGGCGAATCCCCCCGGCTCCGCGGCTTCCGACGAGTCCGACTCGGACTGGCGGCGGCTCCAGGAATTGGAGCTGACGCCGATCCTGTCGGCCTCGCTCGACGCATTCCACGAGCTCGGCTATCACGGCACCACGGTGCGCGAGGTGGCGCGCCGGGTGGGTGTGACGGTGCCGGCGCTGTATTACCACCACAACAGCAAGGAAGGGCTGCTGATCGCCCTGCTCGAGCTGTCCACCAGCGACGTTCTGGCCCGCGCGCACGCCGCGGACACCGACGGTGGCGACGACCCGGTGCGGCGGCTGGCCAATGTGATCGAGGCGATCGTGCTGCGCATGACAACCCGCGCTCGCCTCGCGGCGCTCGAGGGCGAAGTGCGGTACCTGAGCACAGAGAACCGGCAGCGTTACCGCGCGGTCCGTAAGGGCATCGAGGAGGTCGTGCTCCGGATCGTGCAGGACGGCACGGCCCATGGGGATTTCGATGTCGACGATCCCGCGGAGACCACGCGCGCACTGCTCGGCATGTGCCAGTCCATCCCCCGCTGGTACCACGCGGAGGGCACGCTGTCTCCCGAAGAGGTCGCGAAGAAGTACGCCGCGATCGCGTTGAAAACCGTTGGGGCGCATTAGAGGGCTCCGCCCCGCGTGTCCAGCCGGCCCTCTGCGGACCGGAGGGACTCCTGGCTGCGTCAGCGACCGAAGACCGCCGACCGTTTGCCCAGGAACGCGTCGACGCCCTCGGCGAAGTCGGCGGCCGCGAGCAGCTCGAGCTGGCCGGTCCGTTCCCGGGCGAACGCCGGGTCGAGCTGCCCGAGGGTCGCGTCGTTGATCGCGGTCTTGGTGGCCGCGAACGCGTCCGACGGCCCGTCGACGAGCCCCCGGACGAGCGCCTCGACGTCGTCTGCGAACGTCGCGTCCGGGAACACCCGCGCGATCAGACCCGCGTCGAGCGCGTCCACGGCGGGTAGTCGCTCGGCGAGCAACGCCATCCGCATGGCGCGGGCCCGGCCGACGGACGCGGCGACCAGCGCGGTCGCACCGCCGTCGGGCATCAGGCCGATCTTGGTGAACGCCAGCAGCAGGTAGCTGGACTCAGCGGCGACGGTCAGGTCGGCGCCGAGTGCGAGCGAGACCCCCACCCCTGCGGCCGGGCCGTTGACGGCCGCCACGACCGGGCGAGGGAACGCGCGCAGAGCGGCGACGAGCCGGTTGGCGGCATCGATGGTGGACGGGTCGGGCGGCGCGGACAGGTCGCCGACGGTGGACAGGTCGGCACCGGTGCAGAACGCCCGGCCTGCACCGGTGAGCACGACGGCACGAACCTTGCGATCACCGGCGTGCTCGTCCAGGGCGGCGGCCGCCGCATCGAGGGTCTCGACGGTGACGGCGTTCATCCGGGCGGGCCGGTTCATGGTGATGCGCAGGACGCCGTCGGTCAGGTCGACGAGGACGTCGTCGGTTTCGGTGCTCATGAACTGTCCTTCTCGGGAAGTCTGGGGTCGGAAGGTGCACGCCACTTGCCGCAGCCGTTTCATCAGTACCAGACCCATTTAACGGTCGCTAGCTAACCGGGCCCGTTGACCACCTCCCCGTCCGCGTGATAGTTGTCTTAGCGAGCGTTCAGTAAATCAGTTTCGCAGAAGATCCCCGAGGAGCAGCCCATGGCCGAGGAGTCGACCACCGCGCCCGAGCCCGTCGCGCTGTACGAGCGCCGCGGCAACGTCGCGCTCATCACGCTGAACCGACCCCGGGCGATGAACGCGATCAACGCGGCCCTGGCGACGGCGATCGGCAGCCTGCTCCAGCAGGCCCAAGCAGACGACGAGGTACGGGTCGTCGTGATCACAGGTTCCGGACGGGCATTCTGCGCGGGTGCCGACCTGAAGGCACTCGGCTCCGGCCAGTCCCTCGACGCCGACGGCCATCCGGAATGGGGCTTCGCCGGCTACACCCAGCACTGGGTGAGCAAGCCGACCATCGCTGCGGTCAACGGATTCGCCCTCGGCGGCGGCACCGAACTCGTCCTCGCAAGTGACCTCGCGGTCGTGGACGAGAACGCCCAGCTCGGCCTGCCCGAGGTCAAGCGCGGCCTTTTTGCCGCGGCGGGCGGCGTCGTCCGCCTGCAGCAGCAGATCCCGAAGAAGATCGCCCTCGAGCTCGCGTTGACCGGTGAACCGATCAGCGCCGCACAGGGCAAGGAGCTCGGCCTGGTCAACCGCGTCGCCCCGGCGGGGACCGCACTCGAGGTCGCCCTCGAACTCGCCGAGAAGATCGCCGCCAACGCGCCGCTCTCCGTGCGCGAATCCAAGGCGATGATCCACTGGACGGCGTCCGATTCGGACTGGGGACAGGACGTGTGGGACCTGAACGCCGAGGCCCTGAAGGTCGTCTTCGCCAGCGCCGACGCGCAGGAAGGCACGAAGGCCTTCACCGAGAAGCGACAGCCGGTCTGGCAGGGCCGCTGACCCCCCGATCTCGGCCCGGCGCTCCGCTGAGCCCCTGCCTCCGGAGCGCCGGGTCGCACCACCTTCCTCCCTCCCCCGAAAGGTTCCCCTCATGACCAACGCTGTCATCGTCGACGCCATCCGCCTCGCATCCGGACGAGGCAAGCCCGGCGGCGCCCTGTCCGGGACCCATCCCGTCGAACTGCTCTCCCACGTGCTGCGGACGATCGTCGACCGCAACGGCCTCGACCCAGCCCAGGTCGACGACGTCATCGGCGGCTGCGTCCAGCAGGTCGGCGAACAGGCCCTCAACATCAGCCGCACTGCGCTGCTCGCCGCAGGCTTCCCGGAGTCCGTGCCCGCCACGACCATCGACCGCCAGTGCGGGTCGAGCCAGCAGGCCGCGCACTTCGGCGCCCAGGGCGTCATCGCGGGCGCCTACGACATCGTGATCGCCTGCGGCGTCGAGTCGATGAGCCGTATCCCCATGGGCACGTCCGCCATGGGCCAGGACACCGGCGGCGCCGGCATCGCCACCCGCTACCCGGAAGGCCTGATCCACCAGGGCATCTCCGCCGAACTGATCTCCGCGAAGTGGAAGCTCGACCGCGAGACCCTCGACGCCTTCTCCGCGCAGTCGCACCAGCGCGCGGCCGCCGCGATCGCCGCGGGCGCGTTCGACAGGGAGATCGTGCCGATCACCGTCACCAACGCCGCCGGTGAGACGGTCACACACACCGTCGACGAGACGGTCCGCACCACCACCACCGCGGAGGGCCTGGCCGGACTGCGTCCGTCGTTCCGCACCGACGAGTTCGCGGCACGATTCCCCGACGCCCCGTGGCAGATCACCCCTGGCAACTCCTCCCCCTTCACCGATGGCGCCTCCGCCGTGCTGATCATGAGTGAGGAGATGGCCGCCAAGCTGGGGCTCACCCCGCGCGCCCGGTTCCACTCGTTCTCCGTGGTCGGCGACGACCCGATGCTCATGCTCACCGCACCCATCCCGGCCACCCACAAGGTCCTGGCCAAGGCGGGCCTGAGCATCGACGACATCGACGCCTACGAGGTCAACGAGGCCTTCGCGCCGGTGCCGTTGGCCTGGGCCCACGAGTTCGGCGCCGACCCCGCCAAGCTCAACCCCCTCGGTGGCGCCATCGCCCTCGGTCATGCACTCGGGTCCTCGGGCACCCGACTGATGACCACCCTGCTCAACCACCTCGAGGCCACCGGCGGTCGCTACGGCCTGCAGACCATGTGCGAGGGCGCCGGCATGGCCAACGCCACCATCATCGAACGACTCTGAGACACAACACTTCCCGAAAGGAACACCACATGATCGTCAATGACAGCGTCGCCCTCGTCACCGGCGGCGCCTCCGGACTCGGCCTGGCCACCGCCAAGGCCCTGCTCGCCGACGGCGCCCAGGTCGTCATCGTCGACCTCCCCAGCTCGAACGGCGAGGTCGTCGCCAAGGAACTCGGTGACCGGGTGCGCTTCGCCGCGGCGGACGTCACCGACGAGGCCGCCGTGACCGCCGCCCTCGACCTGGCCGAGTCCCTCGGCACCCTGCGAGTCCTGGTGAACTGCGCCGGCATCGGCAACGCCGTCAAGACCGTCGGCAAGCAGGGCGCCTTCCCGCTCGACGGCTTCACCAAGATCATCAACGTCAACCTCGTCGGCACCTTCAACGTGCTTCGCCTGGCCGCCGAGCGCATCTCGAAGACCGAGCCCATCGACGGCGAGCGCGGCGTCATCATCAACACCGCCTCCGTCGCCGCGTTCGACGGCCAGATCGGCCAGGCCGCGTACTCGGCCTCGAAGGGCGGCGTCGTCGGCATGACCCTGCCGATCGCCCGTGACCTCGCGTCGCTGCTGATCCGCGTCGTCACCATCGCACCCGGCCTGTTCAAGACCCCGCTGCTCGGCTCGCTGCCGGAAGCCGCACAGGCCTCGCTCGGCCAGCAGGTGCCGCACCCGTCCCGCCTCGGCGATCCGTCGGAGTACGGCGCCCTCGCCGCACACATCGTCTCGAACCCGATGCTCAACGGCGAGACCATCCGTCTCGACGGCGCCATCCGCATGGCACCGCGCTGACCCACACGTGATCGAGGAGGGGCCGATGTCCGCACCGCCCGAAACCATCACCCACTGGCGGGAATTCGAGCCGATGCAGCTCGGCCCCATCCTCGACCACGCCCTGGATGCCTTCCACGAGAACGGCTTCCACGGCACCACGGTCCGTGACCTGGCCCGGCGGGTCGGGGTCACGGTGCCCGCCCTGTATTACCACCACGAGAACAAGGAAGCGGTTCTCGTGGCGTTGCTCGACACCGCGGTCCGCGACCTGATCGACCGCTGCGCCGCCGCGGTCGATGACGGCGGTGACGATCCGGTCCTGCGCTTCGCCTACTTCTTCGACGCGGTGGTGCTGAACATGACGCACCGCGCCCGACAGTCCGCGCTCGACTCCGAGCTGCGGCACGTCTCGCCGGAGAACCGCCGCAACTACGCGGCGACCCGCAAGAGGCTCGAGCTCATGGCCCTCGACCTGGTGACGGACGGCGTCGACCGGAAGGTCTTCGTCGTCGACGACATCCCGGAGACCGTGCGAGCGCTCCTCGGTATGGGTCAGTCGATCGCCCGCTGGTTCCAGATCGACGGTCCGTTGACCCCCGACGCTGTCGCCGACCGCTACACCGCCATCGCCCTGCGCGTCGTCGGCCATCCCGCCGCTTCCTGACCACCCGTAACGCTCGGCAGCGACCGGGAGCCCACACCGTCAACGCCTGATCCAGCAAGGAACAAGACAATGCAGCGCAAGCACTTCGAATCCGACCACGAGGACTACCGCGGCACCGTCCGCGAGTTCCTTGCCCGCGAGGTCGAACCCCGCTACCTGCAGTGGGAGGAAGACCGGTTGATCGACCGCGCGTCGTATGTCGCCGCCGGCAGGTCCGGCATCATCGGCCTGGGCGTCCCCGAGGAGTTCGGCGGGTCGGGTGTCACCGACTACCGGTTCCGGCACGTCGTTTCCGAGGAGATCGCCCGCACCGGCACCACATCGTTCGGGTCCACCCTCTCCCTGCAGGACGACATCACGATCCCCTACATCCTGCACCTGGGTACCCCGGCCCAGAAGGAGCGCTGGCTGCCGCGGATGGCCGCAGGTGAGCTGATCGGCGCCATCGCGATGACCGAGCCGGGCGCCGGTTCCGACCTGCAGGGCGTCAAGACCACTGCGGTCCGGGACGGCGACGAGTGGGTGATCAACGGCCAGAAGACCTTCATCACCAACGGCATTCACTCCGACCTGGTGATCGTCGTGTGCCGCACCGACCCGAACGCGGGCAGTAAGGGCTTCTCGCTGATCGTCGTCGAACGCGACACCCCCGGCTTCAGCCGCGGACGCAAGCTACACAAGGTGGGCCTCGCCGCACAGGACACCGCCGAGCTCGTCTTCGAGAACGTCAGGGTGCCCGCGGAGAACGTGCTCGGCACAGAGGGCCGCGGCTTCATCCACCTGATGGAGAACCTGCCGCTGGAGCGGATCGGGATCGCCGTCGGCGCCATCACCGCCGCCAGGGCTGCCTACGAATGGACCAAGAGCTACGCGTTCGAGCGCAAGGCGTTCGGCAGGCCGATCGGCGACCTGCAGAACTCGAGGTTCGTGCTCGCCGAGATGCTCACCGAGATCGAGGTCACCGAGTCGCACATCGACCGCTGCGTGATCGCCCTGAACGCAGGTGACCTGACCGCCGTCGACGCGTCCAAGGCGAAGTGGTGGGCCACCGAGCTGCAGAAGCGGGTGGTGGACCGCGGAGTGCAGCTGCACGGCGGCTACGGGTTCATGATGGAGTACCCGATCGGCCGCGCTTACGTCGACACCCGCATCCAGACGATCTACGGCGGCACCACCGAGATCATGAAGGAGATCATCGGGCGGGCCATCGCCTCCGAGTTCCGTTGACACGAACGGGGTTCGAAGGCCCGAGGGCCGTCGGACCGAACTGTCTGCGGATCGCAGACAACATCATTGGCCTCAACACCGAGGAGTTGACATGGAAGTGATCGCAGTTCTGGAATTGACTTTCAAGCCGGAGTCCCTTGACACCGCGCGGGAGGTGATGACGCGAGTGCTGAAGGAGACTCGGGGATTTCCCGGCTGCGTCGATGTGAAGTCGATCATCGACGTCAAGGAACCCAACATCTGGCGTTTCGTCGAGACCTGGGAGTCGGCCGCACACGACGCCGCGTACCGCGAGTTCCGAGCCGGCGAGGGAGCCATCACCGATCTCGGTCCGCTGCTCGCCGGTCGACCCTCGCTCGCCACGGGAACCGTCGACTCGCTCATGTAATCCCCCAACGCCGATCACTCGCCGATGCACGCGTGCCGGCCGGCTGTTCTCCGGCCGGCACGCTCCGCTCCTGCGGCGATCCCGGGTTGCGGGAGACCGTTTATGTCAGCAGGTCGCTACTGTTTCGAGTGTGCACTCAGCGTGCATGTGTCGGTCACACCTGTGTCTCGGCGGGCTCGCGCGCCGGCAGTTCGCAGGAAGCGGTTCCGTCGTCATTCAGCACACAGACAGGGCAATCTTCCTGGTCATCGCCAAACGCGAGTTCTGCCGCCTTCATCATCTCCGCCAGGACGTGATGGCGATCCGACTTGGGCACGCGATGATCGCGTGCCGGCTGCAAGCCAAGCGCGACCATCGATTCGAGCTGCCGATATCCGGCGGTGGTCGGGTCCACGATCGGGACGCTCGCGCGCGACATGAGCACATCGGCGACCGGGCTCATGCAGTTGCAGCCGAGAATGACCGACTCGGCGCCGTCCTGCACCGCATGCTCGATCTCGGCGAGGATGCGCTCGATCATATGCTCGCGCCCGGACCTCATCTGGGTGAGGAAGTTGTCCTCGTCGGCCAGCGTGCCCTGCTCGTCCGGAGTCGAGACGTAGCGCACCGAAATGCACTGCTGCCCCACCGGGTTCTCACGGAGGAGTCGCTCGTAGACGAAGCTCATCGTCTCCGGCCAGATCGTGACGATGCTGAACCGGCCGCCAAGCGCTGCCGCCGCCAGCAGGCTGGCCTGACCGCTACCGATCACCGGAATGTCCACAGCCGCACGCGCGGCCGCGAGACCGTAGTCCGGCACCCCGCCGATCAGGACCCCGGCATACCCGTCGCGGTCGGCTCGGATGGCCGCTTCCGCGTACGTCAGATCGGCGAGAAGCAGGTCGGTTGCATCGACGGGGGTAACCCGAATCACGGTATCCACCACGTCGATGGCGAAGCCGGGCGTGATCAGGTGCTCGGGAATCCGAGTCCCCTCCCGCTGCGCGCCGCCCTTCAGGTCCAAGTATGCGATCCGCTTGGTCAATTGACTCTCCTCGATTGCGAAGGTGAGCGCCGTCACTCCGTGGACGGTATCAGAAACCGGTTCTTCTGAGAAGAGGAATCTGGACGCCGATCGAGGGCAGGAGCCGAGCTATGAGGTTCGAATTTCCCTCTACCAGAATCAGACTCGTAGATTCAGCCCGTGGCGACGACAGGCAGCTCCATACAAGAGCGGAAGGTCGTCGGCCTACGCACTCTCGGCCGACAACCTTCCGCGGTGGTCTGAATTCTTCAGCGAGGAAACAATTTTCGCGTGCGCTGCACGTCAGTCGCTCACACAGCGCCCTGTCTGTCGATCATCGCCGAGTGGCTCGATAGATATCACCGTGCTCCACGCGCATGACCTTCTTGTCGAGCTTTCCGACGCTCGTGCGAGGAAGCTTGTCGACATACACGACCGTGTCAGGAAGCTGCCACTTGGCAAAGGCGCCTTCGAGCAGCGCGTGGACCTCCGCGAGCTCGACTTCCGCTCCGTCCGTGGTCACCATGATCACGACGGGCCGTTCCTGCCATTTCGGATGCTCGACACCGATCACCGCCGCCTCGGCCACCCGAGGATGGGCAATGATCGCGTTTTCCATATCGATCGACGAAATCCATTCGCCGCCACTCTTGATGACATCCTTCAGCCGGTCCGCGAGCTTGAGGTAGCCGTTCTGATCGATGGTCCCGATATCGCCGCTTCGCCAGTAACCGTCGAGGAACCTGTCGGCGTCGTCATCGAGCTTGTGGTACCGCGCGGTGATCCACGGCCCCCGCAGCAGGACCTCACCCTTGCTGTTGCCGTCGTGCGGCAAGTCGTTGCCCTCCGAATCTACGATCCGCACATCGACACCGCCCGCGGGAAGACCCTGATAGCGCTTGATGCTCCACCACTCGTCTTCCGTCACCTTGCCCTGCAAGGTGACCTTGCGGCCGTAGTTGACGAAAGCCATCGGCGCAGTCTCGGTAGCCCCGTACGCATGGATGAAATCGGCGCCGGTCAGGTCGTGGAACCCACGCATGAGCGAGAGTGCGGGCTCGGTGGCGCCGGACAGCAGTCGGGTGCGACTGAAGTCCGGTTTGACGTCGAGCGTCTCGATGTAGTCGAGCATCGGCTGGAAGATCGCCGGGGCGCCGTTCGCGACCGTCACGTTCTCGGCGATCATCACGTCCGCCAACAAGTCTGTGTCCTCTGCCGAATAGCGGCCGGGCAGAACGATCTTGGCCGCGACGTAGACGGCAGACTGCGGAAGACCCCAGGACTGACTGTGGAACATCGGCGTGATCAGCATGACCGCGTCGGCGGCGCTCATCCCGTAGGACGAGGCCTGCGTCAGGGTGTGCAGGTAGATCGCTCGATGCGAGTAGTACACGCCCTTCGGCCGGCCGGTGGTGCCGGTCGTGTAGCAGGCGCTGTACGCGGAACTCTCGTCGATCATCGGCCAGTCGATCTCCGGGGACGCCTTCGCCACCAGGTCCTCGAGATGACGGACGTTCGGCAACGTGGTGGCGATCTCCGAGAGGGGCTTGTCGGACATCACCACCCAGGTGACCTCCGGCGCAAATGGCGCCACCGATTCTGCGACGCTCAGCAGGCTCTCGTCCACCAGGACGACAGACGCGCCACCGTGGGTGGCGACATACCCCACGTCCTCGGGCGCCAGGCGCAGGTTCATCTGCAGCATCACCGCTCCGGTGCCCGGGATGGCCCAGTAGAGTTCGAAGTGCCGCTTACTGTTCCAGTCCAGGATCCCCACCACGTCACCGGGTTTCACGCCCAGGTCGGTCAGAGCGTTGGCAATCCGCTTGATGCGCGCGTACGCGTCGGCATAGGTGTAGCGGCCCCATCCCCCGTCGCCGGTGCGATAGACGATCTCGCGCTCAGGGTAGTTGCGGGCCGAATGACGGATCAGCGTGGTCGTGTTGAGCTGATACGAGTCGTCATTCGTCGACGGGTGCCCCTTGACAATCGCGGTCAACTGCGCGCTCCTCGGATCCGGCCAGTTCTACTGGCGACAGCTTCTCCGCGGGACTGATCACCCAGGCACCGCATCGTTCTGCAAAGCAGAACATCTCTCTGTTTCAGAGTTGCACGGGCCGATAACGCAAGTCAAGGCTTGAGGCACAAAAGCTGCAGCCGTCGGCAAAGGCACTGCGTAGAGCACTTCAGCGTCGATCCAGCAGATCGCCGCGCGTTGAGTCGTCAGTCCCGCGAACCCGAGATATCGGTCGAGCCGGCACCAACCATTGCCAGCGCGAGGTCCGTGTACTCCCGTGCGATCTCGTGCGGCGACTGACCGATCCCCGGCCGGTACCAATCGGCCACGGCAACACACATCGTGACGATCGCTGTGGCCGTCGACGTCGCCGGCACGGTTCCGACCCGCCCCGCAGCACGGCAGGCCTCCACGGCTGCCTGCACAATGCCCCGGACCTGCGTTCGCGCCTGGAGATGTAGCGATCGGCCGGGCTCGTCGAGCGACCGTAACTCAGTGGACGCGAGCACCGCCGAGGCCTGACGGTGTGTATGGAAAAGGATCACGCACTCGACGAGGTTCGCCAACCGTTGATCGGGTGAATCCGCTTCGGCGTCTGCGGCCACACATCGACTTATGAGCTCGGCCATCGCGCCTTGCAGCAATTCAGTGAGCATCACATCCTTGCTCTCCACGTGGTAATAGACGCCTGCCATCGACAAGCCGCACCGGTCGGCGATCATCCTGACGGTGGCAGCGTGGTAGCCGACCTCCACAAAGACCTCCAGCGCCGTCCGAAAGACCGGAGGGAGGTCAAGCGGCTCGAAGTCTCGCCAGTCGTCGAACCGTGGCCCCGCGGGCTCGGGCGGACGCAGATCCAGCGGTACCTCGAGCGCGGCCGAGAGCGCCTGCAAGCGCTCATGACCCGGCAGGCTCTTCCCGTTCTCGAACTCACTCAACGATGACGGGCTCATGCCGACCACCTGAGCCAGCTGCCGGAGCCCGACCTCGCGCTCGATACGCGCTGCGCGCATCCTCGCGCCCAGGCCTTCCCCACCGATTCGTCCCACCCGCTCCATGATCACCACGGTATCCCGCGACCGAACCGGCACCCTCTCGCCACCAGCACGAACACCTCTTCGTTCGAAACTTAGCGATCGTTAGGTCTTGACGAACCAAACAGACGGCAATACGGTCTCCGTGAGACGTCCGAGCGATGCGCGTCACAGCACGAGGCGAGTGCGAGCCGGCAGCCACAGAACCCAGAAGCGGGACCACTGCGCGCCGTCGATCCACCTCGTCAACTCGGGCGACATCCCGCTCGAGTGCGCAGCCCCGACCCGCAAGTTGCGCAATACCAACATCTCTCATGCCCCCGTAAACAAGCTCAGCGCCGGCGACGGCGCCCAGTCAGGAGTACTCCAGTGAGCGACATCCTCGAGTTCGCGGAACAGTTCTTCAATGCCGTCTCGAACGGCGACATCGACGCGGTGGCCGGCTTCTACGGCGACGACGTGACCGTCTGGCACAACTTCGACAACCTCGACCAGTCCCGCGAGGACAACCTCGCGACCCTCGCTGGAATCTCCGGCCGCTATGACGCCTTCGGCTACGAGGACATCCGCCACACCGCCCTCGAGGACGGCTTCCTCCGTCAGCACGTCATCAAGGCCACGGTCGGGAAGAAGACCGTGAACGTCCCCGCGGTCCTGCGCGTGTACGTCGAGAGCGGCAAGATCCACCGCATCGAGGAGTACTTCGACCGCGGCCAGCTCAGCACCGTGTTCAGCTGACCCGACCCGCACCGACGGCCCCGGTGGGACGTGGCGCATCCACCAGGTCGTTCCGCCACCACCCGGCCTTCAGTCGGCCTCCCATTAATCCGGTTTTGCCTGGTGACACCGGGCTCCGGTCACCACTACTCACCGACCGTTCGCAACTTAGCGGTCGATAGATCTTGACTAGCCGAACACTCGGACCTACCGTCGAGCCGAGAGCCCGGCGAGACGGCCGACACGCAGCGAGGAGAATGTGACATGACAAACACGGAATTCGAACTAGGTGGCGTGTGCCACCTGGCGCTGGTGTGCCAGGACATGGAGCGCACCGTCGACTTCTACACCAACGTCCTGGGCATGAAGCTGTCGATGACGCTCTCCCTGCCCGGTGGCGGCCAGCACTTCTTCTTCGACATGGGAGGCGGCCAGTTCATCGCGTTCTTCTGGTTCGCCGACGCCGCCCCGCACGCCCCCGGCATCGCGGCGCCCGCGGCCATCCCCGGTATCGGCAAGGAGATCGCGTCGGCACACGGCTCGATGAACCATGTCTCGTTCAAGATCCCGCTCGACAAGTTCGACGAGTACAAGGCCAAGCTCGAGGCCAAGGGTGTGCAGACCGGACCGATGCTCAACCACGACAAGTCCGAGCGCGGGATCAGCTTCGAGGACAGCGACTCCACCTTCGTGCGGTCGATCTACTTCTTCGACCCGGACGGCATCCTGCTCGAGTTCGCGGCGTGGACCCGCGAGCTACGCGAGGACGACGTCGCACACGCGCCCCGGACCGCGGACGGCGGCCTCGGCGCCCCCATTGGAGCGGCCGGGTGAGCGAAATGCTCGAGCTCGCAGACAAGATGTTCACCGCCCTCAGTCGAGGCGATATCGCCGTCCTCGACGAGATCTATCACGCGGACGTGAAGATCTGGCACAACTGGGACAACGCCGAGCAGTCCCGTGAGGACAACCTCCGCATCCTCTCGGGCATCCCCACTCGCTACGACGACTTCGGCTACGACGAAGCCCGCTGTACCGCCATCGAGGACGGCTTTGTGCGCCAGCACGTCATCCGGGCGACCATCGGGGACAAGACCGTCAACGTCCCCACCATCTTCCGGGTGTTCGTCGACGGCGGCAAGGTCCGCCGCATCGAGGAATACCTGGACGCCGGCGAACTTCGCAAGGTCTTTGCCTGAATAGAGACGCGATCGAGGAAGCCCCGCCGATCGATTCGATCGACGGGGCTTTTTCATGCCTTGCCCTTGCCGCGCAGGTAGATTCGCGCTATTCCGAGATCACAGGAAGAACGCGGCGACCTCGTCCACCGCCTGGGCCAGTGCGGCGGCGATCTCCTCGCGGGTCACGTCGGACATCCGACTCTTGGGCGTGGAGACGTTCAACGAATAGCGCGCCCCGCCGTACTCCCCGAGCGAGACCGACACCGACGCAACTTCGTCCTCGGACTCCTCGTCGCTCGTGGCGAACCCGGCCACGCGGACCTCCGCGAGCTGGCGCAGCAGAACCGACCGCTTGGTGATCGAGTGTGTGGTCAGACCCGTCAACTTCTCCTTGGGGTAGAGCTCGCGCACCCCACTGTCTTCCAGCGTGGCGAGCAGCGCCTTGCCCGACGACGTGCAGTGCGCAGGCATGGTCATGCCCATGCGGGACCCGACGCGCACCGCCCGAGCACTCTCGACCGAGTCCACGAAGGTCACCGTGTTCCCGTCGAGCCGGGCCAGATGAACCGTCTCACCCAGGCTGGCCGAGAGCCGCTCGAGCACCGGATGCACCCGCGCCCGAACGTCGGTCTGGCGCAGGACCGCGAACGCAATCGTCGTCAGGGCCGGGCCCGGCTCGTAAGCCCGCGAGCCCTCGACCTGACGAACGAAACCGCGGTACTGCAGCATCGCCAGTAGCCGGTGCGCAGTCGACGAGGCCACCGAGAGATACTCGCTCACCTCGGTCAGCCGGATGCTGCGACGATCGCCGAGCAGCAACAGGATCCGAAGCGCGTTGTCGACGGACTCGATCGGGTACTGCGGACGATTCGGAGGTGCATCTTCCTTTGCAGTCACGCAGGTAGGGTAGCGGCAGGGATGCGCAACACGTTCTTGGTGACCTTGCCCGAGGCGTTTCGTGGCAGCGAATCGACCACCACGAGGTCAGTCGGCAGCTTGTAACGAGCCAACCTGTCCCCGGCCCAGGTTCGCAACTCCTCGATGGTCAGATCCGCCGCGCCCGGCTTCAGCGCGACCACCGCGACCGGGGTCTCGCCCCAAGTCGCGTGCGCCCTACCGATCACGGCGACCTCGGCGATGTCGGGGTGGCCGGCCAGCGCGTTCTCGACCTCGGCGCAGTAGATGTTCTCCCCGCCGGAGATGATCATGTCCTTCGCGCGGTCCACGACATAGATGAAGCCCTCGTCGTCCACCCGCACCAGGTCACCGGAGTGGAACCAGCCGCCGGCGAAGGCCCGCGCCGTCGCCTCCGGGTTGTTCCAGTACCCGGACATGAGCCCCTGGCCGCGGTAGACGATCTCGCCGACCTCGCCGGGTTGAACATCCACCATGTCGGGGTCGACGATGCGGGCCCAGACACCGGGAGCCGGGCGGCCGACGGAGCCGAGCTTGCGGCGCGAGTCCTTTGCCTCGAGCACGCATGTGACCGGGGACATCTCGGTCTGCCCGAAGAGGGCGAGGCTCGACGCACCCGGCAACACCTCGTCCATCCTGCGGAGCAACGTGTCGCTTGCCGGCGCCGCGCCCCATGAGCTGACACGGAGCCGGGACAGATCACGGGGCATCCGCTCCTGCTCGTCACAGACCGCCTGCCACTGGGTGGGCACGAGAAATGTCGAAGTGACCCGCTCACGCTCCGCGACGTCGAGGAGGGCGCCCGCGTCGAAGGAGACGCTCGGCAGGATGACCATCGTGGCGCCCATCAGGATCGCCGGCGCCACCAGGCCGAGGGTGCCGATGTGGAACAGCGGCGCGGCGCAGAGGCTGACCTCGTCGTGCGTTTCGAAGCGGAACGCCATCACGTTCGTGGCCGCCTGCGCAGCCAGGTTGCGATGCGTGAGCACAGCACCCTTGGGGCGTCCGGTGGTGCCGGAGGTGTACATGAGCAGCGCAGGCTCCGACTCCTCGGTCACGGCGATCGGGGCGCCCGAACCGGGGTGGGCGACGAGGACGTCGTACGGCGTTGCGCCGCCGGCACTCTCGTCGATTCCCTCACCGACCTGGAAGACCAGGACCTGGCCCTCGGCCTCCGCGGCCGCGGCGATTCCGGAGGCGCTCGCCTGCTTGTCCACGAAGAGGACGACAGACCCGCTGTTGTCGAGGGTGAACGCCACCTCGCCGACGCTCAGCCGGAAGTTGATCGGCACGGCAAAAGCACCGATCCGGTTGGCGGCGATGATGATCTCGATGTACTCGGCCTGGTTACCCATCAGCAGCGCAACGCGGTCGCCGCGGCCAACGCCGCGCTCGGCGAGGGCGGCAGAGACGGCAACCACTCGCTGCTGGAGCTCCGCCCAGGTGATCCGGCAGTCGCCGAACACAATGGCCGGGAGGTCGCCACGCTCGAAGGCGTGCCGTGCAACCTGGTTGACCCAGTGCTGCTTGCGTGCGAGCCCCAGCTCGTCGTTCTCGGTGCTCATTCCCAGTGCGCCCTGGGGAAGCGCTCGGCGATCCAGTCGCACATGACCTCGGCGACCTTCTCGCGGGCGCCGGCCGGCTCGACGAAGTAGTGATCGCCCGGCAGGTCCCTGCGCTGCTTGTCGGTGCTGGCGATGGCGTTGTACAGCGCGTCCGCATCGCTGGGGAACACCCCCGTGTCGCCCTCGGGGTTGATGACAAACGCGGGCACGGTGATCTTCTCCATGTGCATTTCCGCGCGACACTGGGATTCTTCGAGACTCCACATGTGCAGCCAGTTCCGCAGCGTGCTCCCGGCACCGATGCCGCGGTCGCCGCGATTCGCCACGGCAGTCAGGCCGCGGTAGCACTCGCCCGCAGGCCGACTGCTCGGCTCCAGCGTCGCGTCGACCATGCGGGGGTCCGCCCAGGTACGCGGAACACCGAAGTGCCGGTCGAAGTAGCCGGCGGCGGTGATCCGGGCAAGCTCTTCCCGGGCCCACGCGGTGATCCGGTGGTTGCGAGCGACCTGCGCGGCGCGGTAGCGCTCGATGAACTCCTCGGAGTAGGGCGGGCCGTTCTCGGGGTTGAACAGGTCGAGTTCGGGGTCGGTCAGCGTCGGGTCGTTCTCGTCGACGACGGCCGCGTCCAGCCACGAGGTCAGCACATCGGGCCGGCCGCCGTGCGCGGCGAGGGAGATGTAGGCGTCACCGGGGATGAGCTCGTCGATACCCAACGCGGGTTCCATATCGCGGGCGGGACGGATGCACGACTCGACAGCTTGCGCCTGGTAGGCCGCCATCAGCGACCCGCCGCCGGAATTGCCAAGCAGGATAACTTGATCCACACCTGCATGTTCCTTCAACCAGCGGATGCCCACACCGATGTCGACCAGTGCCTGGTCGAGATTGAAGAGCTCCTCGTAGCCGCGGTAGCGGGTGTTCCAGCCCAGGAAACCAATACCACGCGCAGCCATGAACTCGGCGATGTAGTGCTCCGAGAAGTCGATCTGGTAGTGCGTGGCGATCATCGCGATCCGCGGCTTCTTGCCGGCGGGCGTGTAGTAGAGCCCCTGGCACGGGTAGCCGCCGGCCCCCGCGCGCTTCGCGCCCGGGGACTCGCTGCTGACAAATTCCTTGTGGACGGTCGGGCTGGTGGTGGCGCCGGTCATGGTCAGACAACCTCGTATTCATTGAGACTTGCGTACTTCTTCAAATGCGTGAGCATCAAATCGACCCGTTCGAGGACGATGGGATCCGTCAACTTGCCTTGCTCGTCAAAGTGATTGGGCGCAAAGCTGAGGAGAATTTCGGGGCCCGGCAGCACCGGGGACCGCGAGAAGACGAAGGTGTGACGCAGTTCGAACTGGCTGCGCGCGGTGCCGAGGCGGCCGGGCGTCGCGCCCATGATCGCCACCGGCTTGCGCTCGAGTACCGAGCGTCCGAGCGGAAGCGAGAGCCAGTCGAGCGCGTTCTTCAGAACACCGGGGACGCCACCGTTGTATTCCGGTGTCGCGATGAGCAGAGCATCAGCGGCCTCGACCTCGGCACGTAGTGCGTGGACACTCTCTGCCTCCTTGCCGAAATCGTCTTCATTGAGCATCGGGATCTCGCCCAGCAGCCTCGTGATCCGCACGTCGACATCTTCTGGCGCCATTGCCGCGGTCGCCTCGAGGAGCTTGCGGTTCCACGATTCTGCGCGGAGGCTTCCCGCAATCGCGCAGATTACAAATTTTCCGTCTTTCATCATGCAGCTCCCAGATAAGCCGCGACGACTGCCTCGTCGCGGATGACCTCGGCGGGCCTGCCGAGGGCGATTCTATGACCGAAGTTGAGGACACAGACGCGGTTCGAGATGCCCATGACAATCTTCATGTCGTGCTCGACGAGCAGGATGGCGACGTCGAGGTCCCGGTTCACCTGCACGATGGTCTCGGTCATCTCGGCGGTCTCGTCGTGGCTCATACCTGCGACGGGCTCATCGATCATGATCAGCCGCGGTTCCATCGCCAGCGCTCGCGCCAACTCGATGCGCTTCTGCGTGCCGTGCGGCAGCGATCCGAAGGGCAAGCGGTCAACGCGAGCATCGAGGCGATTGCGAGGACTGGAACAGCTTTCCTCAGCATCTTCGGTACGTCCCTTCAGGTTGTGGCCTGACCCACATCGAACCGGCGGTCTCGAGCATTGAACAGCCATACAGGCCGCCGAGTCAAGGACTTCACTAGCGATCGATAAGCATAAGAAGCAGTTGCTCAACCTGCGCTGATACATTGAAGTTTCCTTGTGCAGAGGATATTTCTTCTGCTAGCGCCTGTTCGGGCCGTGGGCAGGCAGACCAGATCAGCAACGAAGCTGAACTGAATTCGGCGGCAGCGCCGATAAGGAAATTGCCGGTGCGATCCCGAACGGGCCAACGGCGCGCCACCCGAGGCGCTAGTCGAGCCGGGACACCTCGTGGCGCCAAGCGGCGCCCACATTGAGACCGGCACCCAGGTTCGGCAAGTCCGCCAGATCCTCGGCACCGATCGGCACCAGCGTGCCGCCCGCCGAGACGATGGACAACGACAGCGAGGCGATCACGTCGACAGAGATGGCGCGAAGCACCGCCTCCTGCACCGACGCGCCGGTGGACGTGAGGCCATGGCCGCGCATGAGCACAACCGGCCGATCACCCAGGGAATCGGCCACATCGTCGCCAAGGGCAGGGTTGTGAATCAAAGCGGCCCTGGGGAATACGGGCACTCCGCCGTGCGCCAGCACCGCTCCCGGGATGTCGTAGGCCCCGACAATGGGCAGGATGGGCAGCCCCGCGAGATCGGCGGCTACGACATTGTGCGGGTGCGCGTGAACCACAGAGGTGACATCCGGACGGCGCATGAGAATCCGGCTGTGCAGCGGCAACTCGTACGGCACGGTGTAGCCGCCGTCCAGTTCACCGGCAGCACCCGGCTCACCGGTGAACCCCACCAGGCGGATGTCCTCGGGGGTGGTGTGCAGCAGCCCGCGCTCCTGCGGCCCCCGACAGCGGATCAGCATCCGCGACTCGTCGATTCGGAAGCTGATGTGCCCCAAGATCCCCGGGGCCAGCTGCCGGGCGGCGAGCACCCGGCAGCCCTCGGCGACCAGCGCCCGGAGCTCGTCGAGTTCCCCGGGCCTCATGCCCGCACCGCCGTGCCGGCGATCTGTGCATGGACCTGGTCGGCCGGGCCGCCGGCGGCGATGGTGCGCCGCAGCTGGACCGAGGCCTTGGGCCAGTTCACGGTCAACCCGCCGCTGGCCCGCCCATCCGCGTCCTGCCAGATCGCGGCAAGCCGGAAGGGCTCCGCCTGCTCCACGACGACCGGGGTGCCCGTGATGTCGCGGGTGCCGAACAGCTGGATCTTCCAGTCGTACTGGTCGCTCCAGACGTAGGCCACCGGGTCGTGCGGGACGGGGGCATCGGGCGCGAAGATGTTGCGCGCCACGCAGTTCGCCTGCTCTACCGCGTTGGTCCAGTGCTCGACGCGGGCCGCCTTCTCCTGTCGCGGCTGGTACCACCGGGCGATGTCGCCGACGGCGAAGATGTGCTCGGCGCCGGCCACACGGCCGAACTCGTCGCACTCCACGCCGTCCTCCAGCGCCAGGCCCGAGGACTCCAGCCAGCGTGTGTTCAGTACCGCGCCGATACCGACGACGACGGCGTCCACAAGGACGCTCGACCCGTCGGAGAGCTCGGCCCTGATGCCGCCCTCCACATGCTCGAGGGTATCGACCGTGGCACCGAAGCGCGTGTCCACCCCGTGCGTACGGTGCAGCTGCGAGAAGCGCTGGCCCAGTTCATCTCCCATCACTCGCGCCATGGGGGTGGGCGCCGGGTCGACGATCGTGACCTCGATGCCCTGTTTACGGGCGAGGGAGGCGACCTCCGCGCCGATGAAACCCGCGCCGACGACCAGCAGGTGACTCGCGCCCAGCAGGCTCTCCCGCAGCGCGCGGGCGTCCGCGATGGTGCGCAGCACGTGCACGCCGGGGCCCGACCACGGCGCCGGCCGGGCGGCCGCGCCGGTCGCGATGACCAGCTCCTCGTAGTCGAGAACAACCCCGTCGCCCAGCACGACCTGCCTGTCCTGCGGACGCAACTCGACTGCGGCCCTGCCCAATACGAGCTCGATGTCGAGCTCGCGCGCCTCCTCCGCGGTGAGCAGCGGAACGTGTGCGTCGCCGTCGAGCGGGGCCTTGGACAGCGGCGGCTTGTCGTACGGCAGATTCGACTCGGCCTCGACGACCGTCACGGCCCCGGCATAGCCCTCATTGCGCAGCGCGCGGGCCGCGCGGATGCCGCCGACCGAGCCGCCGACGATGAGAACTCCGCCGCTCACTCGTCCTCCAGCCAGAGGGCGTTGGCCGGGCAGCTCTTCGCCGCGGTCTCGACCCGCTGCCGGTCGGACTCGTCCACGCGGGTCTTGAGCAGCACCACGAGGCCGTCGTCGTCCATGTCGTAGACGTCGTCAGCCGCGACCACGCAGTTCGCGTAGCCCTGGCACAATTCGAGGTTCGCCTTGAGAATTGCCATTTGGAATCCTTCCTTCAGTAGGTCGCGCGGAACACGGCGCTCAGACTTTGATGCCCATACCGCCGTCCGAGTGGACGACGCGGCCGGAGATGCCGCGCGCCCGTTCGGAGGCGAGGAATACGTAGCTCCAGGCGTGGTCGAGGCCGTCGAGCGCGACGCCAAGCGGGTTGCGGCCCGCGAGTTCCTTCGCCCGGTCCGGCCCGTCAAGCCGGTTGTCGGTCAGGCCCAGCGTCGAGAGCCCGCTCAGATCGGTCCCCAGGGTGCCGCCGGGGGCGACCCCGTTGACGCGGATGTCCGGCGCCAGCTCGTACGCAAGGGTGGTGACCAGCCCGCGCACCGCGAACTTCGACGAGACATAGAGCGTGCCGCCGCGGCCTGGGTAGTACGCCGAGGTCGACTCCGTGAGCACGATGGAGCCGCCCGACTCGCGCAGCGCGGGTATGGCCGCCTTCACGCTGTGCAGGTGCGACTTGACGTTGACGGCGAACATCTCGTCGAACGCCTGGTCCAGCATGTCGGCGTCGATGCTCTCGAGCTTGCGGTAGAAGTCGAAGATGCCCACGCAGTTGACCAGGACGTCCAGCCCGCCGAAGCGGTCCACGACCGCCGACAGCGCGGCATTGTTGGCCGCCGCCTTGGTGGCGTCGCCCTGCACGATTTCGACCTCGGGGTGCTCGGCCGCGAGGGCCTCACATTTGGCCGCGTCGAGCTCGAGCACACCGACGCTGGCACCCTCCGCGAGGAAGGCGTCGACCACGCCACGGCCGATGCCCGAGCCGGCCCCGACGATCAGTGCGCGCTTGCCGTCGAGCCAGCCGGTCACGAGGCGTCCTCGGTGGCGATGAGCGACTGGAACGGCTTGCCGACCATGGCCGAGAGCGTCGTCTCGTTCTGCCAGGTCAGTGCCTCCAGCTCGAGCGCGTCCAGGGTGATCCACTGACCGGACTTCGGCGACTCGATGAGCAGCCGCACGCCGTTGCGGGTGTGCACCTTCGAGATCCGCATGTCCGAGAACTCGTTCGCGATGACGATGGTCTCGCCGTCGCGCTGGTCCTGCAGGACACCGAGCCGCGAGTTTGCCCGGGCCGCCGCCGCGGCGTCCTCCGCCTCGCCCTCCCAGGAGAGCTTCACAGGAACACCGCCAGGTTCTGCATGCGCAGCACGGACTCGTCGGCGGCGATGTGCCGACGGGCCAGACGCCACGCGCCGTCCTCGAGACGCAGCAGGTCGACGCGACCGACCGAGAGCAGCGAGGGCTCCAGCACGTCACCGCGACTGCGGAACAACAGGACTGCCGACTCCACGACGAGCTCGTTCTCGTTCTCGGTCGCGAAGGTGCGGACGTTGGACAGGTGGTGACGCAGGCGCGAGGGGGGGTCCTCGGCCCAGGCGTGGCCGGTGTCGAAACGCGCGACGCGGCGGCTCAGCGAGTACTTGTCCTCGTCGAAGTGCGCCATGTCCTTGGCCGTGTCATAGCCGGTGCCCAGCGCGGTGGTGACGCGGATGGGCATGAAGTAGTGGATGTCCTCGGCGAGGGTGTCGAGCCAGGCGTCGTAGTCCTGCTGGTCCAGGAGGTAGGACTCGTCCACCAGCCAGCGGTGCGCCGTCAGGTGCCGCTGGTCGTCGAACGCCAGCGAGGCGCCCACGGCCGTCGTCGTCGACGCGGCCTGGCCCAGCGGGGAGCTGGCGGAATCGATGGGGATGTAAGTGCTCATGGCTACGCCTCCGCCTTCTCGCTGCTGCACTGCGCCGCGGTCTCGCTGCTGCACTCGCCGTCGACCTGCGGCGCGCCGACGTGGATGTTGGCCGGCACGGGCGCCGGCTTCTCCAGGTAGTCGGCCCACTCGTTGAGCAGGTGCCGCTGGTTGTACTCGCCGTAGCCGACATGCGCGACGCCCGGACCACAGAACTCGTCCTCGGTCAGGGGCTGCACCACGGGGCTGTCGTCGTGCAGCATGCCCATGCGGCCGTTGAGCAGCAGTCGGCGGGCCATCGACCCACCGGCGGTGTTGGTCAGCGAGACCCAGTTCTCGACGTCGTCCTGCTCGAACATGCCGCTGGAGCCGAAGCACATCAGGTAGGCCTTGTAGGAGAGCTTCTTGAACTCCTCCGGGGCCTCCTTGTCGACGACGAACCAGGACAGGACCTCGGTCTCGTCGGCGCTGATCGGCTGCCACTGGCGGATCGAGATGAAGGGCAGGACGTCGTCGCCCTCGGCGACCTTCGGCCAGTTGTGGACCAGGCTGATGTTCGGGAAGACCGAGGCAGCCGAGATCATGAAGCCGTCGCGTCCGATGACGTCGATCTGCTCCTGGGACCACTGCTCCTTCATTCGCTCGACCATTTCGTCGGGGTAGCCGACGTAGTTCATCTTCTCTTCGAAGGTTCCCGGGGGCAGCTTGTACGTGGTGCCGCCGCCCTTGCCGGCCCAGTACGTGTTGCCGTCCTTGCGCTTCTCCGCCTTCGGCTCGCGGAACAGGCCGATCTCGACGACGCTCGTGTGCGTCTGCGGGGTGTGGTACATGTCGCCGGCGAAGTTCTCGGCGCCGATCTTCCAGTTGGCCTTGACCCGCCAGCGCTGCGGTCCACGGATCTCGACGCCGCTGGCGCTCTGCTTGGTGTAGTAGTCGAGGTAGAACTTGAAGTCGCCGAGGAAGTCCTCGAGTGGCTCGGCGTCCGGATCCATCGACACGAAGATCAGCCCGTTGTAGATGCCCAGGCTGGGTGCCGGCAGCAGTCGCTGTCCCTTGCGCGCGAAGCCCTCCTCGCCGCCGTATGCCTCCTTGTGGAACGGCATGCCGACGATGCGGCCGTCGTTCTTGTAGGACCAGCCGTGGTACGGGCAGCGGAAGTGGGAGGCGTTGCCCTGTTCGGCGCGGCACACCTGCATGCCGCGGTGCAGGCACATGTTGAACATCGCGTGGATCTCGCCGGCTTGGTCACGGCTGACGATGAACGAGTTGTCCATGACGCGGCGTACGACGTAGTCGCCGACCTGCGGCAGCTCCGACTCGTGGGCGACGAACATCCACGCCCGGCTGAACAAGCGCTCCTTCTCCGCCTCGAAGACCTCGGCGTCGTTGTAGATGTGGGCGGGGAGCATGCCCCGCCGGACGTTGGCGAGGACGTCGGCCGCGTCGCGCATGGGACCTCACTTCAGAGAGAAAGTTTCTGGTTTACAGAAATTGATTCTGCACCGCGACACCGATTGAGTCAACTACTTTCGGTCGGCTAGCACAGTGGATCCGGTAGGACTCGAGCGCGGGCCCGCAGCTGCCGTCGGCCGCGAGCTCTGTCGACGACCACCTACGCAGCACTGGCGTCCAACGCCCCCCGAGGCCCCATCCGGCAGATGGCAGCACTGGAGGGTGAACGCGCGAAACCGGGGCGAAATCTGAGGCTTCCGCCTCGAGACCCGTTAACGCGCAAGCGATCTACTCGATCGGCGATCGCCGGATTCGAGAAATCCGCTCAACAGATGGCCAGGTCCGGTTTTGCGAGCGTCGAGTCTTGTCGGCCTGCATCCACTCTGCTATAAATCTCCTCTAGTGAGCAGAAACGTGTTCTGCGACACAGTTGAGGCGCGCCAGAACTGCATTGGTCGACGCACCCGAATCCAAGAACTTCAGCCCACGAGGGTCCAGACGTTAGCCCGAAGGAATGACCGAATGACCGCTGAACAGCTTGTAGATCCGATAGTTGCCCAAGCCCGAGCCGACAACCGGCGACGCGCCTGGAGCATGACGGGACTCGTCGTATTCCTCTACGTCGTGAACTTCGCCGACAAGGCCATCTTGGGCATCATCGCCCAGCCGCTGGCACGAGAACTGGGTCTGAGTTCCACCCAGATCGGCATGGTCGGCTCACTCTTCTTCCTGACGTTCACGATCGGGGGGTTCCTCGCGGGACCGTTGAACAAGTATCTGACGTTGCGCTGGGCACTGCTGATCCTGGCCGCGGTGTGGTCGGTGGTGTTGCTACCCCTGGTGGTCGCAGCCAGTCTGGTCACCCTCATCGTTGGTCGGATGCTCCTTGGCCTCGCCGAGGGCCCGAGTTCCGCGCTCATGCACACTGCGGCCTACTCCTGGCATCCACCCGCCAAGCGCGGCCTGCCAGGAGCGTTCCTCATGGGATCAGGGTCAGTCGCGAAGATCCTGCTCGCCCCGGTCCTCACCTATCTCACCGTCAGCTACGGCTGGAGGACAGCTGTCATCACGTTGACCTTCCTCGGCCTTGCATGGTCGGTCTGCTGGCTGATCGGATGGCAGGAAGGCCCCTACACAGGGAAGACGTCGAAGTCGCACCACGACGACGAGAATGCGGAGCCGAGCGTTCCGTGGCGAAAGATCTTCCTGACCCGCACGTTCCTGAGTTGCTCCGTGCTGACCATCTTTGTCTACGCATTGACTACCGTCGTGCTGACCTGGCTCCCTTCGTATTTCGAGAAGGGTCTCGGCTACAGCGCAATGCAGGCTGGGTCCATGTTCGCGATTCCATCCGTCGTCGCCCTCGTCTTGATGATCGTCTCGAGCACGTTGACCGACCGGTCGATGGCAGCGGGGGGGCGGTCCCGAATCTCACGGATCACCGTTCCGTGCGTCGGAGTACTCGTCGGCGGTTCCATCCTGGCGGCTCTGCCCCTCTTCGACGTGCCCATCGTGACGGTCATAGCCCTTTCGATCGGCTATGCGTCCGTGAGCATGGCCTTCCCGCTTCTCAACGCCGCCATCTCCGAACTGTGCCCACCTCAGCAGACAGCCGGCACCATGGGCGTGTTCCTCGCAACGATGGCTGTCGGTGGCCTCATTGCGCCCTATGCCACTGGCGTCATCGTTGACCATGCCGCCACCCCGGCCGCCGGATACAGCTCGGCGTTCCAGGCAATCGGCGTCCTCGCCGCCGTCGCCGCCATCGGGGTCCTGATCCTTGCGGATCCGGACCGCGACCGCCGCGCCATCCGGGGCTGATCATCACGGCCACCGGGCTGCGGAAGCCGGTGATTGCTTCAACGCCGTGTCGGTCGAGGAGGCACGAGGAATCCTCGACCGACACGCGGCTGCGGCCTCAGCGCGCCAGCCACTCCTTGGTCCGGCCCGGATGGTTGGTGGCGATCCAGCCGACACCGAGCTCCCGGCACAGCTGCACGTCCTCGAAGTCGTCGACCGTCCAGCAGTACGTGGCCCTGCCCGCCGCGGCCGCCCGGTTCACGATCTCGGGGTGCTCGCGCAGCGACTTGATGGACGGGCCGACCGCGGTGGCGCCAACGGTGGTCGCCGCGCCGCCGCCCAGGTATCGCGACGACTCCCCGAGCAGCACCGTGGGCAGCAGCGGCGCCGACCGACGGATCCGCCAGACCGCGGCCGCCGAGAACGACATGATGACGGCGCGGGAGTGGTCCGCGGACGCGGGTGCGGACAGCCCGAACCGGGACAGCTCCGCGAGCACCTTGCTCTCCACCAGCCCGCCGAAGCGGACCGGGTGCTTGGTCTCGATGAAGAGCTTGGTCGGGCGGCTGGTGTGATCGAGCACCAGCGTGATCAGCTGGGCGAGGGTGAGCACCGGCTCCCCGTTTGCACCGAACTCGAGCTCGTTGAGGTGCTTGAGCGTCATCTCGCTGACCAGCCCGGTGCCCGTGGACGTGCGGTCGACGCGCCGGTCGTGAACGCACACCAGGTGCCCGTCGCGGGTCAGCCGAACGTCGCATTCCAGCCCGTCGGCGCCCTGGTCGAGGGCCAGCTCGTACGCGGCGAGGGTGTGTTCGGGCAGGGCGGCGGATGCGCCGCGGTGCGCGACGACGCGGGGCTCGGGGGTCACGGCGCCCCCGCTTCCACGCGCTCCGGGGTCCGGGCGGGCCCGGCAGTCCCGGCCGGCTCGGCAGTCCCGGCGGGCTCGGCAGTCCCGGCGGACGTGGCCGACTCGGGTACCGCGACCAGCCAGCGGGTCAGCTCGCGCTGCTTCCCCGTCGGGCTCAGACCCTCGACGCGGTGGATGACCAACAGCGTCAGCACCGCGACCGCGACCGCCACCAGATCGGTGACCGCCGCGAGCAGCACCCCGTCGGCCTGCGCCTGCAGCGAGTCGAGCGTGCGCCACCACAGATTCACCACGAACAGCACGCCGCCACACGCCCAGGTGACCCACCACACCCGGAACAGCGTGCGTGTCTGCGGGTCCGGCTCGTCCAGCTCGGTCAGGAAAACCCCCGGCATCGCCAGGTTCACCACCGGGACCAGGCAGCCGAGGGCGAGCGTCGACGGGCGGCGCGGGTCGACGTGTCCGCTGCGGGCGAAGGCGCGGCGCCGGGCCCCAACCAGCCAGGCGACAGTGGCCACGGCGGCGCACACGGCGACGATCGGGGCGAGCAGACCCGCCGCGGAGACCAGCCCGTCGGACACCGCGAGCAGCCCCGGCCCGATCAGGGTGCTCCGGTTGCGCAGCAGCAGCCCGTAGCGGAACAGTTCGGCGAGTGCGGCCAGCGCGAACAGCGCCGCCGCCGCGCTGAGCAGCGCGGGAGCCAGCTCGGCGAGCTGCTCACGACGCCCGGCCACCGGTTCCCGGTCGGGAGCGGGGGGCACGTCACGCAGGCCCCATCGGGGGATCTCGCGGTAGGACGGTGGGCCCGGTTGGGCCGGGGTCCGGGCCGGGCGGACCCGGCTCGTGGCCGCCCCTGGCCGACGGGCGACCCATCGGAAGTTGCGCAGGTTCGGCGGTTCCGGGCGCGCCGGATCCGTCGGCGAGAGCAGCACGCCGTGGCACCGTGGGCACCACTGCGCCGGGCCCCCGACAACCGGCCATCGGGCGGCGCAGCGCGCACAGACCTGAACGGTGCTCATCTAGTAGATCTTTGCCGACCGCCCGCCGTCAGCGGTCAACGGCCGGCCACATTTCTGCCAGGCCACCATCCCGTCAACGACGTTCACCGCATCGAACCCGACCTGGTTGAGGTATTCGACCACCCGCATCGACCGGCCGCCGGACCGGCACACCACGTACACCTCGGCGTCCATGTCGATCTCGGCCATCCGCGCGGGCACGTCGACCATCGGGATGTGCAGGGCACCGGGCGCATGCCCGTCCGCCCACTCCTCGTCCTCGCGCACGTCCAGCAGGATCACCGAGTCGGACAGCTCGGCCGGTACCTCCGCAGCGGGCACCGAGGGCACGTCACCAAAGCTCACACCATCGATACTGTCACGTTCGACGGCGGCTCGTCGGTGGAGGCGGAAACGATTCCCCCGGCGCGCGGGGCGCCCGCGTTGTGGTGCATGCGCGCCCGCGCCGGATACGGCAGGCTGGCACGCATGGAGCTGAGAATCTTCACCGAACCGCAGCAGGGCGCCACCTACGGGCAGTTGCTGCGCGTCGCGCAGGCCGCCGAGGACCTCGGCTACGGCGCCTTCTTCCGATCCGACCACTACCTGGCGATGAACTCCGACGGGTTGCCCGGCCCCACCGACGCCTGGATCACCCTTGCCGGGCTCGCCCGCGAGACGTCCACGATCCGGCTCGGCACGCTGGTCACCTCCGCGACGTTCCGCTACCCGGGGCCGCTGGCGATCAGCGTGGCCCAGGTGGACGCGATGAGCGAGGGCCGGGTGGAATTCGGCATCGGCGCAGGCTGGTACGAGGAGGAACACCTCGCCTACGGCATCCCCTTCCCGTCGCTGAAGGAGCGTTTCGACCGGCTCGAGGAATCGCTGGCGGTGATCACCGGCATGTGGGAGACCCCGGTCGGTGAGTCCTTCTCGTTCGACGGCGCGCACCACCGCATCGAGGATTCGCCCGCGCTGCCGAAGCCGTTCCACCACGCCGGGCCCCCGATCATCATGGGCGGCATGGGCAAGCGCCGTACCCCCGAACTGACGGCCCGCTACGCCGACGAGTTCAACCTGCCGTTCGTCTCCCTCGAGGGCACCGCCACCCAGTTCGAACGGGTGCGCCAGGCCTGCCGCACGATCGACCGCGACCCCGCCGAGCTCGCCTACTCCAATGCGCTGGTGCTCTGCTGCGGCCGCACCGAGAGCGAGCTCGCCGCCCGCGCCGCGCGCATCGGTCGGGAGGTCGCCGAACTGCGGGAGAACGGAGCGGCCGGTTCACCCGCCGAACTCGTCGACAAGATCGGCCGGTACGGCGAGCTCGGGGCGAGCCGCATCTATCTGCAGACCCTCGACCTCGATGACCTCGACCACCTGGAGTTGGTCGCGAAGGAGGTCATGCCGCAGCTCGGCTGAGGGCGACGCGTCAGCTCGGCGGCTGGATGTCCTTCTGCGCGGGCACCTCGTCCTGCTTCAGCAGGCCGACCGGGCAGCTGACGCCGGTGGCATGCACCGGGCAGTAACCGCCGGGGTTCTTGGCGAGGTACTGCTGGTGATAGTCCTCGGCGTAGTAGAACTCGCGGAGCGGGGCGATCTCGGTGGTGATCGCCCCGTACCCGGCGTCGGCCAACCGGACCGCAAACGTCTCCGCGGTGGCGTGCGCGATCGACTGCTGCGCGTCGTCGGTGGTGTAGATCGCCGAGCGGTACTGGGAGCCGTGGTCGTTGCCCTGCCGCAGGCCCTGCGTGGGGTCGTGGTTCTCCCAGAACTGCTGCAGCACGCTCGCGTAGCCGATGACCGCCGGATCGAAGACCACGAGCACCACCTCGGTGTGCCCGGTCCGGCCCGAGCAGACCTCCTCGTACGTGGGGTTGAGGGTGAACCCGCCCGCGTATCCGGCCGCGGTGCTGTACACACCGTCGAGCTGCCAGAACTCCTTCTCGGCGCCCCAGAAGCAGCCCATGCCGACGACCGCGGTCTGCATTCCCTCCGGGAACGGCGGGGTCAGCGGGTGTCCGTTGACGTAGTGGGCGTCGGGAACCCGCAGCGGCTGGGTCCGGCCGGGCAGCGCCTCGTCGGCGCTCACGATCGCTGTTTTCGCCGCCGTGCGGCCGAGGATGTCGTCGTACCAGGACATGATCCGATGCTACGCGCGGCCGCAGCCGCGGCGGTTCCATCGTCGTTGCGCGGGCTCGGAGGCCGCGCGCCTCGGTAAGCTCGCCGGTGCAGTTGGGGGGCCGACCGTCGTCGCAGGAGGCGTAGATGTCACCTCAGGAACCCGAGGGCGATGCGCAGGGATCGCCGTTCCCGCCGCCGTTCAAGTGGGGCGCCGCGCGGCCTGCTCCGAAACCCGCGCGGCAGCGACCCGAGGGTCCTCGCCCCGAGCCGCCGGTTGTCGTCGCGGAGCCGACCGTGGCCCCGATTCCTGCCGAGCCCGCGACGCCACCGACCGTGGCTGCCCCGAGGCTCGCCGAACCCGAGGCCGCTCCCCAGACGCCTGCCGAGCCCGTGATCCCGGCACCGACCGCGCCCGCGATCTCAAGCCAGTCCGCGACCCCGTCGGCCGACACCGAGTTCGGCGCGCCACCGGTCAGCCCGCCGTGGCTCGCGCCGGAACCCGCCGCCGGGCACGACCAACAGTCCGCGCCCGGCTCTCAGTCGGTCGCGCTCGCGGTGCTGATCGGTGTGCTGGTCCTCGTGGTCGCCGGCGCCGTCGCGTTCGTCGTGCTCTGATCGGACCGCCCGAAGCGGTGTGACTGCGCGCCGATCCATCGGCTCGAGGGCACCTCCACGAACCGGTACAGCAGCTCCGCCGCCCCGGCCGTCACCAGCAGGAAGGCGAGCACCGCTCCCGTCCGGCCCAGGTGGCCGACGGTGTTCTCGTACACCCGGTACAGGATCAGCGTGTGCAGCAGGTAGATCGCGTAGCTGCGGGTCGCGGTCCAGCGCACGACACTGAGCCGACCGAGGTAGCCGTCGTACCGCACCAGGGCCAGCACCGCGCAGGTGACCACGACCATCGTCCACAGGTAGCGGTCCCCCGCCCAGTAGACGTGACTGTCGGTGGCCAGGCGCACCACCTCGGCCTGCGCCATGGTCGCCACGATGATCCAGCGCCAGTTCGCCAGCCGCGCCCAGCCCAGGTAGATGATCTGGCCCATGAACACCGCTGGCAGGGTCGCGGCGACCTTGGACAGCATCGGCACTGCGTACGGCTGCGGCACGTACAGGTTGTAGAGCAGGACCGCGCTGCACAGGGCCGCCCCCGCGAGGGGTACCGCGATCGGGATCGTCCTCAGCAGCGGCCGGGCGGCGACGCAGTACAGGTAGAAGAGCACCTGCACGACCAGGGTCCAGGTCACCCCGAGCACCGCGACCTCCGGCGTGAGGAAGAACCCGCCGAGCACGAAGCTGAGCGCCGCCTCGGAGTTCGAGATCCCGTCCTGGCCGCTGAACATCCCATTGATGCCAAGGCGCACCAGGACGATCGCGATCAGGAGCGCCACCCACAGCGCGGGAAGCAGCCGGCCGACCCGGTTGAAGAGGAACCGCCCAGGGGTGTGCCGGGTGGCCGACGCGGTGAGCATCAGCCCCGTGAGCATCATGAAGATCGCAACACCGAGGAAGGAAAGGTGCTGGTTGAGTCCGCCACCGGCCACCAGCACCGTGTAGACGCCGTCGATCAGCCACCAGCCGGAGCCGAGGTCGTCGATCAGGTAGTACGAGATGTGCGAATAGATGACGGCGAGCACCGCGATCGCGCGAAGGAGATTGGCTCCGCCGAACTCGATCCGAGGCGGCGATGACGCGCGCACGGAAACGTGTTGCAGTCGGAGCACCACCCAATATTAAGGTTTTGTTCACCGACCGGACGAACCGGTGCCGGAAATCGGGGCGTCCGGCGACCACCCCTGGACGCGTCACTCGCATCCGCGCCCGCTTGGTCGCAAATCTTGCGGACGGTGTACGAATGAGATTGGGTTATGCCCGAGAAGGATCGACCCAAAATCGAACTTGGTACACGCCGGGCGTGCGCGCCCGTAAGGAAGGGACCCTCGTGTCTGTCTACTCGCTGCCTGAACTGCCCTACGACTACGCCGCCCTCGAGCCGCACATCTCCGGCAAGATCATGGAGCTGCACCACGACAA
>NZ_QAOZ01000028.1:0-10427 GCF_003050885.1 Rhodococcus sp. OK611
GGGGGTGGTGTTGCTGATGTCGCGGATGTAGCGGGAGCTGCCGCTGTCCCAGGTGATCGTGGCGGGGGCTGCGGTGGCGGTGCCTGCGCCGAGGAAGGCGAGGGCTCCGATGGTCAGTGTCGTTGCCGTGCCTGCGGCGACGGCGCGCGTCATCTCTCGTGATGTCATGGTGATTCCTTCGGTCGCTGCTGTGCGACCGTCGACATCGACATCAAGGTCGCAGCGTTGGGGTGTGGGGGCCGTGTGCTCGGCGCGCGGCGGTCGCGGCGCCGAGCACACGGGGTCTGGCGGCGGGTGCCCAGCACCCGCGCTCTGGGTCTAGCTGCCGTTCTTGAGGACGCGGGTGATGGTGTCGCCGAGGACATCGCTGATCGAGCCGGTGGAGCTCATCTGGCCTTGAGAGGAACCGAGACCGGCGCCGTCCGCGCTGCCGAGGACTGCCTCGCCCGGGTTCTTCGCGCGCACGGCAAAGCAGGAGGTGAGGCCCGGCTTGTCGGTTCCGACGCCGACGGTGCCGCTGACGCCGATGCCGCCGCTGGTGACCTTCGTGCCGGCCGCGATGTTGTCCGGGACCTTGTAGGTGAACTCGGCGGTGACCTGGTAGCTGGAGCTGACGAACCAGCCGGTGCTGGTCACCTGCCAGCCGCCGTCGCCGGTCGGTTCGGGGGTGACGTCGGCGGTCTGTTGTCCCTGGGCGAAGTGGTAGGAGGTGACCTTCGCCGAGAGCGGCTTGCCGAAGCCGGCCGGCGCGTAGTCGCGGATCGTGTTGACGTACGGGTTACCAATGCTGCTGGTGCCGACCACGATCTTGTAGGTGACGTTGGTGCCGGCGGCGGCCTCCGCCGCCGAGACGCTCTTGTCGTAGGTGTGGGTGATCCACACGGTGCTCCAGTCGCTCTTGGTGTCGTGGCTGGTCTGGGAGCAGGCCGGGTCGGCGGCGTTCGCGACGCCGGTTCCGACGCCGGCCATGAGCAGGCCGGCGGGAAGGGCGGCGGCCGCCGCGAGAGCGGCGATGCGGCGGACTGTGTTCGAAGACATGTATTCCCTACTTTTCGCTGGTGCGGTCAGGTTCGCGTGGTGACCGCGTACTCCCGACGCCGGGCTTGTCCCGGCGTCGCATTCAACTCGTCGTCCGCCCCGGATGTGCCGGGGGTAGGACCCACACGCGACCGCCTGCGTGGCGGCCATGGGGGCCGGTGCACCTCGGGCGTGCACCGGCCCCGAGCCGAGCCGTCAGCTCAGCGAGTGCAGCAGGTTGCCGACCGCGGCGGCATTGCCGAGCGCGGTGAGGACGGAGAGGAAGGTTCCCATTGTTTTCTCCTTGACTCGATTTCCTGAATTGGTGCGGCCGCAACCAGGGGGCAGTTGCGGCCGCGACAATTTCTACCACGCCGACACAGGGCTATGTGAGCGAAAAGGAAAAGAAGTTTGGCGTGTGTCCAGTTCGCTCGGGAAGGTAAGGGGGAAGGGAGGTTCAATTCATTGTGAGTTCACGGAGTGTTCGCGTCGTGGGCATGTGATCGGCATGCGTCGCCCCCACGATATGTGAAGTATAAGTGCTGGTAAATACGTATTTGCAACCACTGCAGAGCGGGTAGGTGGGATGGGGCCGGCTGGGTCTCGGAGCCCTCTGCGTCCGTCGAATGACAACGATAAATTGTTGATCGGAGCAAAAAGTCGGTTAATCAATCCCCGGCCAATGCAGAATTGCCGCCCGGGCCGACATTGTCGGGGGCGGAGTTAATGCATCAGGAATGCGCTATTTGAATGTTCTAATATGAATACTTCTGCATTGTCGGCGTTGGTTCGTTATCGGCCCTTCGGGCCGATCGTTGAAATCTGCACCGGTCTTGGGCGGTTGTGGGTTATGCGGCGGGGAACTCCTGGTCGCGTTCGGCCCCACAGGCGCAGAACACCGGATACCGGTCCCCGGCGGCGGTGTGATCGAACTGAACGCGGACGTGTTGGTCCGAGCGGACCGCGATCTCGCCCTCGAGCCAGGTGCAGATCCAGGGGCCGTCGTCGAGCGCGACGACCGCGAGCAGGCACGGCATCGGATCGCCGCACCTGTCGGGCGACTCGCGATCGACGACCGTCCACGTTCGGATCTCCCCGAGTCCCGTCGACGGGACCTTCGGCAGGTCCTTTCCGCCACAGGCATCGCACGAGGAGCTTCCCGGACTCAGCAGGGTCGCGCAGCGCGCGCAGTTCCGGATCATCAACACCTCCGGCGACGGATGGGTCGACTGCGGCGGTCGTGTGAGCAAGAGCATCAGGAACCTCGACTTCACGCTGGGCAGAACTGGTGAATCTCATACTTCGCGGGGGCTGTGTCGAGCACCACGGCAGGATGACGGGGGGAGGTACCTGTTTTTGGGCCCCGCCGTCCGCGACCACATCTCGCATCCGCGCGACAGCAAGCGCCCCCATGGCGTTACAGTTCACTCTAAAGTGTCAAGTCGGAGCTTCGCCGCACGAGGCGGATTCCGGTCGATATCGTTCGCGGCCCTGAGCCGGGGGAGAGATGGGAGTGACGATGCCGCCCATCACCCGTGGCAAGGCGGCTGGCAACCTTCCCCTCGAACTGAACAGCTTCGTCGGGCGCCGCAACGAGACGGCCGAGTCGAGGCGACTGTTGTCGTCGTCGCGGCTGTTGACGTTGACCGGTATCGGTGGTGTCGGCAAGACGCGGCTGGCGCTGCGGGTCGGCGCGGACTCGAGACGAGACTTCGAGGACGGTGTGTGGCTGGTCGAGCTCGGCGACCTGCGCGATCCGGCCCTCGTTGCGGGCATGGTGGCCGCCACGATCGCGCCGCGGAACATCTCGAGCGAGCCGCCGCTCGAGATGTTGGCTGGTCATCTGCGTGACCGACGACTGCTCCTGGTGATCGACAACTGTGAACACGTGGTGGATGCGGTTGCGACCCTGGCAATGACCCTGTTGCGACGCTGTCCGGGGCTGCGGATCCTGGCCACCAGCCGCGAGGCCCTCGCGGTCGGCGGCGAAGCCGTGTTGCGAGTCCCGTCGCTCGCGGTACCGGACCCGGACGAGCCGCCGTCGCTGCAGGACCTTGCTCGCTACGAGGCCGCGGCTCTTTTCCTTGAACGCGCTGCCGTCGCGGTGCCCGGTTTCGCCCTCAGTGAGGACAATCGAGTGGCCGTGGCGCAGATCTGTCACCGGCTCGACGGGCTCCCGCTTGCCATCGAGCTGGCGGCGGTCCGGTTGCGGACACTGTCGGCCGAGCAGATTCTCGACCGGCTGTCCGATCGGTATCAGCTGCTCACGGGCGGCCGCAGGGGAGCGCCGAGCCGGCAGCAGACCCTCAGGCTGTCCATCGACTGGAGCCGCGAACTGTGCACCGAAGCGGAACGCGAGCTGTGGGGTCGGTTGACGATCTTCTCCGGCGGGTTCGAACTGGATGCGGCGGAAGGGATCTGCGCCGGTGATCAGCCGGTGGACGAGGTGCTCGACGTGCTGGCCTCGCTCGTCGACAAGTCGATCCTGATCTGCGAGGGCGCGGGGGCGGTGGCGCGCTACCGGATGCTCGAGACACTGCGCGAATACGGCCGCGAGGAGTTGCTCGGCCCGGACGACATCGCGGTCCTCCGTCGACGGCACCTGAGCTGGCACCGGGATCTGGTCTCGACGACGAGATTCGAGTGGATCGGCCCCCGCCAAGTCGAGCTCATGGCCCGACTGGGACGCGAGCAGACGAACCTGCGTGAGGCGCTGCACTTCTGCATGAGCGAGCCGGACGAGGCCGACACGGGCCTGCAGATCTCAGTGGCCCTCTTCCCGTTCTGGCTCTCCCGTGGCCTCCTCCGCGAGGGCAGATACTGGCTCGACTGCGCGCTCGAGCTGCACGGGGACGAACCGTCCGTCGACAGGGTGAAAGCGTTGTGCGCCAACAGTTTGCTCGCCGGCTATCAGGGCGACTTCGCGTCGGCCGCCGCGTTGGCGGCGGCGGGACACGACCTCGCGGAGCACCTGGACGACGACACGATGCGCGTAGCGGTCATCCACGCGAGCGCGTATCTCGCCGCCTTCGCCGGGGATCTGCCGGGCGCGCTCGCCGGCTGGGAGAAGGCTCTCGCGGCGTTCGCGGACCAGGGGAACAACCTCAGGCAGATCTCGACATTGCTCGGACTCACCTTGGCGTCCGGACTGCTCGGCGACGCGGCCAGGGCCATGAGTTACCAAGAAGACGCCCTTGCCATCAGCGAACGAACCGGCGAGTTCGTTTACCGGGCATATGCGGCCTGCGCCCTCGGGCTCGCGCTGTGGGAGGCCGATCCACCGCGCGCCGCCGGCCTTCTCGAACAGGGGCTGCGGCTGTCCCGATCGGTGGACGACATGCTCGCCGCCGCGATGTGTGTGGAGACGCTGGCGTGGATCGCCAGTGCGGAGAATCGCCCCCGACGTGCCGCGCTGCTGCTGGGCGCGGTGGAGACGATGTGGCGGGGGGTGGGCAGCGCAGGAGTGGTTGCCCGCACGCTGCAGGTGCACCACGCGGAATGCGAGCAGCAGACCCGTCAGGTCCTCGGTGAGCGGGCGTTCGAGGGCGCCGTTCGAGAAGGGGCGCGGTGGAGCCCGGAGGAGGCGATCGCGTTCGCGCTCGACGAACTCTCCGAGGCGGAGGATCGGCAGCCCGCGGGGTCGGCATCGGCGCTGACCCAGCGCGAGCACCAGGTCGCCGAGCTCGTGGCTCAGGGCCTGACCAACAAGGCGATCGCCGCGCAGCTCCTGATCTCCCAGCGCACCGTGCAGGGGCACGTCGAGCAGATCCTCGCGAAGCTCGGATTCGCCTCCCGAATCCAGGTCGCGGCGTGGATGGTCGAGCAGGGATTGAGCAGCAGGCCCGGGAACACCTGACGCCGGAGAACGGCCGGGCGTGTGTCACCGCGGATGAACGCAACAACATGGGCACAACGCCCCTGTTCTTGCCCACCAGGGGTAGTTTCTGTCACACGAACCCGGCGAAACGACAGGACGTTCGATGACGACCTCCGTGAAGGACAAGCCAGGAAACGTGCCGGCCGAGTTGACCAGCTTCGTCGGTCGGCGTCACGAGATAGCCGAGGCGAGGCGGTTGCTGGCGACGTCGCGGCTGGTCACGTTGACCGGCATCGGCGGGGTCGGCAAGACCAGGCTGGCGGTGCGGGTCGCCGCGGAGTCGCGGCGGTCGTTCACCGACGGGGTCTGGTTTGTCGTGCTCGGCGAACTGCACGACTCTGCCCTGTTGGCGGAGACCGTTGCCGCATCCCTTGGGCTGCCGGATCAGCCGGGACGTTCGGTCTCTGACCGGCTGATCGATCATCTCGCCACCCGGCAGACCCTGTTGGTGCTGGACAACTGCGAGCACTTGCTCGGTGCAGTAGCGGAAATGGCACAGAGACTGTTGCGATCGTGTCCGGAGCTGCGGATCCTGGCGACAAGCCGCGAGCTTCTCGGGGTGGACGGGGAGCTGGTGTTGCGGGTGCCGCCGTTGACCGTTCCTGACGCCGTGCAGACCCCGCCACTCGAGGCGATGCCCCAATACGAGGCGGTGGCGCTGTTCGTCGCACGCGCCACTGCGGCTATGGCCGATTTCGCGCTCACCGAGGCCAATTGTGCTGCGGTGGCAGGAATTTGCGGCAGGGTGGATGGACTTCCGTTGGCGATCGAGCTGGCGGTGGTGCGGATCCGGGCGATGTCGGTCGCGCAGATCATGGAACGCCTGACCGACCGGTACCGGCTGCTGACGGTCGGTTCTCGGGTGGCACCGACCCGGCTACAGACGTTGCGGTCGTGTGTGGACTGGAGCTACGAGCTGTGCACCGCGCGAGAGCAGCAGGTATGGGCGTGGCTGTCGGTGTTCGTGGGCGGTTTCGAGCTCGATGCTGCCGAGGGGGTGTGTCCCGAGGGTCTGGTCGCCGACGATTTTCTCGACGCGGTCGGCTCGCTCGTGGACAAGTCGATCCTGGTACGTGAGCAGGTCGGGGAGGTCGTGCGTTTCGGCATGGTCGAGACGATCCGCGCGTACGGCCGTGAGAGGTTGCGCGAGTCCGGCGACTACCTCCGGGCTCAGCGGCGGCACCTCGCCTGGTACGAACGGCTGGTGCTGCAGGCGCAGTCCGAGTGGATCAGCGCCCGCCAGATCGACTGGATCGACCGACTCGATCGGGAACGGCCGAACCTACGGGAGGCGCTGACCTTCAGTCTCACCGAGTCGGTGGTCGAGACCGATCCGGACGCGAACGCGCACATCGTCAATGCCCTGTGGCTGTTCTGGTCGTACCGGGGCCTGTTGGCGGAGGCCAGGCATTGGATGGGCCGCGCTCTGGCGAGCTCTGACGATGCGCAGGCCGTGGAACGGCCGTTGACGTTGTATGGCGACTGCGTGTTCGCGGGAATGCAAGGGCAACTCGACGACGCCGCGGAGAGGGCGGCGCGGTGTCGCGCGCTTGCGGAACAGCGCGGAGACGCGGAGTCGCTCGAGATGGCGAACTATGCGAGCGGGTATCTGGCCGTGTTCAGCGGAGACCTAGTCGCGGCGGTCGAACCGTTCCAGACCGCACTCGACAGTGCATATGCGGCCGAGTCTCACTTGGCGGGAACCGGGCTCCGCATCGCCCTGGTGACAGGCGGACTTCTCGGCCTGGCAATCGCGACTGGACTGTCGGGGGACCAGGAGGCGGCCGCCAAGTGTCACGAGCAGATCCTCGCGATCACCGCCCCGCGAGGTGAGTTCTCCTTCCGCGCGTACTCGTCGTGGGCTCTCGCGGTGACCACGCTGCAGGCCGGCGAGACCGATCGGGCCGCAACTCTGCTGGAACAGGCGTTGCGGCTGCTCCGGCAGCTCAAGGATCCGGTCATGACGGGATGGTGCCTGGAGTCGTTGGCCTGGATCGAGATCCGCGGAGGCGAGCCGATGCGTGCCGCGGTCCTGATGGGTGCCGCGGAGACGCTCGCACAGACGGTGGGACGATTCTCCGTGACCCTCCCGTACATGCTCGGGAACCACGACGAGTGCGTGCAACTGACCCGTGACGCGCTCGGGGACCGCGCCTACGGTGAAGCATCTCGAACCGGTGCCGCCATGAGCCTTGACGAATCCATCGCGTACGCCCTCGGGGACGCCCACACCGACAAGCCCCGGACGGCACCGGTCGCATCCGTGTTGACCCCGCGCGAATCCGAGGTGGCAGGCCTGGTCGCGGCCGGCCACACGAACAAGGTGATCGCCTCGATGCTGGTGATCTCACCCCGCACCGCCCAGGGCCACGTCGAACACATCCTGGCCAAGCTCGGGTTCACTTCCCGGACCCAGATCGTGGCCTGGATCGCCGAGAATCAGTTGGATCGGCAGGCCTGATCCGGGTGGCCCCGGGCCGGTGACGACTCCTCGTCGGTTGATGAGACCGCCCGTCCTCGCTCAGTACCGGGCGAAGTTCTGGGTGGCCCAGGCCCGGCCGTTCGGTCCGACGTAGTAGCCGACTCCGATGTCGGTGATGTCGGGGTTCAGCATGTTCGCGTTGTGGCCCGGTGAGTTGATCCACTGCTTGACGAGCTGGTCGGCCGAGGCCTGCTTCCAGTTCTGGAGCACGTTCTCCGACGCAACTCGCCAGCCCTGCGGGATCTCCTTGCTGTAGGCCGGGTTGTGCGACAGCGTCCCGGCCTTCGCGAGCCGGCCGCTCCACGACTGGGCGACCTCTGACATGTCCGCGTTGAACTTCAACGGGGGCAGGCCGTTCCGCTTGCGGTGTTCGTTGGTCAGCCTGGCGATGTCCGCCGCCATCTGATCGGCAGCGCGATCCGCCGTCTGATCGGCGGCGCGATCCGGCGTCGACGGGCGAGGGGAGGCCTCGCAGTCCGAGGATCCGAACAGCGAACCGATTTGCTCGATGAAGCTGCACGAGGACGAGCTCGAACCGAATGCCTCGGAGGACTCCTGGGCCGCCGCTGTGGTGGGCCCCGCCAACGCCGCCCCGGCGACGATCGCCGAGATCAATGCGGTATGTAGGACCCTGTGTGATGAACGAATAGTTCTGCGCTCCTGCGGTATTGGGCTTGCGTCACGACGTTGCGCGCAAATGACGGCCCAACCTTAGATGATCTGCGCGACAGCGCTGGACGACTGACCGGTTTGCGTATCGACGGTGTCACGCGGGCATGTCGCCACACCGAAGAATGGGTCGCAAATGTCGCATATGTACCGAATTTCGGCCTGATTCACATACGAAATCATGAGTATGCCGGGCGAAACTTGTGTCAATCAGTTCATGTGGGTTGGTGTCTCGTGACCGGGGCAAAGAGCCACGTGGAATCCGGACGCATTGGCGTGCGACGAGGACCTCGCGGTGGTCGGTGTGTACGCGAACCGATACCGGAGGTCCTCGCCAACTTCGTCATGCCACGCTGGTCGGAACCTGCCTGGGAACTACCTGGTTTCAGGACCCGAACAGATTCCCCAACGAACCACTTGCGCTTGCGCTCTTGGCCACCGAGATGGTTGGGCCCTTGTCCGGGTAGTTGCCCGCGCCGAGCGATCCCGAGTATTTCATCGAGGTGTTCAACGCGACATCGCGGTCACAGTTGGCGCCGACCTTGTACGAGTACACCATGGTGCGCGGCGAGGTCGAGTTCACAAGCCAGCTGCCGACGACCTTCGCAGATGTCGGATCCGAGTTGGTGAGCGCCGTTTGGACCCCGTCGATCTTCAGGTCTACGAAGGTCAGGCATGCCGGGTGGACGTCCGTCATCTCTTGGATGGTCTCGTCGCCGGTCTCGGCGTTGGGGACGCGGCTGAACGTGGTCGACACCGAGATGGTCTCGCCCACGGCGGGCGTCACGTTGCTGATCGTGCGGGTGAATGTGCTGCCGCCGTCCCACCAGTTGACCGAACCCGGCGCAGCACTTGCCATTCCAACGCCAGCGGTGAGCGCCAACCCGGCCGCCACCGCGAACGCGCTCACACCACCGATCACGCGACGGGAGTTGCTCTGAATCATTGTTTTCCTTTCATGGAAGGATCTGGAAGGCCCCCCGACTTGATTCCGGGCATCAAGAGGGTCATTGCAGAATCCGTGTCCTCTTTGAGTAGGGATAGAGCCTGGCTGTGGAACCCGTGCACCGCAGGCCGTAAGGGATTCGCTCAACGTTCCAACCAGCTCGGCACCGGAGGACGAGAACCTACGGTCGCCAACCAGCGGACCGGCAGCCGTCAGAAGCGACCTGAGCAACTGAACGAGTTTGGTCCGGCAACTGAGCGAAGTAATGCACTCACGAGATCGCGCCAATCGATCCCGGTTCTCCATCCGTTCATGTGAATCGAATGGGGGTGTGACCTATGCCACGGCTTCGTAAGCTAGCGCCGGACCGGCGCCGGGCATATCCGCCATGCTGCAGGTGAGGGATGCGGCGACCATTTCCGACACCGGTCGCGAACTCCAGCCTGGAGCACGGCAGCCGATGACGAATGGTCGGCGACGATGGCTCGCGGTCGCGCTGATGCTTGCATGCCAACCGTGGCATGCGGTTTCGCCTCGATTGGGCCGATATGGTGGGCGCAGGTGCAGGGTGAAGGGAGTTTCGATGGCAGTGCCGCAGTCCAAGGTCGAGTTGCTCGATGCCATCGGCGACAGCTACTGCAAGCTCACCCGTGATCTCGAGCGCGTCCCGCCGGAACTGGCGCGAGAGTCGACGCTGCCGGGGCATGCGGCGGGAACGATGATGAGTCCGGCCGACCTGGTTGCTTACCTGATCGGATGGAACGAGCTGGTGCTGTTGTGGTTCGAGATCCGCGGCCGGGGTGACGAACCGAGCTTTCCCGCCCCGGGCTTCACATGGAATCAGCTCGGCGAGCTGGCTCAGAAGTTCTACAGCGACCACGCCGCCGAATCGTGGACAGGTCTGCTGGCACGCTTCGCGGCGGCCGAAGAGCAGGTGATCGCACTGGTCGAGTCCATGAGCGACGATGAGTTGTACGGTGCGTCATTCCACCGCAGCTACACCGCCGGCCGGATGATCCAGTTCAACACCTCGTCGCCCTACACAAACGCTCGTCGACGTATCCGCGCCCGGCTGCGCGAGCGAATTTCCATGCCCTGATCAGGTTGCCGAACATACAGCCGACATGATCGAGGGGGGTCCCCACCACCGCGCAGTTCCCGCAATGGCTGTGACCGAAAACACTCACCGTGAGCGATTCATCGACCGCCACCAGGCGCAGCGCCCTTCGCAGGTGAGTGTTCACGGGCACCGCGCCACGATGGGCGCCCCATCGACCTCAAGACTGAGGATGAGTTGTCCAGTGTCGGGGTCGCCGGCTGCGCACGCCGTGAACCGGGAGAGGCGTCGGTGACAAGTAGGCATGTGGACACTGATGCACTCCGCGAGGTCCCAGCCCCGCGAGACAATGAGCTGATCGCCCGGTCGCTGACGGATC
>NZ_QAOZ01000029.1:0-9617 GCF_003050885.1 Rhodococcus sp. OK611
GTGGCGTCGGTTCCGACGATGTCGAACACATTCTCACCGTCATCGACACCGCCGCCGTCCGCATCGGTCTCGGTTGCGACGTTGTCGTCGCTGCGGGCTGGGGCGTCGGGGTCGGGGACCTTGTTCAGGAGTTCGATGATCACCCGGATCTGGTCGTAATCGGTTTCGCCGGCGTCGAACGCGGCGGCGACCTCCGGGTGCTTCGCCAGCTCGCGGCCGAGTTTGACGATCTTGTTCGCCTGGCCGGGGGTCATGGTGGCCGCGCCGGCGAGCCAGTTGCCGGGGGAGGAGGCCCCGACCTGTTCGGCCGCACACCGCTGATCGACCTGATGCATCAGGCGCACCCGCAGCGCCTCGAGCTGTCGCATCCGCAGCGAGAGCTCGGGGATCAGCCTCAGGAGTTCGGCGTCCGCGAGCTGCCACGCGGCCACATCCTGTGGCGCGGTGAGCATCTCGTCGAGATCCATGTTCGAAGCTTACTAGAACATATGTTCGACCACAAGAGTTTGTGTGGGTTCCTCATCAAGCTGCCGGCTGATGCTCCAGCAGTTATCAGAGAGGGATTGGCTCGAATGGTGGGGGTCAGCCCTGCGTTCGGCACGCGAGGCTCGGCCCTACGCCGAGGCGGCCTGACGCATGTGCCCCGCCGGATCGGCGGGGCACATGCGGGGTCCTGGGGCGTGTTGGCCGGTATTCGCCGGGCCTGTCAGCTGACGGCGCCGACCAGAACGTCGATGGCCTGACGGAAGCGCGCATCGCTGCCCGCGCTCAGGGTGGACCAGGCCACCCCGTCTGCCGAGACGCTCGAGGTGCCGACGATCCGTCCCCTGTCGGTGTCGAACACCGTCACGGGACCGCCGATCGGCTCGACCTTGCCGTCGCCGTGCCGGATCGCGACGATCTCGGCGCGCTCCCAGCAGCAGGCCAGCGCGGCGGAGACCGCCACGACATCCTGATCGGCGACCCCGAGCGCGGCGAGCCGTCGCGCGGTGGACCTGGCGTCGGCGCAGTCCGCCAATGCGGCGACCAGCTGCTCGGTCGGCGCGTTGACCACTCCGAGGTCGACCGGCGCCTGCCGTCCGATCGCGTCGAGCATCAGCTCCCCGGCGGGATGCTCCGCGCGCTGCAGTACGTACGAGTCGGGCCCGCGGAGGGCGAGCACCGATCCGGTCGGTCCGTGCGCGAGGCAGAGCCGGGAGATCTCCTCGGCAGGAGCGGAGCCTGCGGAGCGACCATCCGAAGGCAAATACCACCGCAGCGCCACCTCCCAGTACGGACGGGCCAGCACCTGCAGCCATTCGGCGACGTCCGGGTGCACCGCGCCCGCCTCGAGGAGCCCGCGCTCGGCGAGGGTCACCCGGGCGGTGTCGAACGCGGCGTCCCTCGCGGCCACCGAGTCGAACCGCGCTGTCGCGTTCAACACCACCGGCAGCTCGTCGATGCCGAGGACGTTCACCAGCAGGTCCAGTTCGTCGAGGCCGAGCGTGACCGACTCCAACCGGGACGGCGCGGACAGGGTGCCCGAGTCGATCACCGCTCGTACTCCTGGGGATCCGCGCCGAGCACCGCGGGGATGACGACGCGGCCGTCGCTGAAGTGCTCGAAGTTCTTCAGGTAGGCGGGGGTGTGGTGTTCCTCGTCGTCCTGGCCACCGCCTGCCGCGCCGCCCATCATCGGGGCGCCGAGCTGGCCCCCGCGCGGACCGGCGGCCATGGCCGCCTCCGCACGTGCGGTTCCGGAGGCGACTCCCTCCGAGCCGCCCGGTACACCCGTGACCCCGGCGCCGAGTCCGCCACCGGCGCCGCGGCTCCAACCCTCGGGCAGCGTGGCGCGCCCGGCGCCACCGCCGCCGAAGCCGCCCGCGCCGCCGCGGCCAATGCCACCGGCCGAGGCCATGGTCCGGGTGGCGCCCGAACCCGAGCCCGAACGGCCGCCCGCACCGGCACCCGCCGTCGGGCTCGCGGCGAAGCCGCCGAACGACTGGCCGGAGCCACCGCCGGTGATCGCGGACACCGCGGCGGGAGCGAGCGAGGTCGCGGTCGAGGTGACGGTGCTGAATCCGGCGCCTGCGATCGAGCCGGCCTGCGAGGCGGCGCTGACCACGGCCGGGTTCTGCGCCTGCGCCATCACCGCGGCCATCGCTGCGCCCGCGGGGTTGGTCCGCCAGTCGACGTCATCCTTGTTCGTGGGCACCGCCTCCTGCGTGCCCGCGCCCGTGGCCTGCGCCCCGGTCGCCAGCGGGGGCGGCGGGGTGAAGCTCTGCGGCACCGAGACCGCGGTCGACGCGGCCTCGTAGCTCTCCATGACCAGCGCCGCACGCAGGTCCATCGCCCGGTCGGCGGCCTCAGCGGCGGCGCCTGCGCCGGCCAGCGAGCCCCCGACGGTGTGCGCCACCACCTTCGCGGTCTTGACGGCCGCGATCTCGGGCAGGCTCGGCATGGTGATCCGGGCCACCGAGTGGGTGCTGGCCGCGGCGCCGGCCTTGGCCGCCGTCGTCGTCGCCATCGCCGTGGACTCCTCGGTCCAGGCGGTGAACGGGATGAGCTTGGCGAGGGCGGCATCGGACGCGAGGCCCTCCCAGCCCACCCGCAGCTCTTCCATCACCTTGGTCATGGTCGCGGACGCGTCCATCAGACCGGCCGCGATGTTCGTCCAGGCGACGCCCGCCGCGGACAGCTGCACCGGCCCGACTCCCGCGTTGAGGGCGGTCGAGTTCCAGGTGGCCCCACGAGGCATCCAGACGACGCCGGTGAATCCCATGGTCATATCGGTGTCTCCTCAGATCCGGTGTCGGGCGCTCACATGCCCGCGGCGAGCGAGGCGCCGAGGGAATGGTCCTGGTTCTCGTACTCGGCGGCGTGCTTGCGGAGGGTTTCGGCGGCGACCCGCAGTTCGGCGACGCCGGTGGTGGCGGACGGCAGGAAGCTGTCGGCGACCGAGTTGAACGAGTTGGCGACCATGACCGAGACCTCTTCGGTGCCGGCGGGCGCCAGGTGCAGCGCAGGCGCGTTGACCCGGACCGTGGCCTCCAGGCGCGCCGCGAGGGCATCGAGCTGCGTCGCGGCGGAGATCAGGGCTTCGGGAGCGACATACACATGGCCTGACATGGTCGCGGCCTCCTTGAGGGCTCGGCGGAGCGGGGCCTGCGGGGCGATCCGCAGACACCGAGATTGGCTGTCAAGAGGTTGGACGCGGCGCGCGCCCGACCGGTTCCCACCAATTTCGCCGACCGCGCCCGCTACCCCCAGCCGAGCTGGTGCAGGCGCTCTTCCTCGATGCCGAAATAGTGTGCGACCTCGTGGATCACCGTGATCGCGACCTCCTCGATCACCTGTTCCTCGGAATCGCAGACGTCGAGGAGGGCCTCGCGGTAGATGGTGATGGTGTCCGGCAGCGAACCGCCGTAGTGGCTGTCGCGTTCGGTCAGCGCGATGCCGTGATAGAGCCCGAGCAGTCCGGGCTCCTCCGGATCGCGGTCCTCCACCAGCACCACGACATTGTCGATCGCGCGGGCGAGTTCGGCCGGGATGAGGTCCAGCGCCTCGGAGACCAGCTCCTCGAAGCGGGCCTCGGTCATCTGTACGGTCACGTCAATTGCCCGCGCCCGGCAGCGGAACGGGCAGCGAACGGCCCTCGGGAACCGGCGGCGGCGGAATCGGCGGGGCACCGTTGATCAGGATGTCGCCCTTGGCCGAGTTGACGATCGAGGCGAACCCACCGGTGTCGAGCTCCTTGCCGACCGAGCAGGTGACCTTACGGCTGCCCGCCAGCCAGCTGGTCAGGTCCGTGTTGTCCCAGAACAGGGTGAGGGTCTTGTTCCGCAGCGCGTCCGGCGAGCCGAGGAACTCGTTCGACGCCTGCGTGCACGTCTCCTCCAGGTACTTGTCCTGGTCCGGGATGTCCGGGAAGCCGCCGGTGAACTTGGCGCCGAGGTCGACCAGCGAGATCACCTCGAAGGCGTGCGGGTCCGTGCAGGGGACCGGGTCCGTGGGGACGTTCTGGTTGATGCCGATGCAGGTGCCCGCGTCCCAGGTCTTCGACTGGTCCTGCCCGGCCACCGTCCCGTAGATCGGTTGCGGGTTGCCCGTCGTGCCCGAGTACTGCAGACCGCAGCGCAGCGTGCGTTCCCCGGCCGCCCAGCCGGCGACCCCCGGGTTGATCAGGCCGACGCTGAACTTGCCGTTCGGATCGAACTTGGCGCCGAGGTACTCGTTCACGGCGGGGGCGCAGTGCTCGTCGCGGAGCTGGGAGAACCGGAGCACACCCGGGAACTTCGAGCCGGGGCCGAACTCGGTACCTGGGAAGTTGCTCAGGTCCACCTCGGAAGCGACCTCGAACAGGTGCTCCGACGAGCAGTCCACCTTCTCCAGGTCGCTGGCGTCGTCTTCGGTCCAGGTCAGGCAGTCGCCCGCGTGGGCGGTGCCGAACGCGCTGCCCGACACCGCGCCGGTCGACATCGGGCCGCCGGTGTTGGCGTGCGTGCTGAGGTCGTTCTCGCTCTTGAAGCCACCGGAGAAGACCGCGGTCGCGATGGCGGCGATGACCGCGCCGAGCGCGATCGCGACGAGGGCCCGCCGGGTCATGGTCGCGGACAGATGGTGTCCGGGCTTGTCGGCCGACGGGGTGCCCGGGTCGCGCGTCGCCTCGGCGTCGAGGCGCGCGTCGTCGCCCCGCCCGGAGGCGTCGCGTTCGTTGGCGTGTTCGTCCGACATCTCGTCCATCATGCCCGTTGGTCCCGTCGATGCCGAACCTTCCCCTGCACGCGTTGAGGGCCGTGCCCACGTACCAAGTAAGGTTTGTGGTCGTGATTGACCTCAAGTTCCTGCGCGAGAATCCCGACGTCGTCCGCGAGTCACAGCGCACAAGGGGCGAGGACCCGGCCCTGGTCGACGCGCTGCTGGCGGCCGACGAGGCCCGCCGCGCCGCGGTGCTGGCCGGCGACAACCTCCGGGCGGAGCAGAAGGCGCTCGGCAAGAAGGTCGGCCAGGCCTCCGCGGAGGAGCGGCCCGCGCTGCTCGCCGGGTCGAAGGAACTGGCTCAGAAGGTCAAGGACGCCGAGGCCGCGCAGCACGAGGCGGACGCCGCGCTCGATGCCGCGGCCCGTGCCATCTCGAACATCGTGCAGGAGGGTGCACCGGCGGGCGGCGAGGACGACTTCATCACCCTCGACACCGTCGGCGAGATCCCGTCCTTCGACTTCGAGCCGAAGGATCACCTCGAGCTCAGTGAGTCGCTCGGCCTGATCGACATGGAGCGCGGCGCCAAGGTGTCCGGTGCGCGCTTTTACTTCATGACCGGCTACGGCGCGATGCTGCAGCTCGGTCTGCTCCAGCTGGCAGCGCAGAAGGCGACCGCGAACGGCTTCACCCTGATGATCCCGCCGGTGCTGGTGCGGCCGGAGATCATGCAGGGCACCGGGTTCCTCGGCCAGCACTCCGAGGAGGTGTACCACCTGGAGCAGGACGACCTGTACCTCGTCGGAACCTCCGAGGTCCCGCTCGCCGGGTACCACTCCAGCGAGATCATCGACCTGAGCGAGGGGCCGAAGCGGTACGCGGGCTGGTCGTCCTGCTTCCGTCGTGAGGCGGGCAGCCACGGCAAGGACACCCGCGGCATCATCCGCGTGCACCAGTTCGACAAGGTGGAGATGTTCACCTACTGCAAGCCGGAGGATGCCGACGCCGAGCATCAGCGGCTGCTCGGCTGGGAGCGCGAGATGCTCGCTGCCATCGAGGTGCCGTACCGGGTGATCGACGTCGCGGGTGGCGACCTCGGTTCGTCCGCGGCGCGCAAGTTCGACTGCGAGGCATGGGTTCCGACCCAGAAGGCCTACCGCGAGCTGTCGTCGACCTCGAACTGCACGACCTTCCAGGCCCGCAGGCTCGGCACCCGCTACCGGGACGAGAACGGCAAGCCGCAGACCGCGGCGACCCTCAACGGCACGCTCGCGACCACCCGCTGGATCGTGGCGATCCTGGAGAACCACCAGCAGGCCGACGGCAGTGTCACCGTGCCCGTCGCGCTGCAGCCTTTCGTGGGCACGGACGTCCTGCGTCCCTGACCCCACCAGGTCGCAACGACATCGGCGGGCCGACACCTCACAGAGGTACCGGCCCGCCGATGTCGTTGTGCAGGTGACTAGTCGATCCGGAAGATCGTCCGGTGCCAATCCTTCCGCGGTTCGCGGGAGAGGTCGAACATGACGTGCTTGATCGAGGTGTACTCCTCGAACGAGTAGGAGGACATGTCCTTCCCGAATCCGGACTGCTTGACCCCGCCGTGCGGCATCTCGCTGATGATGGGGATGTGGTCGTTGACCCAGACACAGCCGGCCACGATCTCCCGGGTGGCACGGAGGCCGCGGTGCAGGTCGTTGGTCCAGGCCGACGCGGCCAGCCCGTAGGGGGTGTCGTTGGCCAGCGCGATGGCTTCGTCGTCATCGCGGAACGGTGTCACCGTCAGCACGGGGCCGAACACCTCGTCGCGATAGATCTCGCTGTCGGTGCCCGCGCCGACGACGAGCGTCGGGTGGTAGTAGGCGCCCGCAGCCAAACTCCCCTCGCCTGCGCGGCCACCGGTGACGATCGTCGCGTAGCCGCGCGCACGCTCGACCATCGCGGCGACCTTGTCGCGATGTGCGAACGAGCTCAGCGGCCCCATGTCCGTCGCCTCATCCGAGGTCGGTCCGAGGGTCACCGACTCGTACAACTCGGCGACACCCGCGACGAATCGGTCGATGATCGACTCGTGCACGATCGCTCGGGTCGCCGCCGTGCAGTCCTGTCCACCGTTGATCAGGCTGCCCGCCACCGCGCCGTGGACGGCAGCCTCGAGATCGGCGTCGTCGAAGACCACGAAGGGAGCCTTGCCGCCCAGTTCGAGATGGACACGCTTGGCGTTCGAGGTGGCGGCCTCCATGACTGACCGACCCACCGCCGTCGAGCCGGTGAACGAGATCATGTCGACATCGGTGTGCCGTGCCAGCGCCGCGCCCGCCTCCCGACCATCGCCGACGACGATATTGACCACGCCGTCGGGAACGCCAGCAGTGGTGAGGGCCTCGGCGAGGACCAGCGCGGTCAGGGGCGTGATCTCGGCAGGCTTGAGGACAACGGTATTGCCCGCGGCGATCGCCGGGAAGATCTTCCAGACCGCCATCTGCAGCGGGTAGTTCCACGGCGCGATCGATCCGACGACACCGAGCGGCTCGCGTCGGATGCTCGAGGTGTGGGTGGGGGAGTACTCGCCGGTGGCCTTCCCCTCGAGTATGCGTGCCGCCCCGGCGAAGAACTCGACGTTGTCGATCGATCCGGGGACGTCGAACTCACGGGCGAGACGAATCGGTTTGCCGCACTGCCGGCTCTCCAGTTCTGCGAGTTCGTCCTGCCGCTCGCGAAGGACCTCGGCCGTCCGGAGCAGGAGAGCGGACCGTTCCGCGGGCGTCGTGCGGGACCATGCCCCGAACGCGCGACGTGCCGCTGCGACGGCCAGGTCGACGTCCTCTGCACTGGCGAGCATGACAGTGGCGATCTCCTCGCCGGTCGAGGGGTCGATCACGCGCTGGGTGCGACCGGAGGTGCCGTCGCGGCGAGTGCCGTCGATGTACTGATGCATCCTGATCAACTTTCGTCGTGGTGGGTCCTGGCGGACGGTGACCTCGATCCTCGGAATCTGCGGCGTCACATCGAGGTTCAGGTGATATAGACCTTGCGGAGGGTGTCGCGGACGGTCCACACGGTGCGTTGTCCGGCCAGCAGCCGGACCAGCGCCCCGGGGTAGAGATCGATCGAGGGAGAGCCGTCGTCGAAGGTGACGGTGGCATCACCGGCGAGAACGACGAAGACCTCGTCGGCCTCCACGTCGCGTGAGGTCCCCGGGGTGTGCTCCCACACCCCGATCGTGAGGTCCGAGAGGGTGGTCAGCTTCCGGTGCGCGGTGGTCGGCGTCCCGTCGATGACGAGTTCACTCGCCAGCGCCGTGTGATCGAGTGTCAGCGAACCGGGGTTGAAGCTCTGCTCCAGCGCCCAGGCGCCGAGATCTGTGGGTGTCATGGTGGGCCCCTTGTGGGTCGAGCGTGGGATGGGCGAGTTGCTTCAGGAGTCGAATCCCAGCCCGATCGTGTCGAGGAGTCGCAGCCACAGATTGCGTTTGCCGCACTCGTCCTCGCGGGCCATGGACCATCGTGTCGCCTGCACGCCGAGGTAGCGCACCGGTTCCGGGGGGAAGGGGATCGCCTGTCGCCGAGTCATCGCCAGTTCGGTTCGCGGTGTCTTCTCGCCGGACAGTCGGTCGAGCATGACCTGGGCGCCGAATCGGGTGGCGGTGACGCCGAGGCCGGTGTACCCGATCGCGTAGGCGACGCGCCCGCCGTAGGCGCTCCCTGAGGTGAGGCAGAAGCGCGTCGACGAGTCGATGACCCCGCCCCAGGCATGGCTGAACCGGACATGCGACAGCTGGGGGTAGGTGGCGCTGAAGTTCTCGGCGAGCCGTGCGTAGGTCTGCGGCCGATCGAGCAGCTCCGCGTCCCGGCGCGATCCGTAGTGGTAGATCGCGTCGTAGCCACCCCACAGGATGCGGTTGTCCGCGGTCTTACGGTAGTAGTGGAATTGGTTGCTGGCGTCGGTGAGCCCGACATCCTGCGTCCAGCCGATCGCCTCGAAGTCGTTGTCCGACAACGGCTCGGTGACGAGGGCGTAGTCGTAGACCGGGATCGCGGTGGTGGACAGGCGTCGCAGCAATGGCTTGAACGCGTTGGTTCCCAATGCGACCTTTGCCGCGTCGATCCGACCCATGGGGGTGGTGGCCGCGACGCCACCGCTGGATCCACGGCCGAGCGAGGAGACCGGCGTGTTCTCGTAGATCTCCACGCCGAGCTCGAGGCACGCTCGGCGCAGGCCGAGTACCAGCTTGTAGGGGTCGACGAGGGAGTAGTCGGGCAGGTAGAGGCCGCCGAGATAGGCGGGCGAGGTCGTCCACTCGCCGACCTCCGACGTCGGGATGAACCGCGACTGTTCGCCGTACTTCCCGCTCATCTCGGAGTACTTGCGGAGACCTTCGAGTTCCCACGGGGTGCGGGCGAAGCTGACCTTGCCGGGGCGGCTGTAGTCCGCGTCGATCCCGTACCGCTCGAGGGTGTCCTCGATCCCGGCCAGGTTCTCCAGGCCCATCTGGTGCAGGGTCGCCGCCTCGGAAGGCCAGCGCTGCACGCCGTTTCCGAGCCCATGGGTGATGCTCGGAGAGCAGAACCCACCGTTCCGCCCGCTGGCTGCGTGGCCGACCGTGCTGCTCTCGACCAGCACCACACGCTGATCGGGGTTTGCCTCCTTGGCCAGGACTGCTGTCCACAGGCCGGTGTATCCGCCGCCCACCACCAGCAGATCGGTCGAGATGGTTGCATCGAGCGCCGGGAGGGGTGCCGGAGCGGACGTCACGTCGAACCAGTACGGCGACTGGCTCACCCCACTCAACGTCGACGGGCTGGTGGTGGGCATGCGGAGGCCTTTCTTCTTACGTGTGTGTTCCGTGTTGTGGGTCAGCGGCCCAGGTGGATGACGCCGGTGCGGAGGTCGGACATGTCGAGGAGGGTGTGTTTGCCGCCGATGCGGCCCCAGCCGGTG
>NZ_QAOZ01000030.1:0-9012 GCF_003050885.1 Rhodococcus sp. OK611
TTGGTGCCGGGGGTGTTGGCGGCTGCGTTGAACGGGCCGGCTTCGCCTTCCTTGGTGATGCCGGTGACGTCGGCGGTGACGGTGCCGGAGACCCACGCGGTGCGGCCGGCACCGTTCGCGGCGAGTGATGGGGAGATCAGGGCACTTTCGCCGGTGCGGGAGACGACAGCTCCGGGCCCGGCCTTCTGTCCGTCGGGCAGCGGGACGAAGGTGTCGGCGTGGGCCGCGCCGGTGGACATCAGGCCGATCGCCAGTGCCGCGGCGCCGATGCCTGCGATGCGGGCGCCACGGCGCCGATTCTTGTTGAGAGTATTCATGGATTTCCTTTACAGATCTGGATTTTGTGTGGGTTCTGGATGGTTCCAACGAGCCGGCTCGACGCTCCGGACAACGGCGGGCTCCGAGAGCGTGGGATTTATGCCGGGGACGCGAGCGTGTCGGTCGGGGCCGCCGGGACCTCGTCGGGATTCCTCAACTCCGATGAGGCAAGCTTGCGGAGACCGGCGGGATAGAGCCTCATGCCGAGGCCCATGACGAGGATCGACACGACAGACGCCAGTGGAACCCACTGAAGCGCACCGAGTAGACCCAGCCGGTCCGATAGCAACCCGACGACGAACGGGCCCAGCGCCAGTCCGAAGACGTTGTTCGCGAGCGTGCCCACTCCGAAGGCCGAGGCCCGGATGGACGGGTGGGACAGGCTGGCGACGACCGCCGTTGTGGCACCGGAGAATCCGGAGCAGAAGAAGGCTCCGAGGCCGAGGAACATCAGCTGGATCGGGCCGCTGGCGAGTTGGAAACCGATCATCAGGGACACCATCGCGATGAGGCCGTACGCGATCGCGGCGCTCCACCTTTGTTCGGGCCGTCGGCGTCCGATGCGGTCGGCAGCGATGCCGCAGAGCACAGTTCCTGCGCCGATCAAGAGCACGAAGACCGCTGCCGCCAGGCCGGCGTCGGTGGCCGACATGTCGTGGTAGCGATTGAAGTAGCTGGGGAGCCAGGCAAGGAGCACGCCCGCGACGAAAAACTGCAGTCCTGCACCGACATAGGCGCACGTCAGGGAGGCGTTCGTGAACAGGCTTGAGATGGGTGCGCGTCCACTCACGGAAGCGTGGGTGCCGGAGGCCGGCTGCTCGGTGGCGTGGCGCGCCAGTTGATGCTCGGTGACGAGGATCCGGAACAGAACGATCAGACACAGACCGAAGGCCGCCATGATCAGGAACGCCCCTCGCCACCCGAGTCGATCCGCGAGGACGCCGCCGAGTGCGACACCGACGACCGAGCCGAAGAACGCTGCGCCGAGGATGGAGCCGCTGAGGGAGGCGTGCAGGCGTGGGGCGAAGACGCCCAGCATGACGGCCATTCCTACGCTCGCGTAGGCGGCCTCGCCGAACCCGAGCAGGAATCGTGCGCCGAGTAGCTGCGTGTAATCGACTGCCGCGGCGCACAGGACGGTCGCGACACTCCACATGACGGCCATCAGGACCACGCTGCGGACCCGACCCCAACGGTCGGCCAGAAGCGACATCGGCAGTGCCAGCACACCGACCATCAGGGCGACGACGCTGGTCAGAGCTGCGAGCTGCGAGTCCGACAGGTGCCACTCGGATTTCAGTACAGGGAAGACCGAGCTGAGAACCTGGCGGGACATGTAGTCCGACATCATCAGACCGAAGATCAGGGCGAAGACCACCCACGGAAAGACGTTCGAGTGGGCGGCCGCGCCGACGGGTTCTCGGGATGGCGTGGGCGCTCGGGACTCCATTGTCATGCGTGCTCCTGTTCTTCGAGGCGCGTTGGGGCGACGCGTCTCTGATTGGCCTGGTCGCAGACGTGCGTCAGGACCTGCCGGGCTTTGCGAACTAGGGATTGCCCACCGAAAGTGACCGTGCGGACTGATTCGGCAACTGCGGTGACTCGGGTCACACTATGCGAGTTGGGTCAAGATCATTTGACCTATTGGGACGCATTCCTTGGCAGTTTGGGACAGGGGATCGATGACGGTGCTGAAGGTGCGGAGTTCGGCTCTGACCGGCTACATCGGGCTGACCCAATCCTTCGGCTCGGACCCCGATCCGCTCATGCGTGCCGTGGGCATCGACCCGCCCGCCCTGGCCATGCCGAACACATGGCTTCCGGCAAAGGCAGTCGATGAGCTGTTGGAGCGCACTGCTCGGGAAACGTCATGCGCGGACTTCGCGGTCAAGATGGCGGACGGACGGAGCGTGTCGATTCTCGGAGCCGTGGGTTTGGCCGCCAGGGAAGAGCCCGACGTCCGGAGCGCGATCGCGCTCATCTGCGCCACATGCGGGTACACAACGAGGCGATTCGCATTCGGCTCGTCGAATTGAACGGACTTGCCTCCCTGCACATCGAGCCCGCGCCAGGGATGACACTCGGTCGCCAGTCCATCGAACTGGTCATCGCATCGTTGGCCCGGATCCTCAGCGCCTTCCTCCCGGAGGACTGGCGACCACTGTCCACGTGCTTCGTCCACGACGCACCGCCAACACTCGAAGTCCACCACCGCGCGTTCGGGACGGACATCGCGTTCGAACAAGACTTCAACGGCCTCGTGTTCTACTCGAGCGATCTGGACTCAATCAACCCGCTGTCGGATCCGATGTTCAAGCCCTATGCACGGCAGTACCTGGATCTGCTCGCGCCGCCGGAGGATGCCTCCGTCGTCGGACGAGTCCGCGGCATCATCGAAGCCCTCCTGCCGGGCGGGAGCTGCACTGCGGCCCGTATCGCGCGCAGTCTCGGAATGGACAGGCGGACCCTGCATCGACACCTGTCCCAGGCGGGCGAAAGCTACTCGTCCGTTGTCGATTCGGTGCGCGCAGACCTCGCGCGCCGGTACATCACGCGCGGTGATAGGAACCTCACCGATATCGCAGGCGAACTCGGATTCTCAGATCTGAGCGCATTCTCGCGGTGGTTTCGTCAACATTTCGGCCTGAGTCCGACGAAATGGGCTGCGCGACAACTCGAAGCCTTCCCAACGGGAGGGTAAGCGCTCAACAGTGCGAATCAGGCGCACGGCGCTCGGCCGCGCGTTTCAGGCGGACACCTCGACGGTGCTCGTGGCGTCGGGGGCGACCGTGACGGTGGCGTAGCTGACGGTGCTGCCGTCGACGACCTTGGTCTCGGCCTTCTGGGTTGCGCCGTTCACCGTGAGCGCGGAGTGCGCGCCGGGGAACTGTGCGGTCCAGGTGAGGTGGGTGGCCCCGGTGTTGGTCAAGGCCGATTTGGTCAGGGCGTCGTGGCGGAGGGTGAAGGTCGACTTGCCCAGTGGGATCGAGGCGACCTCCAGCCAGCCGATGTCGGCCGGTAGGTGGGAGGTGGTGGTCACGGCACTGTTCGGGGCGTCGGGTTGGACGCCGAGCAGACCATTGACGGTCTGGCTGACCAGGGTGAAGGCCACTTCGGGGTAGTCGCCGTTCACGAGCTCGCCGGTGGTGTGGACATTGCCGATCTTGTTGTAGACGTTCTGCATCCACTTCCAGGCGGTGGCGTCCGCGTTGTTGGCGAAGAAGGTGTCCGGCAGGTACGTCTCGGCCTCGACATTGGCGGGCGCGCCGCTGCCGGAGGCCTGGGAGTCGATGAAGGAGAGGTAAGAGTCGCGGCGCTGACCGGGTTCCATGATGCCCTTGAGCGGCATGAACCAGCTGTTCTCCTTGCCCCAACCGGTGATCGGGCCGCCGTAGGTCTGATAGGCGCGCACCACCTCGCCGGGTTTGGCGGGGTCGATGCTCCAGGTGGTGTTGTAGTAGTTCTTCAGCGCCTGCGCGGCGTCGGTGAAGATCTGGGCGCCTGCGGTGTCGCCCTTGGCGGAAGCCAGCCCGGCCGCCGCCAGGTAGGCCTGGTACTGGGAACCGATGGCGTCCCCGGCCTCGGCGAAATGGTCCCAGCCGCCCTCGTTGTAGCTCGCGGTACCGGCGAAGATGTCGCTGCTCGTCGCCTGGGCGATCTTCACGTCGCCGTGGCCCCGCGGGCCGGGGTGCTGCTCGACGAATTCGGTGACGGTGTTCCCGGCGTAGTCGCTCAGCGTCGGGTCGGTCAGGTAGTCGGTATCGCCGGTCTGGCGGTAGGCCTCATAGAGTTTTTGGGCCAGTTCGAAGGGGGCGGGCAGCTCCCGCACGTAGGAACCGGGGTCGCGGTAGTCGGCGCTCAGGTAGGTCTTGGCGTCGAAGTTGATCGACCAGACCGGATCGTATTTGTTTGCAGCGGTGGCCGAGGCGGCGAAGGCCTTCAGCATCGTCTTGTTGGCGGCGTCCAGACCGAGCAGGTGGGCGCCGGCCAACTGGTGGACGAAGTCGCGGGAGTAGAAGCCCGACCGGTACGGGTAGCCGGCCCAGTAGGTGTTCGCGTAGGGCGCGGCGGAGGTGCCGAAGCTGTTGTTCTCGTCGGCGTTGATCGCGCCGATCTGGCCCGGCTGCTGGACCCAGCTGTTGGCCTTGGCCTTGGCCCAGTTGAACATCTCGGTGAGCCTGGCGTCGGACGAGTCGATCCGCGGATCGTTCGGGGCGGACGGGGCCACCGTGATGTCGTCGATGTTGACCCAGCCGTTCGGTGACGAGCCGAAGGCGATCTCGACCCGGTCTCCGGCGCGCAGAGACAGCCTGGAAAGGGTGTAGCGAGCGAAGATCTGCTGAGAACCGAAGGTCACCGAGGCGACCGGCACCCCGTTGACCGTCGCGGAGAAGGTGCCCTCGGGCGCCCCGGTGGCGATCCAGGCCGACAGGTCGAACATCCCGTCGGTGGGAACCGTGACGGTCTGGCTGATCCTGAATCCGGTGCCCTCGTCCAAGTACGCGTTCTTGGCCCCGCTGTGCTTCAGGTTGGTTCCGTTGCCCGTGCCGCCGGTGAACGTCCAGCCGGTCATGTCCTGCTCAAAGCCCGGATTGACGAAGGCGAGCGGCGCGGGCTCCGCTGCGGAGGCGGGCCCCGGCACGGCCACCGCTCCGGCGCACAGTGCCACGGCCAACTGGACCAGCACCGTCAGACTTCTGTCACCGTTTCTCAACGCTGGGCCACTCGGTAAGTGCCGGCGGTTGTTCCGGTCAGCCGCCACCCGCCATCGATCTGGGTCAGGTCGAGATCGGAGGCTCCGGAGGTGTCGAGGTCGGGGCGTTCGGTGCCGGGGTACCAGGCCTCGAGGCGTCCGGTGCCGGTGCCGGCGAACCCGGTCGTGGTCACCTCCGTGAGGTGGCCGGGGGCGGCCCGCGGGTAGGCGCGCGAGAGCGGGCGGGCGAATCTCTCTTCCATGCCTGCGGATCGGCCCGAGGGGCAGTCGATCAGGTTCATATTGCCCATCGTCTTGTGGGTGTCGGCCGTGTTGCCGTCGTGGATGAAGTGCGGGTCGCCGCAGGCCTGGGTCCAGGACCACCAGGCTCCGCCGATCCGGTGCTCGTTCATCGCGTCGACGAATCGATCGACCTTCGCGACGTCGGCGTCGGGGTCGCCGAACCAGGCCCACTCACCGGCCCACACCGGTGCCCGATACCTGGCGGCGGCGTCGAGCGCCAGCCGGAAGCCGTCCTCGATCGAGGGGAGGTCGTTGTCGACGTTGATCGAGCCGCTGTAGAGGTGGGGCGCGAACACCACGAGGGGATCATTGAGATAGTGCGGCGGCGGCAGCGCGTCGACACCCAGCGCGGACCAGACCGCGCTCGGCTCGAAGAACACCAGGTGCGCGAACCCACCCTGCTCGGCCTGTCGGATCGCCGCGATCGCGCGTTGGTAGAACCGGCCGATCTGGTCGGCGGCGGAGATGGGCTCCCGCAGGCCGGGATTGGGCTCGTTGAGCAGGTCGTAGCCGACGACCGCCGGTTCATCCTTGAATTCGGCGGCCAGTCGCGCCCAGGTGTTGACCAGGTGACCCTGGATCCCCTGGGTGTCGTCGTAGAAGTTCTGGAACGACCTGGCCACGGCGGGGGAGCTCTCCCGCATCCCGCCGAGGTTGCAGGTGCTCCAGCCGTCGGTGATGGTGGCCCAGGCGGGGGCCCCGTCCCACCCGATGCCGCGCTCGAGCGGCGACGGGCAGGCCTCGCCTGGAGGCGTGCCCACGGCCTTGCCCCAGGCGTCCTGGTGCATGTCCAGCACGGTGTAGATGCCCTGCGCCTTGGCAACTTTCACGGCCTCGCGGATCCTGGCCACGTAGTTCGTGTCGAAGGCGCCGGGGGTCGGTTCGAGGGCCGACCACGCGATGGTCAGCCGCGAGACATTGATGCCGAGCGCCGCCATCCGGGCGAACTCATCGTGTTCGAGGCGGGCGGTGGCCGGGAGCGATGGGTCGTTCTGGGCGTAATCGTTGAGCTGGGTGACGTTCGCCCCGCGCAGCAGGACGGTCCGCCCGGTGACATCGGTGATCGCACCGTCGGTCACCGTCAACCGGGGCAGTGTCCAGCCGTTGGTGTCCGCCGGTGTGGCATTCGCTGACGCCTGCTGTGCCGCGGTGGCGGCAACTAGGAGGATCAACGTGACGATACGGGTAAGGACTCGGCTGGACCGCACGTTGTCACCCTCCTTCTGGACGAACGTCCATGTAAGCACGTATGGGTCGGAATCGTAGGTTCATTCGAGGTACTTGTGGTCGGGTTGAGCGAAGGGTCTGTCCCCGGCCGAGATGGCCGGGGACAGACCCTTCAGTCAGTTGTCAGTTGTCAGTTGCTGGAGCCGAAGCCGCCGAGGCTGCCGGTGCCGCCCGTTCCGCCAGTTCCGCCGCCGGCCGCGACGGTCACCGGCAGCTGGCCGGACGACGCGTTCACGGTGCCGTGACCCGAGTACTCGGCGGTGATGGTGCGCTGGCCTGCGGTGGCGGGAGTCCAGGTGACAGTGGCACTTCCGTCGGGTCCGACCTGGCCGGTGCCGATGACGGTGCTGCCCTCCTTGAACGTGACGGTGCCGCCTGCGTTGGCGGGGTTGACCTTCGCCGTGACCGTGGTGGCCTTGCCGACTGTGGCGCCGCTGACCGGGTTGAGCGTGGTAGTCGAGTCGGTGTTGGAGGCGGGTGCCTCAGCAACGGTCACCTGTGCGGTGGTGGTGGAGCCGGTGACGCCGTCGCGGCCGGAGAACGTGGCGGTGAGGGTGTGCCCGCCTGCCGCGGTGGGGGTCCACTGGTGCTCGATCTTGCCGTTGTCGCCGACGGGCAGGGTGGCGAGTGAGGTGTCGCCGTCGCGGAGTTCGACGGTGCCGCCCGCTGCGGCCGGGGTGACGGTGGCGGTGAGGGTGCTCGCCTTGCCGACCTGTGCGTTGGTGATCGGTGCGATCGCGATGGTGGAGGGCACGGGTGCCTCGGCGACGGTGACCTGTGCGGTGGTGGTGGAGCCGGTGACGCCGTCGCGGCCGGAGAAGGTGGCGGTGAGATTGTGCGCGCCACCGGCGGCGGGGGTCCATTCGTGATGGATGGTGCCGTCGTTGCCGACGGGCAGGGTGGCGAGTGAGGTGTCGCCGTCGCGGAGTTCGACGGTGCCGCCCGCTGCGGCCGGGGTGACGGTGGCGGTGATGGTGCTCGCCTTGCCGACCTGTGCGTTGGTCACCGGTGCGAGGGCGATGGTGGACGGCACGGACGCCTCGGCGACCTGCACGGTGATCGGCGACGACTCGGAGGCCGTGGCGAAAGCCGTGTCGGGGAAGCGGGCCGTGAGGTTGTGTGCACCGGCGGTGGTCGGGGTCCAGGCGAGGGTCGCGGTGCCCGCGCCGTCGAGGGTGGCGGTGCCGATCGGGGTTGCGGCGTCGCGGAATTCGATGGTGTCGCCCGCCGCGCCGCCGGTGACGGTGGCGGTCAGGGTGCTCGCCTTGCCGGCCTGGGCGCCGGTGACGGCGGCGAGGGTGGTGGTGGAGCTGCTCTTGCCGATGGTGATCGATGGACCCTGGGTGCCGAAGCTGCCGCTGCCGAGCGATCCGCCGTAGTCCATGCCGGTGGTCAGGGCGGTGCCGCGGGGGCAGTTTGCACCGACTTTGTAGCTGACGCTGAAGGTGGGGGCGTCCCAGAAGCCGGGGCGGCTGCGGACGACCCAGTCGGTGGAGCCCCAGGAGGCGCGGACGTAGGCCTCGTCGGCGTTGACCTCGGGGTTGGCGACGGGGTAGTCGTTGCTGCCGGACATTTTGGCGGAGCCGGGGACGTAGGTCAGGCAGGAGTGGTGCCGGTCTTTGACGTTGTAGATGTACTCGTCGACCCAGCTGGTGCGTTCGAATCTCGTTTTGACGGTGATGGTGTCGCCGACGGCGGGGGTGGTGTTGCTGATGTCGCGGATGTAGCGGGAGCTGCCGCTATTCCAGGTGATCGACCCGGGGGCAGCGCTGGCAACGCCTGCGCCGAGGAGGGCGAATGCGCTCATGGCCACTGTTGCTGCCGCGCCTGCGGCCACGGCGCGTGTGATCTCTCGCGATGTCATGGGTGTTCCTTCGGTCGCTGGAAGTGCGACCGTCGTCATCGACATCAAGGTCGCAGCGTTGGGGTGTGGGGTTTGGGGCCGTGTGTTCGGCTCTTGTGGTACTGCCGGGTCTTTCCCCGGCCGTCGAGGCCGGGGAAAGACCCGGTGGTGGTTACTTGCTGGAGCCGAAGCCGCCGAGGAGCGAGCCGAGACTGCCGGTTCCGCCGGTGCTGCCGGCGGGAGCGACGGTCACCGCCTTCTGGTCGGACGACGCGTCGACCGTGTCCTTGCCCGAGTAGTAGGCGGTGACGGTCCGCTCGCCTGCGGTCGCCGGGGTCCATGCGGTGGTCGCGGTGCCGTCGGATCCGACCTGGACGGCGCCGATGAAGGTGCCGCCGTCCTTGAAGGTGACGGTGCCGCCGGCGTTGGCGGGGTTGACCTTCGCCGTCAGGGTGGTGGCCTTGCCGACGGTGGCCCCGGCAACCGGGTTGAGCGTAGTGGTCGAGTCGGTGGTGCCCGGGTTCGTCCCGACTGTGATGGACGGGCCCTTGTCGCCGAAGTTTCCGCTGCCGAGGGATCCGCCGTAGTCCATGCCGGTGGTCAGGGCGGTGCCGCGGGGGCAGTTCGC
>NZ_QAOZ01000031.1:0-8949 GCF_003050885.1 Rhodococcus sp. OK611
CACCGGCTGGGGCCGCATCGGCGGCAAACACACCCTCCTCGACATGTCCGACCTCCGCACCGGCGTCATCCACCTGGGCCGCTGACCCACAACACAGAACACGTGCGCTACCTTGACGACCAGGCGACCCACCCGGCACGGAGGCCAACGATGAACACACCGAGCATCGATCCCATCGACGCACGAATCATCGAGCTCCTACAGAAAGACGGACGCCTCCCCTACCGACAGATCGCGGAAGAGCTGGACATCCCGGCCTCCTCCGCCCGCTACCGCGTGCAGCGGCTCGAGGAATCCGGGATCCTCCAGATCGTCGGCATCGCCAATCCCATGCGCATCGGCTTCGACCGCATGGCGATAGTCGGGATCCGCACCCGCCCCGGCACCGCCCGGTCCGTCTGCCAGGCTCTCGCCGCGCTACCCGAAACCAGCTACGTCATCGTGACATCCGGCCAGTACGACGTCATGGCCGAGGTCATCTGCAAGAACACCGACGACTACACCGACCTCATCAACGACCGGCTCCACCATATCGACGGCGTCCTCTCCACCGAATCATTCTTCGTCCTCGAGGTCGGCAAGCTCGCCTACGGCTGGGGCGTGGGCAACCCCCCGACGTTGAGCGACGTGCTCGCAAACGACATCGAGATCAACGAATAGCCCACCAGCAAATTCGCTCCCGCTCGGGGCACCGCACAGCCATGTCGGCATGCGGTGTCCCGAGCGTTCTCATTTCGGTGACTCTCGCCCCGATCATGCTGTGATACAGCCTCTTCCGTCAGGCGCGATCACGCTATCGACAGACGCGGTCCTGTTCATTTCGGCACTCCCCTACCTGGCAGATGCGCCAAAGTGTCCACCCCGAAATCCTGGTGGCCACGGCACACTCAGGAGGGTAGAACCCGACAATTCCTTTCCACCAACCGAATAGGTGTGTGATGACCGCAATGAAGGGATCAATGACGCTCCCCTCGATCACGGCCAGCCCCGGGAACCATCCCCGTCTCGAGTTCGTGTCCACCGGCGAATCAGACAGGGATGTAGGCGAAGTCGTCGATCTGGTCGTGCTGTGGCCCGGGTCTCGGCCCGCGCTGGCAGACGTCGCTCGCGACTTCGAGTGCTTCGGCCTCCGTATCGAGGCGCACACACCGCTGCCGGCTCCCGAGTCGGCCGGACCCGAGGCCAGCGTGGATCGATTCCGCTTCAGCCGCCCCGCCCAGTCATGGGTACCCGAGGCGCACGATCTGGTCATCGATGCCTTCGAGACCGCCGCCGCCTCCGGACTCGAGATCGACCGGTACTGCATGCTGACGCCGGTGGCCGGACTCGCCTGGCGGGACGTCACGCTGGTTCGCACGATCAGCCGCTACCTGCAGCAGGTGGGCCTCGGCTTCTCCGACGCCTACATCGTGGATACCCTGTTGCGGCACAGTGCATTCACGGCCTCGGTCGTCGAGCTCTTCCACACCAGGTTCGACCCCGACGCCGAGGCCCGCGACCAGCGGATCGCCGAGCTCGAACCCCGGTCGGCCGCGCTACTCGAAGACGCGGCCACGCTCGACGAGGATCGCATCCTGCGCGCGCTGACCGGCTTCGTGGGCGCGGTGCTGCGCACCAATTGGTACCAGCGCACCCCGGACGGCAGCCGCAAGCGCTACGCGTCGTTCAAGCTCGACCCGTCCCGCCTGGCACATCCCGGCCGCACCGTTCCGCACCGCGAGATCTTCGTCCGGGGAGACGGGGTCGAGGGCGTCCACGTACGGGCCGGCACCGTTGCGCGTGGCGGACTGCGCTGGTCCGACCGACCCGAGAGCTACCGCACCGAGGTGCTCGGCCTGATGACCACCCAGACCGTGAAGAACTCGCCGATCGTCCCGACCGGAGCAAAGGGCGCGTTCGTGCTCCGCGACGGCATCGCGCCTGCCGACGGCTACGCCACGTTCATCCGCGGCCTGTTGGACGTCACCGACAATCTCGTCGACGGCTTACCCGTGGGCCCGGCCGACTCGGTCAGCTACGACGACCCCGACCCGTACCTGGTGGTGGCGGCCGACAAAGGCACGGCACGTTTCTCTGATCTCGCGAATTCGGTTGCTGCCGAATATGACTTCTGGCTGGGCGACGCTTTCGCATCGGGCGGCTCCCGAGGCTATGACCACAAGGCGATGGGCATCACCGCTCGCGGTGCCTGGCTGTCCGCGCGCAGACACTTCGCGGAACTCGGTGTCGACGCCCAGAGCGACCCGATCACGGTCGTCGGCATCGGCGACATGTCCGGTGATGTGTTCGGCAACGGGATGCTGCAATCGCGCACGATTCGGTTGGTCGCGGCGTTCGATCATCGGCACATCTTTCTTGACCCCGATCCCGACCCCGAGGCCTCGTTCGAACAGCGACGTGTGCTCTTCGAAACCAGCGGATCGAGCTGGGACGACTATCCGCGAGAGGCGATCTCGGAAGGCGGCGGGGTCTGGCCGCGCTCGGCCAAGCAGATCCCGCTGTCACCGTCCGTGCGCGAAAGGCTCGGCATCGACGCCGATATTCTGTCCCCGGCCGAACTGATCCGCGCGATTCTCCGCGCTCCGGTAGACCTGTTGTGGAACGGAGGAGTGGGCACCTACGTCAACTCATCCGCCGAAACACACGCGGATGCAGCCGATCCCGCCAACGACGCGGTCCGTGTCGAAGCGGCGACCATGCGGTGCCGGATTGTCGGCGAGGGTGGCAACCTCGGTTTCACCCAGCGAGCCCGGATCGAGTTCGCGCTCGGCGGGGGCCGCATCAATGCCGACTTCATCGACAACGCGGCCGGTGTTGCGACGTCCGACCAGGAGGTGAACCTGAAGATCGCGCTGGACGGCGCGGTCGCGGCGGGCGAGATCACCGAGGCCGAACGCAACACACTGCTCGCGGACTGCACCGATCACGTCGCCGATGCCGTCCTCGGCGACTGCGCGAGCCAGACCCTGGCGATCAGCCTCGCCGAATCCCAGGCCGTCTCGCTCCTCGGTCGACACGAGCGGTTGATCGTCAATCTCGAGGCGGTCGGCGGGCTGAACCGAGCCCAGGCCGTGCTACCGAGCAAGCGGGAGCTGGTCTCGCGCACCGAGGCCGGGCTCGGCCTGACCCGTCCGGAGATCGCGACACTGCTAGCGCATTCGAAGAACGTCGTGCGCCGGGACCTGCTGGCCTCCACCGTTCCCGACGAGCCGGTCTTCGCCCGATTGCTGTCCGAGTACTTCCCACCCGCCGTTCGCAGCCGGTACCCGGAACGCATCCGCGCGCACCGGTTGCACCGCGAGATCATCGCCACCCAGATCGCGGACCAGCTGATCAATCACGTCGGGCCAGGCCTCATCTACCGACTCGAGGAGCGGCTGGGTGTCACGACCCCGCAGGTCGCACAGGCCTACGGGGTAGTCGCCGAACTCTTCGACGTCGGCGCCCTCTGGGCGGGCGCGCTCGCGGTGGTCGATCCGGCTGACCGGAATTCGTGGGGACCGCTGCACGCAGTGCAGGCGCTGATCGAGCGCGCATGCTCGTGGCTCCTGCGCAATCGTCCGCTGCCACTTCACGCGGAGGCCGAGATCCAGCGGTACCGGACGACGGTGGGTCACCTGCTCCACGCGTTGCCTCCGGAGGACGCCGACGACACCCTCTCCCCCGTACCGGTCCCGCTGCTCGGGGAGGCGCTCGCGCTGGCGGACAACGCACTCGCCCTGGACATCCCGATCACCCGGGTGATCGAGACATACCAGGAGCTGGGCCGGGAGCTCGGATTGTTCGGCGTGATCGAGCGATTGGAGCGGTTGGCCCTCGGCTCGTACTGGGATTCCATGGCCGCGGCGGCCCTTCGGGACGAGGCGGCGGCGCGACTGCACGACCTGGTCGGTGCCGCACTGTCCCGGGACCGTCCCGGGGAGACACCATCCGAGCGACTGTCGGAGTGGCGCGTGCAGCACGGCTCCACGATCTCCAGGCTGCACCGCATCATCGTCGAGGCTCAGGCGGAAGGTGGCGTCGATCTCGCTCGCGCGTGCACGGTCAACGCCGAACTCGCCCGAGCCGTCGCCGCGGTCGGATACTCGGCACCTCGCTGCGTACCGGCACGCTGACCCGAAACCGGGTCTGACCGACCGAGGGGCCCGCGACCGCACCGGCCGCGGGCCCCTTGCGGTGCGCCGGAACCGATACGGATTCAGAGTGATTCGTGTGCGATGACCGCCAACAGCAGCTCTGCCCGCACCCGTGCCACGTCCAGTCGACAGCCGAGTAGGGCCTCGATCTTCGAGACCCGGCTGCGGAGGGTGTGCCGGTGCACGCCGAGCACACTCGCCGCAGACTCCCAGTGGCCGTTCGCCTCGAGGAAAGCCCGCAGCGACTCGACCAACTCGGTTCCCTGCCTGCGGTCATGATCGGCGAGGGGCGTGATCATCGTGTCGGCGACCGCCCGCAGCACCTCACGTGTGGAATCGAAGGACAGCAGTGCACTTCCGGTCAACGCGGAGAACTCGAGCGGCGTCGCGCCCGACTCGGCCGCCGACGCAGCCAGCTGCGCCTGGTCGATAGCTTCGACAAACCGTTCCACCGGCTGAGCGCCGCTCAAACCCAGACGAGAAGACCGACGCGCGCGATCACCGATGTCGTCCACGAGTCCGTGCGCGAACTCGACGTCGTCGGTTCCGCGCAGCAGCACGGTGACGCGCGTGTCGACCCGCTGCAGGAACAGGGGTCTGCCGGCCTCGTTCATGGCCGCCTCGACCGCGCCGGCCACCGCCTCGGCGTCGGCAGGCGAGCCGCACACCGCGACCAGCGCACGAATCGCTCCGCGCCCGTCGGCGGCAGGCGCTAGCTGCGCCCGTACCGGCTTCAGGTCGATGTCCTCGGACAGCAGGAGTCCGAGGGCCTGGCTGTTGAGCTGGTTCTGCGCTGCCCGCAGTCGCACCGGTTTCTCGAAGTCGAGCGCCAGCAGGGAGTTCGCGTGCCCCAGCAGGATCTGGTCCACCGGCCCGAGAGGCTTCGGACTGACCACGGCGAGGTAGCCGTGCAGGTTCTTGCCCACCCCGATTCGCTGCACGGTCATCGACTCGCCGGATCGGGCCTGCGCCACCCCACTGGAGACCGCCTCCGATGCCGACGCCAGCAGCGTCAGCACCTCCGCGGTCACACTGTCCGGCACGGAGCCGGGGTGGCACTCTAGGAGCTGGCCCCGCCGGTCCAGGAGCAGGGCGACCGAGTTCGTTGCGGTGGCCAGCTCGCGCACGGTGGCCCTGGCCCCGCCCTGGATCACCGCACGCGTCATCCGGGGCTGAGCCTGCGAGGCACGCAACGACGCCTCGTACTGCTGCTCGGCCAACCGACTCATCACCCGCTTGGTCACGGCGGCGAAGGGGGTCGGCAGCGGCACCTCGAGCAGCGGCAGCCCGAGCTCGTCCGAGGCCGCCACGAGGCCCTCGGGGATCTCGGCATGGCTCAGTCCGATCCCGAAGCCGACCGCGGCGACACCGCAGTCGAGCAGCCCGCGGAGGTACTCGGTGCATTCCTCCGGATCCTGCGGGAGCCGCAGCCCGGTCGTCAGCAGCAACTCTCCTCCGGAGAGCCACGGAAACGGTTCCGGCAGTTCGGTTGTGATCGCGAACTCGATCTCGCGGTCCAGCCCGTCCGCGCCGCCACGCAGCCGCAGCGACAGCTCCGGCTGTGCCAGCACCCACCGCACGGTAATGCTCATCTCGACTCCTGACGTGACCCCGGCTTCCGGGCCGAATCGGTGAATTCGGCCCGCACCCGTGCTCCATTCTGGCAGGTGCCGCTCACCGGTCCGGCACCCCACACTGAGAGTCGATCCGACCATCACGACAGGGGACGTCCACGACATGAGCGCCATCAACTACCGACTCCCGCAGAAGCGCGCGCTGCTGACCGAGCTGCCCGGCCCGAAGTCCCGCGCCCTCGCGGAACGCCGCCGGGCGAGCGTCGCCGCAGGCGTCGGGTCCAGCGTGCCCGTCTACACCGCGGATGCCGACGGCGGCGTGATCGTGGACGTCGACGGGAACTCTCTCATCGACCTGGGATCCGGCATCGCGGTCACCAATGTGGGCGCCTCGGACCCCGCCGTGGTCGAGGCGGTACGCGAGCAGGCGGGGCATTTCACGCACACCTGCTTCATGATCACCCCCTACGAGGGCTACGTCCGGGTGGCCGAGGAGTTGGCCGCGCTCACGCCGGGCGACCACGACAAGCGCACCGTGCTCTTCAATTCCGGCGCCGAGGCCGTCGAGAACGCGATCAAGGTCGCGCGCCTGGCCACCGGCCGGATGGCGGTGGTCGCGTTCGACCACGCGTACCACGGCCGCACCAACCTGACGATGGCGCTGACCGCGAAGTCGATGCCCTACAAGTCGAACTTCGGACCGTTCGCCCCCGAGGTGTACCGGATGCCGATGTCGTACCCATACCGGGACGCCGAGGTCACCGGCGAGCAGGCCGCCCGCCGGGCGATCGGGCAGATCGAGAAGCAGATCGGCGCGGACTCGCTGGCCGCGATCATCATCGAACCGATCCAGGGTGAGGGCGGGTTCATCGTTCCCGCACCGGGTTTCCTGCCCACCCTGGCGGCCTGGGCGCGCGAGAACGGCGTCGTCTTCATCGCCGACGAGGTGCAGACCGGGTTCGCCCGCACCGGCGCGTGGTTCGCGTGCGAGGACGAGCAGATCGTGCCGGACATCATCACCATGGCCAAGGGCATCGCGGGCGGACTTCCGCTGTCGGCCATCACCGGTCGCGCCGAGCTGCTCGACAAGGTGCATGCCGGCGGCCTCGGCGGCACGTACGGCGGCAATCCCATCGCCTGTGCTGCCGCGCTCGCCGCGATCGACACCATCCGTGAGCTCGACCTGCCTGCCAGGGCTCGGCAGATCGGCGACCTGGTGCTTCCCCGACTCCGGCGGCTGGCCGAGGAGGTCCCTGCAATCGGCGACGTCCGCGGCCGTGGCGCGATGATCGCGATGGAGTTCGTCAAGCCAGGAACCGACGAGCCGGACCAGGAGCTCACCAAGGCTGTCGCCGCGCGGGCCTTGGAACAGGGCGTCATCCTGCTCACCTGCGGCACCTACGGCAATGTGGTGCGGCTGCTGCCGCCACTGGTCATCGGGGACGACCTGCTCGACGAGGCACTCATCGTGCTCGAGGAGGCGGTGCGGGCGTCCGCCTGACCCGCCGCACCACGCCCGACCGACGCCCCTGCCGCGCCAGCGGCCGATCACTGCGAGGAACCACCCATGACAGATATCTCCACCCTCATCTCCGGCGTGCCGACCGGCCTGTGGATCGATGGCGAATCCACCGCCCCGATCGACGGCGCGACGTTCCCGGTCTTCGATCCGGCCACCGGCGAGAGGCTCGCCACGGTGGCCGCGGCCGACGGCCAGGACGCCATGCGCGCACTCGATTCCGCGTGCCGGGTGCAGGCCGAATGGGCCGCCACGGCGCCTCGCCAGCGCTCGATCATCCTGCGCACGGCATGGGAACTGGTCACCGAGCGAGCCGAGGAACTGGCGCTGCTGATGACCGCCGAGATGGGCAAGGCGCTGCCGGAGAGCCGATCCGAGGTGGCGTACGGCGCCGAGTTCCTCCGCTGGTTCAGTGAGGAGGCGGTGCGCATCCAGGGCCGGTTCACCCGGTCGCCTGGCGGCGCGGGCCGGATCATGGTGACCAAGGTGCCGGTTGGCCCGTGCCTCGCGATCACGCCGTGGAACTTCCCCTTGGCGATGGGCACCCGCAAGATCGGACCCGCGCTCGCCGCGGGCTGCACGATGATCGTCAAGCCCGCCGCGGAGACGCCCCTGACGATGCTCGCGTTCGCGCAGATCCTCTCCGACGCCGGCCTGCCGCCCGGTGTCGTCTCGGTGCTTCCGACCTCGGATGCCGCCTCCGTATCGGCGCCGCTGCTCGCGGACCCGCGGCTGCGCAAGGTCACCTTCACCGGCTCCACACCGATCGGCCGCGTGCTCATCGAGCAGTCCGCCAAGAACGTGCTGCGGACCTCGATGGAGCTAGGCGGCAACGCGCCGTTCGTCGTGTTCGACGATGCCGACATCGACGCAGCCGTTGATGGCGCGATGGCCGCGAAGATGCGCAACGGCGGCGAGGCCTGCACCGCGGCGAACCGGCTGATCGTGGCCAACTCGGTACGGGAGGAGTTCACCGCCAAGCTGACCGAGCGGATCGCCGCGCTGAAGGTAGGGCCAGGGCACGAGCCCGGTGTCGAGGTCGGCCCGCTCGTCAGCGCCAAGCAGCGCGCGAGCGTCGCCACCCTGGTCGACGAGGCGGTCGCGGCGGGTGCACGGGTGCGCACCGGCGGTCGGGCCATCGACGGCCCCGGCTTCTTCTACCAGCCGACGGTTCTCGACCAGGTTCCCGCGACCGCGCGCATCATCCGCGACGAGATTTTCGGCCCGGTAGCCGCGATCACCGGCTTCGACACCGAGCAGGAGGCGATCGCCGCGGCGAACGACACCGAGTACGGGCTCGCCGCATACATTTTCACCCAGAATCTCGACCGGGCGCTGCGGGTGGCCGAGTCGCTCGAATCCGGGATGGTGGGGGTCAATCGCGGCGTCGTCTCCGACGTGGCCGCTCCGTTCGGCGGCGTCAAGCAGTCCGGGCTGGGCAGCGAGGGCGGCACCGAGGGCATCGAGGAGTACCTCGACACGAAGTACATCGGCTTCACCGCCTGACGAACACGAAACCGCCGGCAATCGATACCGATTGCCGGCGGTTTCGTCATTGGCACGCAAACATGGCGGGCGCGCAGAGGAAGTCGGGCTACCAGCCGCGCTCGGCGAGGCGGTGCGCCACCGGCAGATCGTCGACGTTGATGCCGACCATCGCCTCACCCAGGCCGCGGGAGACCTTCGCCAGCACATCCGGGTCGTCGAAGAAGGTGGTGGC
>NZ_QAOZ01000032.1:0-5856 GCF_003050885.1 Rhodococcus sp. OK611
CCACCCCTGGTTCACCCCACCCACCTGGATCGACCCCCGACGACAACCCATGCCGGCACACAACCGGCGCAACCAACTCACCTTCGCCGCCTAAAGCGAATCCATCGGGCACAGAGCGCGGGGCGCCGAGTGCGGTGATCACGCTGCATCCTCGGGCTCCCGAGTCCTGGGGCCGACCTCCCGCACGACGGTGTAGGTGGGGATCCCGCTCATGCGGGGCTCGGCCTTGCCTGCGATCGCCTTGAGTGCCGCGCCGATCGCCGACATCCGTCCCTCGGTATCGGAGGTCTCGACGAAGTTGCGGTAGTCGGCCTCGCTGGCCCAGTGCACGATGTTGTACACCCGGGATCCGTCGGTGCTCACGTGGAATCGCGCGGATCGGTATCCGGGATAGAAACTGACCCAACGGTTCTGCATCTCGGCGAAGGCGTCGACGAGCTCTGTCCGGGTCCGGGGACCGTCGACGGTGTAGTCGATGATCGAGTAGAAGCCGGTGTCGGTGCTCATGGTGGTTCTCCCTTGTCGAGACGTGATGGGTGCGGCGGTTCAGGTCGTGGTCGGCGTGGTCTGCGCGGAGGCGATCCGCCAGCGGTCGCCGTCCTCGACCATCACGTAAGTGAGTTGCCCCGTGGTCGCGGGCAGGGCCGTTGCGGCGGAATCCCTTCCGTCGAAGACCCGTTTGACGCAGGCCACGATCGCCACGTCGTCGCGGAGGAATCGGATGTCCTCGATGTCGACGGTGGTGGTCACGTCCGCGAGCGGTGTCGCCAGCGCCTGCCGCATCGCCTCGGTCAGCGCGTCCCGGCCCGAGACCCGGCGTCCGCCGAAGTTGACGATGGTCACCTCGGGGGTGTGCAGCGGGATGAATCGGTCCACGTTGTTCTGGAACTCCACGGCGTCGGCGACGAGGCGGCGGATGGCGGTCAGTGCGGGTGAATCGGTGCTCATGTCGGTGCTCCAGGTGGGGGTCGTGGTGGTCAGGGCAGATCCGTGCGGCCGTCCAGGTTGGCGACCATGCGCCGCAGGACGTTGACGGTCGCGACGTAGTCGGCGGTCGGCACCCCCTCGCGCATCTGCCTGTGTGCCTGAGCATTCCGCTCGTGGGCGCGCCGCCGCCCGGCCTCGCCGTCGTCGGTCAGGGTCAGGGTGCCGGCGCCCTCGTCGACGCGCAGCCAGCCCCTGCCGGCCAGATCGTCGAGGACAGCGCCGAAATCTGTTCCCTCGTCGGCGAATTCGTCGAGACGCTCGGCCAGCGTCGTGCGGGTCCAGGTGCCGGGGGACCCGCTCACGTGATTGAGGGTCCACCAGTGCGGCTGGGTGAGCTGTTCGACCGCGAGCTGTCCGCGCAGGGCTCCGATGACCGCGCGGGCCGCCAGGTCGGTCCAGTAGCCCATCGGTTGGGCGGCGATCACGTCGTCGGGGTAGCCGATCATCGTCATGTCGTTGTCCTCTCGGGTTTGCGTTGCGCGGATCAGTAGGCGGCGGTGAACCGGACCCGGTGATGCCGTGGCCGTTCCGCCTCGTCGAGCAGCGCCACCGCCAGGTCCTCCATGGAGAGCACGGAGGCGCCGTCGGCATCGACCAGCAGGTCGTCCGTGCCAAGCCGGAACAGTCCGGTTCGCGTTCCCGGCTCGAGCAGTGCGGGCGGGCTGAGGTACGTCCACTGCGCCGACGCGTCGGCACGGCACACCTCGAGCTGGTCGGCACACGCCCGCGCGATGCCCCGCAACTCGGCGGGGAAGTCCGGTTCGTCCATCACGGTCACCCCGGCCGTGCCGGGCACGGTCAGGGTCGCGGCGCCGCCGACGACCAGCAGCCGCACCCGGGTCCGGGCCAGCCCTGCGAGCAATGCCCTTGTGGTCGAGACCAGCTCGTCCTCATTGCCCGGTGTCGGCCGCGTCGCACTGATCACGAGGTCCTGGCCGACGCTCAGGTCGATGATGTCCTCGATGCTGGCTGCGTCGCCGATGCGGACCTCTGCTCCCGCCGGCACCTCGTGTGCTCGCGCGGGGCTCCGGAGCACGGCCGTCACCTCGTGGCCGCGGTCGAGGGCCTCGGCCACCGCCCTGCTGCCCACCTGTCCCGCCGCGCCGAAAACTGTGATGCGCATGGTTGTTTCGTTCCTGTCAGTTGGTTGTCGATGAATGTCGGGTGGTCCGTGCGGTCCGTGGTCAGGCCGGGAGGGCGGGGCTGCGCCTGGTGGTGCTCACACGCTCGGCGACCCAGACCAGGAAGGTGGCGAGAGCGAGTGCACCCCCGAGGGCACTCACGCCCGCCCATCCGCCGCGCACCCAGGCGACGGCGGTCAGTGCCGAACCTGCGGCGCCACCGACGAAGAAGGCCGTCATGAATGCGGAGTTCAGCCGGTTGCGGATCTCGGGGGCCAGGGCGTAGATGACGTTCTGATTGCTGTTGAGCACCGACTGCTGCGCCACCGTCAGGGCGATCGCGCCTGCCAACAGCCACACCAGCGATGTCGCCCCCGCGGCGATCGCCAGCCAGGACATCGCCAGCAGTGCGGTACCGATACCGGACACCCACTGCACGTAGCCGCGGTCGGCGAGCCTGCCGGCCACAGGGGTGGCGATCGTCCCCGCGACGCCGACCAGACCGAAGAGGCCGATCACCGCCTCCGACCACGAGTAGTGGTCCCCGACCAGTAGGAACGTGACGGATGTCCAGAACACGTTGAACGAGGCGAGCGAGAGCGCGGCGATGATCGCCCGCCAACGCAGCACGGGTTCGGTTCGGAACAGGACGACGGTCGAGCGCAGCAGCGAGGGGTAGGACATCCCGGCGGGGGTGTGCAGGCGGGGCAGGACGCGCCACAGCAACACCGCGACCACGGTCAGCAGCACCGCGTTGACCCAGTAGACCGTGCGCCAGCCGCCGAACTCCGACAGCATTCCCGAGACGGTCCGCGCGAGCAGTCCGCCGAGCAGGAGGCCGCTCATCACGGTGCCCACCACCCGGCCGCGATGTTCCGGATCGGCGAGCGCCACCGCGAAGGTCACCAGTACCTGCGCAGCCACCGAGGTGATGGCGGCGAGTGCGGTGCCAGCCAGCAGGACCGCACCGTTGGGGGCGGCGGCCGACATCAGGAGGAACACCGCGGTGGCCCCGAACATCGCCACCGCGAGGCGGCGCCGCTCCAGGAGATCTCCGAGCGGCAGCAACAGGATCAGCCCCAGGGCGTAGCCGGCCTGCGCGGCGGTGACGACCATCGCCGCTGTCGACGTGCTGAGCTGGAGGTCCTGGCGGATCACGTCCAGGAGTGGTTGTGCGAAGTAGTTGCCCGCCGCCACGAGTCCGGTCGAGACCGACATGAGGAGCAGCAGTCCTCGGCTCAGGCCGCCCGCGGCCTCGGGAGCGGCGGCACGCGGTGTCGTTCGCGCCATCAGGTTTGTCATGACCGAAAGCCTGGCCAAGAAAGATCAATGAGTCCAACACATGTTTGTCACCGCAACGATCGTGATTCAAGATAGATGGATGGAGCTTCAGCAGATGCGGTACGTCCTCGCCGTCGCGGAGGAGAAGAACTTCACCCGAGCTGCCGAACGCTGCCTGGTTGTCCAGTCCGCGCTGAGCCACCAGATCGCGCGCCTGGAACGAGAACTGGGCGCAAAGCTGTTCGACCGGACCAGTCGCCGGGTCGAGCTCACGCCCGCCGGGGAGGCGTTCCTCCCCGAGGCCCGGCAGAGTGTGGAGGCCGCGGAACGGGCACGGGCCGAGGTCACCGCCGTCGCGGGCGAGATCCGGGGCCGGCTCGCGATCGGTGCCATCCCGACTGTCGGGGCGGTCGACCTCGCCGCGTCGCTACGGGATTTCACGGCACGTCACCCGCAGGTGCAGATCAGTCTCCGAATGGGGGCGAGCGGCGATCACATCGACCAGATCCGCCAGGGCACACTGGATGTCGCCTTCCTCGGCCTGCCGCCAGGCGTGCAGCCGACGGGCGTCCGTGGCGTCGAACTGGCGCGTGGAGAACTGGTCGCGTTGATGGCGCCGGGACACCCCCTCGCCGAGGCGAGGGGTCTGGACCTGCAGGGGCTGGCCGACCAGGTGTTCGTCGATTTTCCGGCGGGCTCCGCCGGTCGAGCGCAGTCCGATCAGGCGTTCGCGGCGGTCGGTGTCCAGCGTCGTGTCGCCTTCGAGGTGATGGCCGTGGACTTCTTCGCTCGGCTGATCCGGCAGGGCCTGTGCATCGGGTTGCTGCCGGCGTCCATCGTGTCGGGGTTCCCCGACCTGTGTGCCGTCGAGCTGCGCGATCCCCCGACCCGGGTCGAGCACCTGGTGTGGAGCCCGCGGCGGCCCACGCCGGCGGCCGCGGCCTACCTGTCCGGGCTGGGGGTCGCCGACGACCAGCTCCTGTCGTCGCCGGGGCGTCGGTAGCGACCCGCGCTCAGCGCGCCCGAGCCGCCTCGATCAGGCGGGATCGGCTGATGCCCAGCAGCTCCAATGTTCTTGCGGCGGTGCCGTGCTCGAGTTCCGCGACTCCGGCGACCACGTCGGCGCCCGAGATCGGCCTGCGCTCGGACTTGGCCAGCGCGGTCGCGCTCCTGAATGCGGCCTGCGCGGGTTCGGTCAGTCGCAGCGCTCCGGTCCTTGGCCGCTCGAGCGCCTGCGCGCCGGAGCGACCGGGTTCGCTCAAACCTGCTGCGGTGAGGGCCTCTTCGTGCACGCGAGCGATCGCGTCGCGGAGTGCGTCTCTCGACACGCCTTCCCTGTCGAAGATGCGCTGCGCGGAACCGTCGGGCAGGGACAGGGCCGCGAGGAGCAGGTGCTCGGCTCCCGGGTTCTGATCGCCCAGACGGTCGGCCTCGGCCTCGGTCTCCGCGAACAGCTGCTTCATGGTGCGCATGTCACGTAGCGCGCGAGCGATCCTCATCGACTACTCCTTGTCTGCGTGGCGGTTGAGTCGCCGAGCGCGTGGGGGGCCCAGTCGCTTGTGCGCGGCCTGGCCGGAAATGCCGAGCGCCAGCCCGATCTGGGCCCAGGTCCAGCCGGCATCGAGCGCCTGTTCGACGGCTTCGATCTCGAGCTGATCGGCCCGTCGCCGCAGGGCGACCACGGACGCGAACGCCTGGTCTGGGCTCTCACTCATGCCCATCAACTTAGGTTGATGGGCATGAGCTGTCAACCTTTGTTGATGGGCGGGCGGAAGCCGTAGGTCGGCAGATTCGAACCGAGCCGGTGAAAGTGCCCTTACCTCCGCCCGGGTGTCTTGATCCCGCGCTTCATCTGGAGTCCGCCGGGTTTGGCCTGCGGCGGCTCGGCCGCGGCAGGTGCCTCAGGGTGGGGAGCCTCGACAGCGGGGGCGTGAGCGGCGGCCTTCTTCGCGCCTGGCGCCATCGCTCCGCCCTTCATCTGCAGGCCCTTGCCACCGGGTACCTTGGCGCCGCTCTTCATGGCGAGTCCGCCGGGCTTGGCGGTCGGGGTCGCCGCGGTAGCGGGTGCCTCAGCGGCGTGGGCCTCGTCTGCCGATGCCGGTGCGGCAGCCTTGGCCCCGGGGACCTTGGCTACGCCCTTCACCTGGAGGCCCTTGGCGCCCGGTGCCTTCGCGCCCGGGGCCTTGGCCAGGCCCTTCATGCCCAGACCCTTGACCGCGGGCTTCGCGGCGGCGGGAGCAGCAGCAGCAGCCTCGGCGACCGGAGCGACCGGAGCGGCCGGTGCGGCTTCGGCGACCGGGGCGGTCTCGGCGGCGGGTGCCGGTGCCTTCTCTCGGGGTTCGACCTTGATGTTCGCGGTCAGTGTCGCGGGTTCGAGGCGGGTGATGGATTCGAGCATCATCTGCGCGACGTCGACGACCTCGACGCCTTCGCCCTGGCCCGATTCCTGGCGTGCGGTGACGCCGTC
>NZ_QAOZ01000033.1:0-5486 GCF_003050885.1 Rhodococcus sp. OK611
ATGTTCGGCGGTGTCCTACTCTCCCACACCCTGTCGAGTGCAGTACCATCGGCGCTGGAGGGCTTAGCTTCCGGGTTCGGAATGGGTCCGGGCGTTTCCCCTCCGCTATGGCCGCCGTAACTCTATGAAACTGTCACACATTCAATTCCCCTCGCCCGAACCCAACAGGCCGGCAACCCTTTCTAGGGTGCCCACGATGTTGGTGGGGGTGAATGGTATCTGTGTGTTGTTTCAGATACCGCACAGTGGACGCGTAGCTTCTTTGTGGTAAGTCCTCGGCCTATTAGTACCAGTCACCTGCACACGTTACCGTGCTTCCAGTTCTGGCCTATCAACCCGGTGGTCTGCCGGGGGCCTTACCCCCTCAAGGGGGTGAGAAACCTCATCTTGGAACAGGCTTCCCGCTTAGATGCTTTCAGCGGTTATCCCTTCCGAACGTAGCTAACCAGCGGTGCTCCTGGTGGAACAACTGGCACACCAGAGGTTCGTCCGTCCCGGTCCTCTCGTACTAGGGACAGCCTTCCTCAAGTTTCTAACGCGCGCGGCGGATAGAGACCGAACTGTCTCACGACGTTCTAAACCCAGCTCGCGTGCCGCTTTAATGGGCGAACAGCCCAACCCTTGGGACCTACTCCAGCCCCAGGATGCGACGAGCCGACATCGAGGTGCCAAACCATCCCGTCGATATGGACTCTTGGGGAAGATCAGCCTGTTATCCCCGGGGTACCTTTTATCCGTTGAGCGACACCGCTTCCACTTGCCGGTGCCGGATCACTAGTCCCGACTTTCGTCCCTGCTCGACCTGTCAGTCTCACAGTCAAGCTCCCTTGTGCACTTGCACTCAACACCTGATTGCCAACCAGGCTGAGGGAACCTTTGGGCGCCTCCGTTACATTTTGGGAGGCAACCGCCCCAGTTAAACTACCCACCAGGCACTGTCCCTGAACCAGATCATGGTCCGAGGTTAGATGTCCAATACGATCAGAGTGGTATTTCAACAATGACTCCACGAACACTGGCGTGCCCGCTTCACAGTCTCCCACCTATCCTACACAAACCGAACCGAACACCAATACCAAGCTATAGTGAAGGTCCCGGGGTCTTTTCGTCCTGCCGCGCGTAACGAGCATCTTTACTCGTAATGCAATTTCGCCGAGTCTATGGTTGAGACAGCTGAGAAGTCGTTACGCCATTCGTGCAGGTCGGAACTTACCCGACAAGGAATTTCGCTACCTTAGGATGGTTATAGTTACCACCGCCGTTTACTGGGGCTTAAATTCTCAGCTTCGCTCCGAAAAGCTAACCGGTCCTCTTAACCTTCCAGCACCGGGCAGGCGTCAGTCCGTATACATCGTCTTACGACTTCGCACGGACCTGTGTTTTTAGTAAACAGTCGCTTCTCACTGGTCTCTGCGGCCCCACCCAGCTCACGGAGTAAATCCGATCACCAGACGAGGCCCCCCTTCTCCCGAAGTTACGGGGGCATTTTGCCGAGTTCCTTAACCATAGTTATCTCGATCGCCTTAGTATTCTCTACCTGACCACCTGTGTCGGTTTGGGGTACGGGCCGTGTAAAAGCTCGCTAGAGGCTTTTCTCGGCAGCATAGGATCACTGAATTCGCCTCAATCGGCTATGCATCACGTCTCAGGATATGTGTGGCACGGATTTGCCTATGCCACTCCCTACACGCTTACACCAGTATTACCACTGACTGGCTCAGCTACCTTCCTGCGTCACCCCATCGCTTGGCTACTACCAGATCAGGTCCCGCGCATCCCCCGACCATGATCCCGAAGGAACATTAGCCGGCTTCAGGGCGGTTAGTATCACTGATTCACCATGGGCGCGTTTACACGGGTACGGGAATATCAACCCGTTGTCCATCGACTACGCCTGTCGGCCTCGCCTTAGGTCCCGACTCACCCTGGGCGGATTAACCTGGCCCAGGAACCCTTGGTCATTCGGCGGAAGAGTTTCTCACTCTTCTTTCGCTACTCATGCCTGCATTCTCACTCGTGCAGCCTCCACGCCTGGATCACTCCGACGCTTCCATGGCTGCACGACGCTCCCCTACCCATCCATACCACTGCCCAAGTCCCCGCAGGAACAAGGAGGTGTATTGCATGAATGCCGCAGCTTCGGTGGTGTACTTGAGCCCCGCTACATTGTCGGCGCAGGATCACTTGACCAGTGAGCTATTACGCACTCTTTCAAGGGTGGCTGCTTCTAAGCCAACCTCCTGGTTGTCTTCGCGACCCCACATCCTTTTCCACTTAGTACACGCTTAGGGACCTTAGCTGGCGATCTGGGCTGTTTCCCTCTCGACTACGAACCTTATCGCCCGCAGTCTCACTGCCGCGCTCTCACTCACCGGCATTCGGAGTTTGGCTGATTTCGGTAAGCTTGTGGGCCCCCTAGACCATCCAGTAGCTCTACCTCCGGTGAGAAACACGCGACGCTGCACCTAAATGCATTTCGGGGAGAACCAGCTATCACGGAGTTTGATTGGCCTTTCACCCCTACCCACAGCTCATCCCCTCAGTTTTCAACCTAAGTGGGTTCGGGCCTCCACGACGTCTTACCGTCGCTTCACCCTGGCCATGGGTAGATCACTCCGCTTCGGGTCTAGAGCATGCGACTGGACCGCCCTATTCGGACTCGCTTTCGCTACGGCTGCCCCTCACGGGTTAACCTCGCCACATGCCACTAACTCGCAGGCTCATTCTTCAAAAGGCACGCCATCACCCCCAGCAGCAAGCTGCTCAAAGGCTTTGACGGATTGTAAGCGCACGGTTTCAGGTACTATTTCACTCCCCTCCCGGGGTACTTTTCACCTTTCCCTCACGGTACTAGTCCGCTATCGGTCACCAGGGAGTATTCAGGCTTATCGGGTGGTCCCGACAGATTCACAGCAGATTTCACGGGCCCGCTGCTACTTGGGAACCATTCACGAGAGCCGGGAAGTTTTCGTCTACGGGATTCTCACCCTCTACGACAGGCCGTTCCAGACCACTTCGACTAACAACCCGGTTTCTTACTCTCGCCCACCACGGCAGTGATGAGAAGAAAGGCCCCACAACCCCACGCACACAACGCCTGCCGGCTATCACATGTACATGGTTTAGCCTCTTCCGCTTTCGCTCGCCACTACTCACGGAATCACTATTGTTTTCTCTTCCTGTGGGTACTGAGATGTTTCACTTCCCCACGTTCCCTCCACACGCCCTATATATTCAGGCGCGGGTAACCACACATCACTGTGGCTGGGTTTCCCCATTCGGAGACCCTCGGATCTCAGCTCGTTTGACAGCTCCCCGAGGCTTATCGCAGCCTACTACGTCCTTCATCGGCTCCTGGTGCCAAGGCATCCACCGTACGCTCTTAATTACTTACAACAAAGATGCTCGCGTCCACTGTGCAGTTCTCAAACAACACACAACACCCAAACTCAATGTGATCACCAACCCCACCCAAAGGCGAAGCGGTATGACCACGTTCAGGTCTTGTAAGTTTCTTGCCTAGAAAGAAACACTCGCGTGTTCTCTCAGGACCCAACAGTATGCCGATATAACCGCGACTCCCACCAGCACTGAGGCCGGCGGTAATGAGTCGATGTGCTTGTCAGCGTCCACCCATGAGCTCCCGCAGCGAAACAGTGTTCACTAAACGGGCTCTGCCAGACACGACCTCGACTATTCGAGGACGTCTGCTGGAGAATGCTCCTTAGAAAGGAGGTGATCCAGCCGCACCTTCCGGTACGGCTACCTTGTTACGACTTCGTCCCAATCGCCGATCCCACCTTCGACGGCTCCCTCCACAAGGGTTAGGCCACCGGCTTCGGGTGTTACCGACTTTCATGACGTGACGGGCGGTGTGTACAAGGCCCGGGAACGTATTCACCGCAGCGTTGCTGATCTGCGATTACTAGCGACTCCGACTTCACGGGGTCGAGTTGCAGACCCCGATCCGAACTGAGACCAGCTTTAAGGGATTCGCTCCACCTCACGGTCTCGCAGCCCTCTGTACTGGCCATTGTAGCATGTGTGAAGCCCTGGACATAAGGGGCATGATGACTTGACGTCGTCCCCACCTTCCTCCGAGTTGACCCCGGCAGTCTCTTACGAGTCCCCGCCATAACGCGCTGGCAACATAAGATAGGGGTTGCGCTCGTTGCGGGACTTAACCCAACATCTCACGACACGAGCTGACGACAGCCATGCACCACCTGTATACCGGCCACAAGGGGGGCTACATCTCTGCAGCTTTCCAGTATATGTCAAACCCAGGTAAGGTTCTTCGCGTTGCATCGAATTAATCCACATGCTCCGCCGCTTGTGCGGGCCCCCGTCAATTCCTTTGAGTTTTAGCCTTGCGGCCGTACTCCCCAGGCGGGGCGCTTAATGCGTTAGCTACGGCACAGATCCCGTGGAAGGAACCCACACCTAGCGCCCACCGTTTACGGCGTGGACTACCAGGGTATCTAATCCTGTTTGCTACCCACGCTTTCGTTCCTCAGCGTCAGTTACTGCCCAGAGACCCGCCTTCGCCACCGGTGTTCCTCCTGATATCTGCGCATTTCACCGCTACACCAGGAATTCCAGTCTCCCCTGCAGTACTCAAGTCTGCCCGTATCGCCTGCAGGCCCACCGTTGAGCGGTGGGTTTTCACAGACGACGTGACAAACCGCCTACGAACTCTTTACGCCCAGTAATTCCGGACAACGCTCGCACCCTACGTATTACCGCGGCTGCTGGCACGTAGTTAGCCGGTGCTTCTTCTGCAGGTACCGTCACTTTCGCTTCGTCCCTGCTGAAAGAGGTTTACAACCCGAAGGCCTTCATCCCTCACGCGGCGTCGCTGCATCAGGCTTTCGCCCATTGTGCAATATTCCCCACTGCTGCCTCCCGTAGGAGTCTGGGCCGTGTCTCAGTCCCAGTGTGGCCGGTCACCCTCTCAGGTCGGCTACCCGTCGTCGCCTTGGTAGGCCATTACCCCACCAACAAGCTGATAGGCCGCGGGCCCATCCTGCACCAGTAAACCTTTCCACCAAAAGCCATGCAGCCTTTGGTCATATCCGGTATTAGACCCAGTTTCCCAGGCTTATCCCGAAGTGCAGGGCAGATCACCCACGTGTTACTCACCCGTTCGCCGCTCGTGTACCCCGAAGGGCCTTACCGCTCGACTTGCATGTGTTAAGCACGCCGCCAGCGTTCGTCCTGAGCCAGGATCAAACTCTCCGTTGAAGACTCTAGATTTCACAGGCGAACCTGCTAATCAGTCATAGACATCGAGTCAAATCACTAGCATTCAAAAACTCAAACTAGCTTCAAACACTGACCCCTCTCCGACGGAAGAAGGAAAAGAGCCAGCAAATACCCACACCACTGAATCCAATTGGAAAGAGTGAGTGTGGAGTACCAAAATATTGGCACTGACATTCATCGGCACACTGTTGAGTTCTCAAAGAACACGCACACACCATCAC
>NZ_QAOZ01000034.1:0-5134 GCF_003050885.1 Rhodococcus sp. OK611
GTGGTCATGGGTACAACCTTTTGATGTGAGCGGGACTGCCGCGGCCCGCGGTGTGTTGGGGGGTCACTCGTTCCGTGCGAGTTCAGTCACCATAGCCACAGAAGTGGTCGCTGTCACCCCTCATGAACAGAAATGGCCCACAACACTTGTTGATCTAGCAGTTCTAGGTCGATCAATTTGATGAAAGATCAGTATCGATCTGGCTGCCCTGTCGGGGCGGGGTGTGCGTCAGGGGGTGTCGTGACCCGGTGCGCCTGCGCGACTGTCGAGAATGAGGACGGCGGTGTGCAGCGAGGTGCGGGACTCGGCGTCGTCGAGATCGACGCCGAGGAGGCGCTCGATGGTGGCCAGCTTGGAGTACAGCGTCGGCCGTGACAGGTGCAGTCGCTTGGCCAGCTCGGTCTTGTTGCCGCCGAGTGCCAGGAAGCTGCGGAGCACGTGGAAGGAGTCGTCGTCGTGCCGCGCCGCGTGTTCGAGGAGGCCCCGGAGCTCGGTTTCGGCAAAGGCCTGCACGCGCGGGTCGGTGCGCAGGAGCGCTACCAGTCCGCGCAGCCGGATATCCGAGGAGCGGTGAAACAGCTTGTCGTCCAACGGCAATGACTGGGCAACGTCCGCGATGTGCGCGGATTCCGTGAGCCCGACCGCGGCGTCCAGCAGGCGGGTGGATTCCGGCCCCGCGCCGATGGTGCACCGGCTGACGCCCTCGATCCTGCCCAGCGCGGAGCGGATCTCCGCGCAGACTGCCTGCAGGACGTCGGCGGTTGAACTGCCGGGCGGGCGCGAGAGCAGCAGGTCGATCCTTCCGTCCTGTGGATTCGAGGCGAGGGCGGTGTTGCGTGAGGCGCGGATCGCGTGGCGGATGGCGTCGAGCATGCGTACGCGTCGCCGCTGTGCGAAAACCTGGTCGACACTGGATATTTCGCCGACTCGCACCGTCATGGGGAGATAGGTCAGGCCCGGCCGCATGCCGAGGGCGTGAGCGCGTGCGGTCGCCTCTGCCTCGTCCTCGATGCGACCTCGGCGGAGCTCGTAGACGAGGCCGCTCTGGGCCTGCTGCTCGAGTGCGGTTCCCTCCTGCTCGACCATCCGGTGCAGTGCGAGTGCCTGGGCGGCACGTTCGAGGGTCATTCGCGTCCGCGCCTCGGCCGCGGTCGGGAACGGCGCGACGAGTCGGCCCCATTCCTGGCGGTGCGCGCCCACCGGGGTCGTGGTCCACGCCTCCGGTCCGCCGATCGCGGTCTGGTGCGAGATCGGAGTGAGCCGCGACCGGCGTTCCCAGTCCGAGAGCAACTCGGCCGCCGGGGCGCCGTGCGACGCGAACGCGAGCACCTGCCGGGTGAGGTCCTCGAGAACGATCGGGGTGTCGAGCATGCTCGCCGCGGCGTCGACTATCTCGCTCAGGGGAGCCCGTTTCATGCTCAGGTCGGTGAAGATCTCGTGCGCTTGCCGCGCGAAGGCGACCTCGGCGTACTGCTCCGCGACGATCGAGCGATGCACCTCCTCGGTGACCTCGACGAATCGGACCTGTCGGTGCAGGGCGATCACGGGCAGCCCGAGCCGGTCGGCCGCCTCGGGCATTTCCGCCGGCACCGCCTCGGCATGGACGCCGAGTTCGATCACCAGCCCGGTCGCACCCGCCGCTGCCAGGCCTTCGAGGTAACTCACCGGGTCGTGGGTGAGCGGGAGCCCGGTCGTGAGGACGAGTTCGCCGCCCTGGAGCAGGTTCGACAGGTCGGGCAGGTCGCTGACGTGTACCCATCGGACGGGCCGGTCGAGTGCACCGCCGCCGACCACTTCCGGCTCACCGGCCTGGATGACGGGGAGCGCGAGGATGTCGACAACGGTCGGCAGCATTGACGCAGTGTAAAGCAGGGGGTGGATTCTCTTACATTGTGTAGGGCCGGGTGGGCTGTTGCGGGACCGAGAGTGGAGATCTCACCCGCGACGGACGGTCGCGCATCGGCTCACTCGACAAGGACGTTCTCTTCATGACTCTCAGCGATGGTGTTCGGACGATCTCGCACTGGTCCGACGGTAAGGGCTTTGCCGGCACGAGCGGCAACACCGCTCCGGTGACCAACCCGGCGACGGGCGCCGTCACCGGTGCGGTCGCGCTGGCGAGTGTCGAGGACGCGCGGACCGTGATCGCCGCCGCCACCGCGGCATTCCCGGCCTGGCGGGACATGTCCCTCGCGAAGCGCACAACGATCATCTTCAAGTTCCGCGAATTGCTCAACGAGCGCAAGGAGGAACTCGCCGCGATCATCACCGCTGAGCACGGCAAGGTGCTTTCGGACGCCCTCGGTGAAGTCTCCCGGGGCCAGGAGGTGGTCGAGTTCGCCTGCGGGATCGCGCACCTGCTCAAGGGTGGGATGACCGAGAACGCCTCCACCGCAGTCGATGTCGCCTCCATTCGTCAGCCGGTCGGCCCGGTGGGGATCATCTCTCCGTTCAACTTCCCCGCGATGGTCCCGATGTGGTTCTTCCCGGTCGCCATCGCCGCAGGCAACACCGTCATCCTCAAGCCGTCCGAGAAGGATCCGAGCGCGGCGATCTGGATGGCCGAGCTGTGGGCCGAGGCCGGCCTGCCCGCAGGCGTGTTCAACGTGCTCCAGGGCGACAAGACCGCCGTCGACGAGTTGCTGACGAACCCGGCGATCAAGGCGATCTCCTTCGTCGGGTCCACCCCGATCGCCCAGTACGTCTACGCCACCGGCACCGCCCACGGCAAGCGCGTGCAGGCGCTGGGTGGGGCGAAGAACCATGCAATCGTGCTGCCGGATGCAGACCTGGACCTGGCCGCGGACGCCATGGTCAACGCCGGTTTCGGGTCCGCGGGCGAACGCTGCATGGCCATCAGTGCACTCGTCGCGGTGGGGGACATCGCCGACGAGTTGGTCGAGAAGATCGCCGAGCGCACCCGGGGCCTCAAGACCGGTGACGGCACCAAGGACTCCGACATGGGCCCGCTGGTGACGAAGGCGCACCGCGACAAGGTTTCGTCCTACGTCGACGCCGGCGAGGCGGCGGGCGCCACGATCGTCGTCGACGGCCGCGACGTCCAGGCAGACGGTGGTGCCGACGGGTTCTGGCTCGGTCCCACCCTCATCGACAACGTCACCACCGACATGTCCGTCTACACGGACGAGATCTTCGGGCCGGTCCTGTCCGTCGTGCGCGTCGATTCGTACGAGGAGGCGCTGGACCTCATCAACTCCGGCCCGTTCGGGAACGGCACCGCGATCTTCACCAACGACGGAGGCGCCGCTCGCCGCTTCCAGAACGAGGTGGAGGTCGGGATGGTCGGGATCAATGTCCCGATCCCCGTCCCCACGGCGTACTACAGCTTCGGCGGATGGAAGAACTCGCTGTTCGGCGACACCCACGCGCACGGTGCAGAGGGCGTGCACTTCTTCACCAGGGGCAAGGTCGTCACCACTCGGTGGCTCGACCCCAGCCACGGCGGCATCAACCTCGGCTTCCCCCAGAACAACTGAGCGGAGAGGACTTTCACGCCATGACGACAACAACGCACCAGGACCTCCTGCCCACCGGCCAGTCCATCGACGAGGCCCGCGCCGAGGGTGAGCGGGCATTCGCGCTCGACCGCGCGCACGTCTTCCATTCGTGGTCGGCGCAGGAGCAGATCACCCCGATGACGATCCTCGCAGCCGAGGGGTCGTACGTGTGGGACGGCAACGGAAACCGACTGCTGGACTTCTCTTCTCAGCTGGTCAACACCAACATCGGTCATCAGCACCCGACCGTCGTCGCGGCCGTGCAGGCGCAGGCGGCAAAGCTGTGCACGATCGCGCCGCAGTACGTCAACGACGCCCGCTCCGAGGCGGCCCGCCTGATCGCCGAGCGGACCCCTGGCGATCTGAACAAGGTGTTCTTCACCAACGGCGGCGCGGACGCCGTCGAGCACGCGGTGCGGATGGCCCGACTGCACACCGGCCGCTACAAGGTGCTCTCGCGGTACCGGTCGTACCACGGCGGCACCGACACCGCGATCAACCTGACCGGTGACCCGCGTCGCTGGCCCAACGATCGCGGCAACAGCGGCATCGTGCATTTCAACGGTCCCTTCCTCTACCGCTCGCAGTTCCACGCGGCCGATGAGGCTCAGGAGACCGAGCGAGCGCTCGCACACCTCGACCAGTTGGTCGCGATGGAGGGACCGAGCACGATCGCTGCCATCATCCTCGAATCGGTACCGGGCACCGCGGGCATCATGGTTCCCCCACCCGGCTATATGGCCGGGGTCAGGGAGATCTGCGACCGCCACGGCATCGTGTTCATCGCAGATGAGGTGATGGCCGGCTTCGGGCGGACCGGAAAGTGGTTTGCGATAGATCATTTCGATGTGGTCCCAGACCTGATCACCTTCGCCAAGGGTGTGAACTCCGGCTACGTCCCGCTGGGCGGCGTCGCGATCAACGCCGAGATCGCGGCGACATTCGCCAACCGGGCGTACCCCGGTGGGCTGACGTACTCGGGCCATCCACTGGCCACCGCCGCCGCTGTCGCCACCATCAACGCGATGGAGGAGGAGAAGATCGTCGAGAACGCTGCCCGGATCGGCAACGAGATCCTCGGTCCCGGACTGCGCGAACTCGCCCAGCGGCACCCGTCGGTCGGTGACGTCCGCGGTGTCGGCGTGTTCTGGGCGATCGAACTCGTCACCGACCGTGGGACGAAGGAACCGCTCGCCCCGTACGGCGCCTCCAGCCCGGCGATGAACGAGGTCATCACGGCGTGCAAGTCCGCCGGACTGCTGCCGTTCGCGAACTTCAACCGGATCCACGCGGTGCCGCCGTGCACCGCCACCGACGCCGAGGTTCGGGAGGGGCTTGCGATCCTCGACACCGCGCTCTCGGTCGCGGACGCGCACACCGCGCGCTGAGTACCCGATCCGCCCCATGGTCAACGGCGCCCATGGGGCGGATCGCCGTTTCGGCCCCCGGCCCGCCCACCATCACCTCGTACCCAGAGGTGAAATCTCCCAGAGGAATACAGAATGCTCGACACTGAATCGTCCACCGGCACGGCCCGCGTCAAGCGCGGCATGGCCGAGATGCTCAAGGGCGGGGTCATCATGGACGTCGTCAACGCAGAGCAGGCGAAGATCGCC
>NZ_QAOZ01000035.1:0-3855 GCF_003050885.1 Rhodococcus sp. OK611
CCCGGCCTTCTGCCCGTCCGGCAGCGGCACAAACGTGTCGGCATGCGCCGCACCGGTCGACATCAGGCCGATCGCCACCGCCGCGGCAGCACCGATGCTCACGCTGACCAGACGGGCACGTCGGGCGCCCGAGCGGGGGCCGGATTTCACGAACTCGGTAAACATGTATTCCTCTCGATTGGTGAACTGAGTCAATAGGTTTCGGTACAGATCAGAGCGACCGAAGGACGGAGTCTGCGGCGTCCGTACCCGTGTTGAGCGACCTGTGGACGGTGCTCGTCACCATCCCCGCGAAATGCAGCACCCCGTTGACGGGCTCATAGATGACCTTGTCCGACTTCTCCGGGTAGGCGCCGAGCGCGAACTCGTCCTTGGACCAGTCGTAGGTCGAGGCCTTCGAATAGGTGACGTTTGCGTCGCCGCCCAGCCTGCGGACCGTCTCGAGCGACCTCTCGAAACGCTCGTGTTCCGGGAGCGCGAGCAACTCGTCGGCCTGAGCACCGGTTGCCCAGGCGACGAGCAGTTGTCCCGTGAATCCCGGGGTACCGGCGGACGCGTCCCACAGCACTGGCGGCCGGAGCGAGTACGTTTCGGCCAGCCCGAACGGCATGGAGATGACCGGACGCGAGAATTCGAGGATCGCCTTGTACACGGACAGGTACCGAACCTGTTCGATCGCATCGAGTTTGGTGTCCGGGAGGGCGGGCGAGAACTCGATCCTCCCCGCCTTGAGGACTCCGGCGGGGACCGCGACGACGCACCGTGCCGCCTCGTAGTCGCGGCCACCCGCCGAAACGGAGACCCCGCCTGCGCTGTGCGTGATCGTGTCGACGACGGTGTTCGTCTTGATCTCCACCCGCTCACCGATTGCGCGGATGATCTGGTCGTAGCCGCCGATCACCCGGAAGTCGCCCGCATAGTCGTCGACCGGTGCCTCGCCGGTCCGCTCGACATCGAGGCACTCCTGCAGGGTGTCGACGACGTTCTCCGCAGGCAAGACATCGAACTGCTCGTCGTCGACCTCGATGATGAGCAGCGCGAGCGGGTAGTTCGAGCGCGGAATGCCCAACCGGGCGAGGTAGGCCTCCGCCGTCTCGCCGTCCGCCGGGGCCGGCGCCGTTGGACCGACGGCAGGAACCCCGTTCGGGAATCGATAGAACTGCGCGGAGCCCTGCACCTCCCAGGGAGACTGCGGGTCGAAGCGGGAGTAGTTCGGGTCGAGGCGGTGCGTGCCCAAGCCCATATCCGTCACGTAGGCCCACGTGGAGATGTCCGGACCGCCGTGCAGGAGCTCGGCTCCACGCTCGAACGGAATGCTCATGGTCGTTCGATCCGTCCAGACGCGACCGCCGATCCGGTCCCGTGCCTCGAGCACCAGGACCTTCTTGCCCGCCTCATGGATCCGCTTGGCTGCCCCCAGCCCCGCCGCCCCGGCGCCGATGACGATCACGTCGTACCGAGCGCCCGGGGACGATGACGACTGAGCTGAGGACGTCGCGCAGGAACTGAGACCGAATGCGGCGGCGACACCGAGTGAACCGACGAGCATCGAGCGACGGGTGATGGGCGACATGTGAGTTCCTTTGTGTGAAGGGGTATGGCAACGCCGGCACGAGCGGGGACGGCGTCGTGGGCGTGGCGTCAGGCGTCGCCGTGCGGGGCCGCCCCGACGGGTGCGCCGACCGACGCACCCCCGGGACTTGCGGACTCCTCGGGGTTCCCGCCGTGGCCGATATTGAGCAGCACCACCCCGGCGACGATCAGGACGATGCCTCCGATCGCGGTGGCCGAGAGCGTGTCCCGAAAGATGAGCACGCCGAGGATCGCGACGACCGTCGTTCCCACGCCGGACCAGATCGCGTACCCGACCCCGACGTTGAGCCCGCGGGCCAGCGCGAACCCGAGCAGCGTGAAGCTGGCCGCGTACCCGATGACGACCACGATCGACGGCAGCGGACGGCTGAAACCGTCGGCGGCCTTGAGCGAGAGGGTGGCGACGATCTCGCACGCGATCGCCCCCGCCAGCAGGGCATAGGCGTTCACGAAACCGCCTGCTCAGTCACCTCGCCGCGGTCCTGGACCTTGCGCCGGTACAGCCAGAGCACGACACCCAGCGCCAACACACCGAGCGCGACAGCGAGTTCCTTGAAGCCGCCGTATCCGGTCACCTCGAAGCCGGTGGCGCCCACGACCAGGATCACCACGAGGACGGCGGCCAGCGCGAGGGAAAGCGGAACGAAGACCGCGGGCAGGCGGATCGGCCGCGCCAGATCCGGGCGGTCCTTACGGAGCAGGAAGAAGCCGGACAGGGCGAAGATGTGCGCGAGGATGTAGCCGAGGTTGCCGGTGACGATGATCGCCAGCGGCGTCTTCAACACGGTCAGGACGAGCACGTTGACCACGAGGGCCACCGTCAGGGCCCGGACGGGGATGCCCCGGCTGTTCAGCACGCCGACCTGCCGGATACTCGTGCCCTCCTTGCCCATGTTGTAGAGCACGCGGGATCCGTCCGCGAGACCGGTCACCATGATCAGCAGCAGCGAGCAGATCAGGAACAGGACCATGACATCTGCGGCGCCACCGACGAGATCCTGGAACGCCGACACATAGAAGGTCGTCGGTGCCTCGGCGATCGCGGCCTCGCCGACGTAGCCGGTGAGGATGAGGGGCAGCAACACGAAGACGCCGAGCGAGAAGAGCACGCCGGCCTTCAACGCCTTCGCCGTATCGGAGACGGTGTTGCGGTACTCCGGGGCAAACGTCGCGCAGACCTCGACGCCGAACGAGGTCCAGGCCATGACGTAAAGCCAGACCAAGGAGGTGCGCAGACCCTCGATGCCGTGCAGATTCCAGGTCAGCTCGGAGATGTGGAAACCGCCCGTGATCAGCGGCCCGATGATGAACACCGCCAGCGGGATCAGCAGGATGCCGCCGGTGATGTAGACGAAGGTCATCGTGATCCGGACCCCGACGATGTTGAGCACGTAGAGGATTCCGATCACCATCAGCCCGACCATGATCGGGAAGTCGAGCCCGATCGGCCCGAGACTGATCGACCAGTCCTGGTCAGGGAACCACTGGGACTGCACGAGTGCACCGATGATGCCGGCGTAGACCGACAGCGCGGTGGTCCAGGGGAACCAGTAGCCGACGGCGGCGAGTGGACCGACGATCGGTGCCCGTTCCTTCCATGCCTCCGCCGCGTACGCCGCGATGCCACCGGACGTGTCCGGGAACATCGCCGCGAGCTCGGTGTAGATCCAGTTGGCCACCGTCGCCAGCAGCATCGAGATGGTCCACAGGAGTACGGCCCCCCAGCCGCCGAGGCCGACGATCGACGCACCGAGCGAGGCGATCAACGCGGCGGGCATGGTCAGCGACATCGCGAAGCCGTCGTACCACCGCATGGTCTTGTGCAGCGTGGGTGCGGGTTGTTCTGTGGAAGCGGTCTCTGTCATTGGGGTTCCTAGTCACGTGATCGGAAAGAGCCTGCGGCTCATGCGAATTGACGGTGACTCGGACGGAACGAACGGGTGCGGAGCCCTGCGGCATAGGGCCCGGAAACAGGTCGGCCGCGCGGTGCCCGGCGGTCGACGTGCGGATCAGTATGACCAGATCGGAGGAGCGAAGACAAGGCTTGAGCAGAATTTCGCCCGCAAACTTAGACAATTGAGCCGATCTGACCCCGATCAGTTGCCCGAATAACAGTCAGACGAGAAGAATCTTGTTCCTTGGGGGTGACAGGCGCCACACCGGGCATCTATGGTGACTGAACTCGCACGGAACGAGTGACCCCCCAACACACCGCGGGCCGCGGCAGTCCCGCTCACATCAAAAGGTTGTACCCATGACCAC
>NZ_QAOZ01000036.1:0-2341 GCF_003050885.1 Rhodococcus sp. OK611
ATTCTTGAACTGCACCGTGCCACCAGCGGGAGCGGGCGAGACCGTCGCCTTCAACTCCGCAGGCGCACCCACGAACGCCGTCGCAGGCACCGTCAGCTGGGTCGACGTCGCGACATCGGCAACCGACACGGTCACCGTCGCGGCAGGAGAGGTCGAACCGGTGAACCCGGCACCGCCGGAGTAGACAGCGGTGATCGACTTCGCACCCACAGCATCAAAGGCGTGCGACAAGGTCGCCACACCAGCGTTCACCGCAACCGGACCACCGATGTTCGCAGCGCCGTCCTTGAACTGCACCGTCCCGGCCGCGGCAGCCGGAGCAACCGTCGCCTTCAACTCAACAGCAGCACCCACATTCGCCGTCGCAGGCACCGTCAACGTCGTGGTGGTCGCCTCATCCGGCACCGACACCGTCACCGTCGCCGCAGCAGACGTCGAACCCGTGAAACCCGCACCACCCGAATACACCGCGGTGATCGACTTCGCACCCGCAGCATCAAAGCTGTGCGACAACGTCGCCACACCACCGGCAACCGCAACCGGACCACCGATGTTCGCGGCACCATCCTTGAACTGCACCGTGCCACCCGCGGCAGCCGGAGCAACCGTCGCCTTCAACTCAACCGCAGCACCCACATTCGCCGTCGCAGGCACCGTCAACGTCGTGGTGGTCGCCTCATCGGGCACCGACACCGTCACCGTCGCCGCAGCAGACGTCGAACCCGTGAAACCCGCACCACCCGAATACACAGCGGTGATCGACTTCGCACCCGCAGCATCAAAGCTGTGCGACAACGTCGCCACACCAGCGTTGAGAGTGACCGGACCACCGATGTTCGCGGCACCATCCTTGAACTGCACCGTGCCACCCGCGGCAGCCGGAGCAACCGTCGCCTTCAACTCAACCGCCGCACCCACATTCGCCGTCGCAGGCACCGTCAACGTCGTGGTGGTCGCCTCATCGGGCACCGACACCGTCACCGTCGCCGCAGCAGACGTCGAACCCGTGAAACCCGCACCACCCGAATACACCGCGGTGATCGACTTCGCACCCGCAGCATCAAAGCTGTGCGACAACGTCGCCACACCACCGGCAACCGCAACCGGACCACCGATGTTCGCGGCACCATCCTTGAACTGCACCGTGCCACCCGCGGCAGCCGGAGCAACCGTCGCCTTCAACTCAACCGCCGCACCCACATTCGCCGTCGCAGGCACCGTCAGCGTCGTCGTGGTCGCCGCGTCGGGAGCCGACACCGTCACCGCCTGGGCGGCCGACTGCGAGCCCTCGGCTGTGGCGGTCGGGAGGAACTTCGCGGAGAGGTTGTGCGCGCCGGCGGTGGACGGCGTCCAGCCGACCGTCACTGCGCTGCCGACGAGCGGTCCCTCACCGATCTTGGCGGCACCGTCGTAGAACTCGACGACATTGCCCACGGCGCCGCCCGCGACGGTCGCGGTCAGCTGCACGGCCTGCCCGACAGTCGCGGCCGGCACGGGGGCAAGCGTCGTGGTCGAGGCGTTCTTGCGGACCGACACCGTCGGGCCCTTGCCGTCATAGGTACCGCTGCCGAGCGTCCCGGAGTAGTGCACCGTGGTCATCAGCGGCACGCCTCGGGCACAGTCGGCACCCACCTTGTACGAGAACTCGAAGGTCCGCAGATTCGGCGAGATGCTCGGGTACAGCGCCCAGCTGCCGGACACCTTCGCGAAGTCGGCGCCCTGGCTGTCGAGTCCCTGTCCGGAACCGTCGACCTTCGCGGAGCCGTCCACATAGGTCAGGCACGGCGGATGGATGTCCTTGACCTGCTGGATGTACTCGACGACTCCGCCGGTCCGGTCGAAGACGGTCTTCGAGGTGATGGTGTCGCCTGCGGCCGGGGTGACGTCGCTGATCGTGCGGGTGATCCGCTCGTTCCCGTCATCCCAGGTCACCGAGCCCGGCGCCGCCGAGGCGACCCCGACCCCGAGACCGAGCACCGCGAGGGCGGCACCACTTACCGCCGCCACCGCGCGGCGCATCATCAGACCGGACATGAAAGTTCCTCCATTTGCAGCACAAAGCATTGTTGGATCGAAACAGAACTAGAGATTCAGGAACCGAACTGGCTGGAACCGAACGACCCGGCCCCACCGGCACCGGCCACCGTCACCGTGCTCGCCTGAGAACCCGCACCCGAGAAACCAGCGAACCCGGAGTACGTCGCCGAGATCGAATGAGCACCCGGCGAATCGAAGGTATGCGACAACTTCGCCTTACCGTCGACCACATTCACCGGACCACCGATCGGGGTCGCACCATCCTTGAACTGCACCGTGCCACCATTCGGAGTCGGCGACACAA
>NZ_QAOZ01000037.1:0-1558 GCF_003050885.1 Rhodococcus sp. OK611
GTGTTGTGGGTCAGCGGCCCAGGTGGATGACGCCGGTGCGGAGGTCGGACATGTCGAGGAGGGTGTGTTTGCCGCCGATGCGGCCCCAGCCGGTGCCTTTGCCGCCGGCTCCGCCGAAGGGCATGTTGATGTCCCAGAATCCGGTGCTGTCGTTGACGATGACTTGGCCGGCTTCGATTTCTTCGATGAATCGGTAGGCCTTGGTGAGGTTTTCGGTGAAGACGGCGGCTTGGAGGCCGAGTGCGTCGGCGTTGGCGAGGCGGAGGAGTTCGTCGTCGTCGTTGGCGGTGATGACGGGGACGACGGGGCCGAAGGATTCTTCGGTGCTCAGGAGGCTGTCGGGGGTGACGCCGTCGACGATGGTGAAGTTGTAGTAGAGGTCGGTGGGGTGGCCGGTTTGGCGGGTGCCGCCGTGGAGGATGTCGAAGCCGCGGGTGCGGGCGTCGGCCATGTGGCGGTCCATTTTGGCGGCGACGCCTTCGTTGTTGACCGGTCCGAGGTTGACGGTGGGGTCGAAGGGGTTGCCGAGGTTGATGGTGTCGGCGTAGGCGACGAGGGCGGCGACGAATTGGTCGTGGACGTCGGCGTGGACGAGGGCGCGTTCGGTGGCGCAGCAGACCTGGCCTGCGCAGTAGTAGGCGGCGTCGGCGGCGGCTTTGGCGGCGGCTTCGATGTTGGCGTCGGCGAGGACGATGAGCGGTCCGTTGCCGGAGCATTCCATGATCGAGCGCTTGAGGCCTGCGGTGGCCTGGATTTTGGCGCCGGTTTGGGAGGAGCCGATGAAGCCGATGGCGTCGATGCCGGGGTGGGCGACGAGGTCGGAGCCGGTGGTGCCTTCGCCGGGCAGGATGTTGATCAGGCCGGTGGGTAGGCCTGCTGCTTCGAAGGCTTCCATGGCGGCGAGCACGGTCAGTGAGGTGTGGGTGGGGGGCTTGACGACGTGGGCGTTGCCGGTGGCCAGGCCGGGTGCGACGAATTCGGTGAGCATGAGCAGGGGGAAGTTCCAGGGCGTGATGATGGCCCAGACGCCGACGGGGCGGTAGAAGGTGAACATCCGCTTGGCCTGGTCGTTGGACGGCAGGGTTTCGCCGTGGAGGCGGACGGCGTCTTCGGCGTGCAGGTGGAACAGTTGGGCGGCTTCGGTGACGTCGGCGATCGATTCGGCGAGCGGCTTGCCCTGTTCGAGGGTTTGCAGGCGGGCGAGGGTGTCGATGCGCTTTTCGAGCTCGTCGCCGATGCGGTGGCAGATTTCGGCGCGCTGCCAGACGCCGACCTTGGCCCATTCGCGCTGGGCGCGGTGTGCGGCGTCGATGGCCTTGTCGATGTCGGCGGTCGAGGGGGTGGGCAGGGTCGCGATGTGCTGGCCGGTGACGGGGCTGATCACGTCGACGGCCGTCCCTGAGCTGCCGTCGGTGAACTGACCGTCGATGTAGAGCTGCTGCCGTGGGGCGGTCGGGATCGATGTGGTCATGGGTACAACCTTTTGATGTGAGCGGGACTGCCGCGGCCCGCGGTGTGTTGGGGGGTCACTCGTTCCGTGCGAGTTCAGTCACCATAG
>NZ_QAOZ01000038.1:0-1309 GCF_003050885.1 Rhodococcus sp. OK611
GGGGGTGGTGTTGCTGATGTCGCGGATGTAGCGGGAGCTGCCGCTGTCCCAGGTGATCGTGGCGGGGGCTGCGGTGGCGGTGCCTGCGCCGAGGAGGGCGAATGCGCCCATGGCCAGTGTCGTTGCCGTGCCTGCGGCGACGGCGCGGGTGGTCTCTCGTGATGTCATGGTGTTCCTTCGGTCGAGGGGAGTGCGACCGTCGACATCGAGGCCGCAGTTCGGTTGGGGCCGTTGGGGTCTGTCCCCGGCCGCCCAGGCCGGGGACAGACCCTTCAGGGTGTGTCGGTTGTCAGGAGCCGAAGATCGATCCGAGGCTGCCGGTTCCGCCGCCGGTTCCTGGGGTTCCGCCGGTGCCGTCGCCGGGCCCCACGATCACCGATTCCTGGTCGGAGGACGCGTTGACGGTGTCCTTGCCCGAGTATTCGGCGGTGATGGTGCGCTGGCCTGCTGTCGCCGGGGTCCACGCGGTGGTGGCGGTTCCGTCGGCGCCGACTGTGCCGGTGCCGATGACGATGCCGCCGTCCTTGAAGGTGACGGTGCCGCCGGCGTTGGCGGGGGTGACCTTCGCGGTCAGGGTGGTGGCCTTGCCGACGGCGGCGGCGCCGATCGGGTTGAGGGTGGTGGTCGAGTTGGTGTTGGAGGCGGGTGCCTCGGCCACGTTCACCTGTGCGGTGGTGTTGGAGCCGGTGACGTTGTCACGGCCGGAGAAGGTGGCGGTGAGGGTGTGCGAGCCTGCCGCGGCGGGCACCCACTGGTAGGTGACCCTGCCGTCTGCGCCGACCGGCAACGTCGCGAGCGATGCTGTGCCGTCACGGAGTTCGACGGTTCCGCCCGCCCCGGTGGGGGTGACGGTGGCGGTGATGGTGGAGGCACGGCCGACCTGCGCGCCGGTGATCGGTGCGATCGCGACGCTCGAGGTGGCGTTCTGCTCGGCTACCTGCACGGTGATCGGCGCGGACTGGGAGGCGGTGGAGAACGCGGTGTCGGGGAAGTGCGCGGTGAGGGTGTGGCCGCCCCGGACCGTGGGGGTCCAGGCGAGGGTGGCGGTGCCCGCGCCGTCGAGGGTGGCGGTGCCGATCGGGGCGGTGCCGTCGCGGAATTCGATGGTGTCGCCCGCGGTTCCGCCGGTGACGTTGGCGGTGAGGTTGCTCGGCACGCCGACCCGGGCGCCGGTGACAGTGGCAAGGGTGGTGGTGGAGCTGCTCTTGCCGATGGTGATGGACGGGCCCTTGTCGCCGAAGTTTCCGCTGCCGAGGGATCCGCCGTAGTCCATGCCGGTGGTCAGGGCGGTGCCGCGGGGGCAGTTCGC
>NZ_QAOZ01000039.1:0-1278 GCF_003050885.1 Rhodococcus sp. OK611
CCGGGTTCGGTCGCGTGAGGGGCGCGGCCGAGTGGTCCGGGTGCGTTCTTGGGTGGGGTCAGCCGATGCTGAAGGGCTGGCCCCAGAGGGTGACGTTGCTGGTGACGTTGGCGGTGTTGACGGTGACCTTGACGTAGGAGCGGGCCTGGGCGTAGCCGGCGCAGCCGCTGACGCCGAGGGTGGAGTCGGCCCAGGTGACGCTGCCCTTGCCTTTGTAGGGGTTTGCGGCGCGGTGTTGTTCGGCGCCGAAGGCGTCGGCGAGTTCGAGATCGAGGATCTTGTAGTCCACGGCCTGGCCGGGTGCGATGGACAGGTTGCCTGCGGCCTTTGCCGAGTCGGGCGCGGTCTTGATCGCCTCGCCTTCCCAGTCGCGCTTCATGCTGCCGTCGGTGCCGGTTTTGCCGCCGAGGGTGAGTTGGCAGGCGACGATGTAGCCGGGCTGGATGGTGCCTGCGCCGCCGCCGGAGACCTCGACCTTGGCGCTGCCGGAGACCCAGACGTTGCGGTGCAGCGGGGTCGCGCCCATGGACGGGGAGATGGTGGCGGATTCGCCGGTGCGGGTGATGGTGACGACGGTGCCGTCGACGAGGGTCTCGGTGATCGTGCCGTCGGGCAGCGGGACGAGGGTGCCGGCGTTGGCCGCGCCCGCGGACAGGAAGCCGAGCGCGATGGCGGCGGCGCTGCCGGCGCTCGCGATCTTGAGCCCGCGACGCAGGCCGGTGGTGTTGACGTTCATGAATTCCCCTCTGAGGGTTCAGGTATCGAGTTCAGGCGTGGACTGTGCGCGTGTCGTACCCCAGTCGGGGTGCAACACGCGCACGGGCGGCGCAGCCGCTATCCGATGCTGAAGGGCTGGCCGTACAGGGTGGTCTTGGAGTAGTCGTTGCCGACGATCTCGACCACGGTGTAGGAGCGGGCCTGTGCGAAGCCGCCGCAGTTCTGGATCTCGAGCTGGGTGTCCTGGTACTGGACCGAGTACTTGCCGTTCTTCTTGATGTCCTTGCCCGCGACGCTGACGAACTTGACCTGGCCTGCGGAGACCGGGACGGTCAGCGAACCGGAGATCGAGGGCCCGGAGAGGTCGATGCCTGCGCCGATGGAGCCGCCGAGGCCGGTGATGTCGACCTGGCAGCCGACGATGTAGCCGGTGTTGATGCGCGAGATCCCGTGCGTGGAGGAGTTGTTGGTGCCGGGGGTGTTGGCGGCTGCGTTGAACGGGCCGGCTTCGCCTTCCTTGGTGATGCCGGTGACGTCGGCGGTGACGGTGCCGGAGACCCA
>NZ_QAOZ01000040.1:0-1166 GCF_003050885.1 Rhodococcus sp. OK611
TCAGATCCGCTCGATGATGGTGCCGGTGGCCAGCGCGCCGCCGGCGCACATGGTGATCAGTGCGGTGGACTTGTCCGTCCGCTCGAGTTCGTGCAGTGCGGTGGTGATGAGGCGGGATCCGGTGCTGCCGACGGGGTGGCCGAGGGCGAGGGCGCCGCCGTTGACGTTGACCTTGTCCATGTCGGGGCCGTGCACCCGAGCCCAGGACAGTGCGACGGACGCGAAGGCCTCGTTGACCTCGAACAGGTCGAGGTCGCCGATCTTCATGCCTGCCTTCTCGAGGACCTTGGCGGTGGCCTGGACGGGGCCGTCGAGGTGGAATTCGGGCTCGGCGCCGACGAGCACCTGGGAGACGATCCGGGCGCGGGGCTTGAGGCCGAGGGCGAGGGCGCGGTCGGAGTCCATCAGCAGCACTGCGGCGGCGCCGTCGGAGATCTGCGAGGCGGTGCCGGCGGTGTGGATGCCGCCCTCGATGACCGGCTTGAGCTTGGCGAGCGACTCGAGCGTGGTGTCGCGCAGGCCCTGGTCCCGGGAAACCACTGTGGTCTCGGCGGTCGGCAGCTTGTCCTCGCCGATGACGGGGGCGGTCACGGGCAGCACCTCGCGGTCGAAGCGTCCCTCGGCCCAGGCCTGCTTGGCCAGGGCCTGCGAGCGGACGCCGAGCGCCTCGATGTCCGCGCGGGTGATGCCGCGACGCTTCGCGATCCGCTCGGCGGCCTCGAACTGGTTGGGCATGTCGATGTCCCAGGACGCCGGGCGGCGCGGGCCTGCCTCGGTGCCGACGTTGGCGCCGAGCGGGACCTGGCTCATCTGCTCGACGCCGCAGGCGACGCCGATGTCGATGGCGCCGGTGGCGATCAGCCCGGCGATCAGGTGGTTGGCCTGCTGCGCGGAACCGCACTGGCAGTCGATGGTGGTGGCGCCGGTCTGCCACGGCAGACCCGCAGCCAGCCAGGCGACCCGGGTGACGTTGTTGGACTGTGCACCGGCCTGGGTGACGCAGCCGCCGATGGCCTGCTCGACGAGGAGGGGGTCGATGCCCGCCCGCTCGAGCAGTCCGACCTGAACCGAGCCCAGGGTCTCCGCCGCGTGCAGGCCGGACAGCCAACCCCCTCGCTTGCCGATCGGGGTACGGACTGCCTCGACGATTACTGGTGTGCCCACGG
>NZ_QAOZ01000041.1:0-1016 GCF_003050885.1 Rhodococcus sp. OK611
ACCCTGTGGTCGTGCACCAACTGCGGCGCCTGCGTCGAGCAGTGCCCCGTCGACATCGAACACGTCGACCACATCATCGACATGCGCCGCTACCAGGTGCTCATCGAGTCGGAGTTCCCGTCCGAGCTGGCCGGGCTGTTCAAGAACCTCGAGAACAAGGGCAACCCCTGGGGCCAGAACTCCAAGGACCGCCTCAACTGGATCAACGAGATGGACTTCGAGATCCCCGTCTACGGCAAGGACGCCGACACCTTCGAGGACTACGAATACCTGTTCTGGGTCGGCTGCGCCGGCGCCTACGAGGACCGCGCCAAGAAGACCACCAAGGCCGTCGCCGAACTGCTCGCCACCGCGGGCGTGAAGTTCATGGTCCTCGGCGCCGACGAAACCTGCACCGGTGACTCCGCTCGCCGCGCCGGCAACGAGTTCCTGTTCCAGCAGCTCGCGATGCAGAACATCGAGACACTCAACAACGTCTTCGACGGTATCGAACAGTCCAAGCGCAAGATCGTCGTCACCTGCGCGCACTGCTTCAACGCGCTCGGCAACGAGTACCCGGAGGTGGGCGGCGACTACGAGGTCGTGCACCACACCCAGCTGCTCAACCGCCTGGTGCGGCAGAAGAAGCTGATCCCCGTCGCCTCGGTCAACGAGGACGTCACCTACCACGACCCGTGCTTCCTCGGCCGCCACAACAAGGTCTACGACGCGCCCCGTGAACTGATGGCCGCCACCGGCAGCAACCTCAAGGAAATGCCGCGTCACGGCGAACGATCCATGTGCTGTGGCGCCGGCGGTGCGCGCATGTGGATGGAAGAGAACATCGGCAAGCGCATCAACGTCGACCGCGTCGACGAAGCGCTGTCCACGGATCCGAAGAAGATCGCGACCGGCTGCCCCTTCTGCCGCGTCATGCTCACCGACGGCGTCACCGCACGCCAGGAATCGGGCCAGGGCGAAGGCGTCGAGGTCGTCGACGTCGCGCAGATGATGCTCGAATCCATCACCCGCCTCGA